>CATLEM010000015.1 GCA_949916155.1 uncultured Dorea sp.
CACAGAGTTTGCCGGTACAGCGACGATCAATGATACCAAGAAGAAGCGGGAGATCATCGTCACCAATCATGAGACCGGAGAGTCGAAAGCATACCTTATCCCTTACGGTTCACGGATCAAGATTACAGACGGAGCGGAACTTGAAGCCGGCGATGAGCTGACCGAGGGTAGTGTCAATCCGCATGATATCTTGAGGATCAAGGGTCTTCGTGCTGTTCAGGATTATATGATCCAGGAGGTGCAGAGAGTATACCGTCTGCAAGGTGTTGATATCAACGATAAGCATATCGAAGTTATCGTCCGCCAGATGCTGAAGAAGATCCGTGTAGAGGAAGCAGGAGACAGTGAATTCCTTCCGGGAACCAATGTAGATATTCTTGAATTTGAGGACACGAACAAGACACTGGAGGAAGAAGGGAAAGAGCCGGCTGCCGGTGAGCAGATCATGCTTGGTATTACGAAAGCTTCCCTCGCTACTAATTCCTTCCTGTCAGCGGCATCCTTCCAGGAGACAACCAAGGTTCTCACCGAAGCAGCCATCAAAGGCAAGGTAGACCCGCTTGTTGGACTTAAAGAGAATGTTATCATCGGTAAGCATATCCCGGCAGGTACAGGTATGAGAAAATACCGTGATATCAGACTGGATTCTGAGCTTATGATGGATGATGAGATTATTTTCGCCGATGATGAGATGGAAGAAGAGCTTGCGATGGAGCCTGAGACTGATACGGAGGAGTTTTCAGAGGAATCTGAGATGGTCATTGACTTTCAGGAAGAATAGACAGATTAAAAAATGACGTTTTTAAGGAGCTGTCCTTATATTAGGACAGCTCCTTTTAAAATTTCTTTTACAGTTTTATTCTAAATTTATATACAATTTAACAGATTATTGGTACAATAAGATATACAATTAGCGAGATGGACGAAATCCCGGCTGAATTGTGCGCATAAACGTAAACAGGAGGAAGAAAACGATGAAAAAAAAATTAATGGCAGGATTAATGGCAGCTACACTGATCATATCATCGGCGATGCCGGCAATGGCGGCTGTCAGACCGAAAAAGATTTATATCGAAGGGAAAAAGACAGTTGCGGTAGGAGGTACGATTGAATTAGACAGTGAGATAAGGCCTGACGAAGCAGAGGTGAGAGACCGTAATATTATCTGGACCAGCAGCAAGCCATCGGTGGCAAAGGTTTTGAAAAAAAGAGATGACGATACAAAGATCAAAGGAATAAAAGCCGGAACGGCGACGATCACGGTACGGATCAAAGGAACGTCGATCAAAAAGAAATGTAAGATCACTGTTAAAAAGGTGTCGAAAAAGACAGCTGCAGGTGTGGATGCAGCAATAAAGAAGATCAGTCAGTATAAGGCGGATGCGAAAGCATTGAAAAGCGAGATCGGTAATATCCAGCTTGCAGGGACTTTCACGGAGAGAAGAACCCAGTATCGTACTTATGAGAAGAAGATTGATGCAATCGACCGGAAGCTGGATTCCCTGGAGGACAAGTGGGAAGATAAGTATGACGATGGGAAGATCACACGCTCCCAGTACCGGAAGCTGGAAAGAAAGATTGAGGCGGCGGAAGATTATCTGGAAACGGTAGAGGATTATCTGGAGGAGAAATTTAATTACGAATTTGATTAAAAGGCAGTTTAAAGGCTATTTCTTTTTGCAAGGATAGCCTTTATTTGTCATAAATCTGCCATAAATCAAATGAGGAGGAACTTGGCAGCAATCATAAAATAGAATATAATGATGCCAGGGGCCGCAGGAGAATGAAATGCGGAGCAACCCCTGGCATTATAGGGTAAAACACCTTTTGGCAGAAAATAATCAAGAAGGAGATGTGTGAAATGAAACGTTCAAAGATCAACGAAGAAATCAGGCGCATGGAAGAAATGATACAGGCTCACGGATTTGAGATACCGCCTTTTTGCAAATGGACAGCGAAGGACTGGGAGTCGAAAGGCGCAGAATATAACGAGATCCGGGACAATATGCTGGGATGGGATATTACAGATTACGGGCTCGGAAAGTTTGATGAAGTGGGCTTCTCTCTGATCACTATCCGCAATGGGAATCTGAAGATGGATAAGTACACAAAGACATATGCAGAAAAGCTTCTTTTCGTAAAGGAAGGGCAGACGGCGCCCATGCATTTTCACTGGAAGAAGATGGAGGATATCATCAACCGGGGCGGCGGCAATGTGCTGATCACGGTTTATAATTCCACAGAGGACGGCGGATTCGCGGATACGGATGTCACAGTGAACTGCGATGGCCGGGAGTTTACCGTTCCGGCGGGGACGAGGGTAAAACTGACCCCGGGAGAGAGCATCACCATATATCCTTATCTGTATCACGATTTTCATGTGGAGGAAGGGAGCGGAGATGTGCTTCTGGGCGAAGTGTCCATGTGCAATGATGACGAGCATGACAACCGTTTTTACGAGCCGATCGGACGGTTCCCGGAGATTGAAGAGGATGAGGAGCCGTACCGTCTGCTTTGCAACGAATATCCGAAAGCAGAATAGTATTATTTGAGGAGGAGAATAAAGATGATCCGGCAGGAGTTAAATGAAAACTGGCAGATGAGAAAGCTTGGAAAAGAAGGCAGGGAGGAGGAGTTTAAGGCGGCAGTTGTTCCGGGAACAGTTTACACGGATCTTCTGCGGAACGGAGATATGGAGGATCCCTTTTGGAAGGACAATGAACTTTGCGCCCTCCCTCTGATGGAAGAAGACTATGAATATGAGACATGCTTTAATCTGAAAGAAGGCTTTGCCGGGCAGGATAAGATACTTCTGCATTTTGCCGGGCTGGATACGATCGCAGATATCTTTCTTAACACAAAATATATCGGAAAGGCATATAATATGCACCGCGTCTGGGAATATGACGTAACAGGGGATATAAAGGAAAAGGGGAATGTGCTGCGGATCGTGCTTCATTCTCCGCTCCGGCACATAAGAGAAGAATTTCATAAATGCAGGACGCTTGGATCGGAGGATGCCATGGACGGATTCGTCCATATACGCAAAGCTCACTGTATGTTCGGCTGGGACTGGGGCGCGCACCTGCCGGACGCGGGGATCTTCCGCAGCGTGTCCCTGCTGGGAATAAAAGGAGCGAGGTTTAAGAGTGTCTATATCAGACAGGAACATCTTGAGGATAAGGTAAAGCTTGTCCTTGAGGTGAAAGCAGAGGATGCGGCGGAAGATGCGGCGGATATCTCCTACACGGCAGAGGTCACTGCGCCGGACGGGAAGGTCTGCCGTTATGAAGGGTCTCCAAAAGAAATCTTTATCGGCCGTCCTCAGTTATGGTGGCCTAACGGCTATGGGGAGCAGCCCCTCTATACAGTGAAAGCAAAGCTCTATGCGGGCGGAGAGCTTTCGGATGTATGGGAGAGAAGGATCGGTCTGCGGACGATGACAGTGAAGAAGGAAAAGGATGAATGGGGAGAGTGTTTTGCCCACGAAGTAAACGGCGAGGCGGTCTTTGCCATGGGAGCAGATTATATTCCGGAGGATCATCTTTTGGGAAGAGTTACGCCGGAGACGACGAGGAAGCTTCTTGAGCAGTGCGCGGCGGCTAATTATAATGCTGTACGTGTGTGGGGCGGCGGCTATTATCCGGATGACTGGTTTTATGATATCTGCGATGAGCTGGGTCTTATCGTCTGGCAGGACTTTATGTTTGCCTGTGCGGTGTATGAGCTGACGCCGGAGTTCAAGGCGAATATCCGGCAGGAGTTCATCGACAACATAAAGCGTATCCGCCATCATGCCTCATTAGGACTCTGGTGCGGCAACAATGAGATGGAGATGTTTGTGGAGGAAGGGCATCACTGGGTAACGAAAAAGACAGAGGTGCGAGACTATGTCATCATGTATGAGCAGATGATCCCGGAAATCCTGGCCGAGTATGATCCGGAGACTTTCTATTGGCCGGCAAGCCCGTCTTCCGGAGGGGCATTTGATGAGCCCAACAGCCCGGACAGAGGGGATGTGCATTACTGGGACGTGTGGCACGGCGGCAAGCCGTTTTCCGCATACCGGAAGTATTTTTTCCGCTATGCGTCTGAATTTGGGTTCCAGTCATTTCCATGCAGAAAGACGATCGAGACATTCACCGATGACCCGAAGGATATGAATATCTTTTCCTATGTGATGGAAAAGCATCAGAGACAATACAGTGCGAACGGCAGGATCATGAACTACCTGCAGCAGACTTATCTCTATCCCGGGGATTTTGATACCCTGCTCTATGCGTCGCAGCTTCTGCAGGCAGATGCTATCCGGTACGGTGTAGAACATTTCCGCAGGAACAGGGGGAGGTGCATGGGAGCGATCGTGTGGCAGCTTAATGACTGCTGGCCGGTCATTTCTTGGTCTTCCATTGATTATTGCGGCAGGTGGAAGGCGCTGCATTATGCGGAAAAACGGTTTTTCGCACCGCTTCTTCTCTCCTGTGAGGAGGAGGGGATGATGACCCGGGAGGCAGATATGAACAGAGAGCACTTTGCGTTTGAAAAGTCTGTCCGCCTGAATGTGGCTAATGAGACGAGGTCTGATCAGGATGTGCAGGTGTCGTGGGCTGTACGTAATGCGAAAGCAGAGGTTCTCTATGACGGCGGAACAACAAAGCTGACAGTGCCCAAGCTTACAAGTGTATGGCTTGACAAGACAGAGCTTCCGGATATAGATGTATTCTCCGAGTATGTGAGCTATGAGATGAGGCAGAACGGAGAGGTGATCTCTGATGGTACAGTGATCTTTTCCTATCCGAAATATTTCAGATACGAGGATCCGCAGCTTTCCTGGCGGGTGGAAGGCGATGAGATCTTCGTGTCGGCGGCAGCATATGCGAAAAGCGTAGAGATACAGAACGCGAATGAAGACTTTATCCTGTCGGATAATTATTTTGATTTAAACGGAGATGAAAAGCGGGTGAAGATTATCTCGGGAGAGGCTGAAGGGATACGGGTGAGAAGTGTGTATGATATCAGATAAGGACTTGTTAGTCTTCACTCTTTCTGTGAAGGAAAGTTTGTGGTACAATATGGTAACGTATATGGAATGATCCGGATAAAAGTAAAGAGAGGAAGAAAAAATGAATTATCACATAAGCAATGACAAACTTGAGCTTGCAATATCTGATATGGGCGCGGAGTTCCAATCGATAAAAAAAGACGGAACGGAATATCTGTGGAATGGAGACGCAAAATACTGGCATGGGCGTTCTCCGCTGTTATTCCCGTATGTGGGGAGATTTACCGGCGGTAAATATCTGTTAAACGGCAGGGAATACAAGATGGGCATCCACGGCTTTGCCAAAAACAGCCTCTTTTCCGCGGTAAGCAGTAAAAAAGACGCGGTCATTTTTGAACTTCAGGACAGTGAAGAGACATATAAGATGTATCCATATCATTTCACTTTGCGCGTGACGTATGAGCTGCAGGAAAATGAGATAAAAGTTAAATACCGTGTTTTAAATCGTTCGGATGAGACGATGTATTTTGGCATTGGAGGGCATCCGGGCTTTATGGTGCCTCTTGAAGACGGGCTTGAATTTTCTGACTACTATCTTGAATTTGGCGGCAGATCCTGGCCGGACAGAGTCGTGCACACACCGGCATGCTATCAGAGCGGATCCAATATTCCTTTCAAGCTTGAGGAAGGAAAGAAGATACGCCTGTCGCACAGGCTGTTTGATGATGATGCCATCGTTCTTCAGAATATGGCAGACGAAGTTACGCTCAAGTCTGATAAAGGAACCCGGAAAGTGAAAGTATCGTATCCGGATATGCGTTATCTTGGTATCTGGCATGCTCCGGAAACTGATGCGCCGTATATCTGTATCGAGCCGTGGACTTCCCTTCCGTCAAGGCAGGATATTGTGGAAGAATTCAAGTATAAGCATGACCTGCTCCGTCTGGCTGCGGGGGGAGAGTATAGCAATACATGGCGTATTGCTATTGACTGATATTTTATTTAAAAGAGTGGGCTGAGGGAAGGTTTGGCCGTTTACTTTGGGTCTTATAATTCTTCCACAAACAGAACGCCTTTTGCATGTGCCAGTATTTCTATCATCTCGGTATGGGTGCAGTTCACCTGGCTGGAAACGGTGACAATGTAACTGAGTGTCTGCTGTTTCCCGTCAGGGTCATGCCAGGAATACCCTCTGCTGATCTGAATATTATGTACTTCGATCCGGTGGTCTTTAGCGTATTGCAGAAATTCGCTGAAACCGCCTTTTTTTGCGTTATATTCGATATAAAGATCCAGGTATCTTGATTTTTTCCGAAGCCAGATATCAAACCGCAGAAGACCGGATACGGTAAACGCGATTGCGATGCCGCCTAAGATCGCTCCCTCGTAGAATCCGATTCCGATAGCCAGGCCGCTGCAGGCGGCTGTCCACAGGCCGGCAGCAGTTGTGATCCCCATGATCTTATTCCGGCCGGTCAGTATGATCGTTCCGGCCCCTAAAAAGCCTACGCCGCTGATCACCTGCGCACCGAGGCGCATGGGATCGCCGGTTTGAAAAGTGACGTATACGTACTGGTTTGTCATCATGACCAAAGCGGAACCGAGACATACTAAAATATATGTCCGAAGCCCTGCCGGACGGTTTTTTTTGCCCCGTTCCATGCCGAGAATACCTCCGACAAGAACGGATAAGCAGATCCGTACCAGAATGGAAGTAAGATTCAGATCTCTTAGATGAGTCATTAGCATTTCCCCGAAGTTCCGTCCGCTCATGATGATTTCCTCCTTTGCATAACCTACTTTAATTTATAGCATGAATTTGATCGCAATACAAGAATTAAAACAGGTGTCTTGTCATATGTAAAGATATATGTTATACTGTTTCGGTATGCAACAGGCCGATATGATTTTACAGGAGGATAAAAAGGCGATGACAATCACAGAGGAGATACAGTCGTTAAAAAAGGAGAAAAATGCGGTGATCCTGGCGCACTATTACGTGGCGCCGGAGGTTCAGGATATTGCAGACTATGTGGGAGATTCCTATTATCTCAGCAAGGTGGCGTCGGAGACAGGGGCAGAAGTGATCGTGTTCTGCGGCGTGTCGTTTATGGGGGAGAGCGCGAAGGCGCTGAACCCGGAAAAGACCGTTCTGATGCCGGACGGGAAAGCAGATTGCCCGATGGCGCATATGGCGGACGAAGAGACGATCCGGCGGATGCGGGAGAGATACGAGGATCTGGCAGTAGTCTGCTATATTAATTCTACGGCAGAGTTAAAGCGGCTTTCGGATGTATGCGTGACATCCGCTAATGCGGTGAAGATTGTGAAAGCGCTCCCCAACCGGAACATTTTCTTTATCCCGGACAGGAATCTGGCGCATTTTATCGCAGAGCAGGTGCCGGAGAAGAAGTTTATCTATAATGAAGGGTACTGCCCGACCCATGAACGGATGCAGACGGAGGAGATAAAAAAGGCGAAGGACGAACATCCTGGCGCGTTGGTGCTCTCCCACCCGGAATGTGCGAAAGCGGTATTGGAGCTTTCAGATTATGTGGGCAGTACGTCCGGCATTATTGAGTTTGCCACGGAGAGCGAGGATAAGGAATTTATCATCTGCACGGAGGAAGGTGTGGCACATGAGCTTAAGCGGAAGAATCCGGACAAGATATTCTACTTTACGGACACACGCCCGGTCTGCCCGGACATGAAGCTGGTTACCCTTGAAAAGGTGCTGCACGTCTTAAAGACCGGGGAAAATGAAGTACAGATGGAGGCCGGGACCGGAGAAGAGACAAGGCGGCCTCTGGAGCGGATGCTTGAGCTTGCGAGATAACCGGCGGAGGACAAGGAAGATGGATATAAATGCAGATGTAGTGATAGTTGGGACAGGCGTGGGCGGATTGTTCACGGCGCTGAACCTTCCGGGAGACATCCGGGTTGTAATGCTTACAAAGTCGGATGCCGAGAGCAGCGATTCCTTTCTCGCCCAGGGCGGGATCTGCGTCCTTCGGGATGAGGAGGATTATGACGGATATTTTGAGGATACCATGCGGGCGGGGCATTATGAGAACCGGAAGGAATCGGTGGATATCATGCTTCGCGGCTCCCAGGATGTGATCCGTGACCTGGTTGGGTACGGCGTGGAATTTGCGAAAGAAGACGGGGAGTTCGTCTATACGAGAGAGGGGGCCCACTCAAGGCCCAGGATTCTGTTCCATGAAGATATTACCGGGAAAGAGATCACCAGTAAGCTGTTGGAGCGGGTGAAAGAGCGGAAGAATATCACGATCTATGAATATACGGAAATGACCGATATTATAGAAAAGGAAGGCGTGTGCTGCGGAGTTAAGGCGCGGGGGCGAGGTCGCGCAGAGGAGCAGGTTTTGGAGCGGGAAGATGCGGGAGAGGGCGCAGAGGTATCGGAGCACAGAGGTGCAGTCGAGAGCGCAGAGGTACCGGAGCAGGAAGATGCAGGCAGCCGGTTCAGAATCCTGGCCCGCGATACGGTTCTGGCGACGGGAGGAATCGGCGGGCGTTATCAACATTCCACGAATTTTCCCCATCTGACGGGGGATGCCGTTGAGATTGCCAAGAGGCACAATATCCGCCTGGAGAATCTTGACTATGTGCAGTTCCACCCCACCACGCTGTACTCGAAAAAACCGGGGCGCCGATTCCTGATCTCTGAGTCCGTCCGGGGAGAGGGCGCGGTGCTTTACAATAAGAACAAAGAGCGGTTTGTCAATGAGCTTCTTCCACGGGATGTGGTGGCGGATGCTATCCGGCGGCAGATGAAGGAGGACGGGACAGACTATGTGTGGCTTTCTATGGAATATATAGATAAAGAAACGATCCTGACACATTTCCCCCATATCTATGAGCACTGTCTGGAGGAAGGGTACGACGTGACCCGGGAATGTATCCCGGTAGTTCCGGCGCAGCATTATTTCATGGGGGGAATCTGGGTGGACGCAGACAGCCGGACATCCATGAAGAGGCTCTATGCGGTGGGAGAGACAAGCTGCAACGGCGTACACGGGGCAAACCGGCTGGCCAGCAATTCGCTGCTTGAGAGCCTTGTGTTCGCGAAGCGGGCGGCACAGAAGATAACGGGAGAAAACCCATAGAAAAAGATAGAGAAGGATAGAAAACATAGCAAAATAAGAGAGGAGCAGGGATACGATGAATGATATAACGATGCGCCTTCAGGCGGACCATTTGATCATGGAGGCACTTAAGGAGGATATTTCCAGCGAGGACGTCACGACCAATTCGGTGATGAAGGAGGAAATGGCCGGGGAGGTGGAGCTGATCTGCAAGCAGGACGGGATCGTCGCGGGGCTTGAAGTGTTCCGCCGGGTTTTTCTGCTGTTAGATGAAAAGACGGAGATCACCTTTTTCTGCAAGGACGGCGATGAGGTGAAAAACGGCGAGAAGATGGGAGTCCTGCGGGGCGATATCCGCGTGCTGCTCTCCGGCGAGCGGGTGGCGCTGAATTACCTGCAGAGGATGAGCGGCATCGCGACCTACACCCATGCGGTGGCAAAGCTTCTTGAGGGAAGTAAGACGAAGCTTCTGGATACGAGAAAGACGACCCCGAATATGCGCATTTTTGAAAAGTACGCAGTGCGTGTGGGGGGCGGCTATAACCACCGCTATAATCTGTCTGACGGGGTTCTGTTAAAGGATAACCACATCGGAGCGGCGGGAAGTGTGACGAAAGCCATAGAGATGGCAAAGGCCTACGCGCCCTTTGTCCGCAAGATTGAGGTGGAGACGGAGAACCTTGACATGGTGAAGGAGGCTGTGGAAGCCGGCGCGGACATCATTATGCTGGACAATATGACTCCGGAACAGATGCGAAAGGCCATAGAGCTGATCGGCGGAAGGGCCGAGACAGAGTGCTCGGGAAATGTGACGAAGGAGAATATTGAGCGGCTTACCTCCCTTGGGGTGGATTATATCTCAAGCGGGGCGCTGACCCATTCTGCGCCGATCCTGGATATATCGCTTAAGAACCTTCATGCGGTATAGAAAGGGGGAGTTGTATGACGAGAGCAAAACGGCGGCAGGAGATCATCCGGATCATCCGTGAGAGCACAGAGCCTGTTCCCGCAAAGGAGCTGGCGAGACTCTGCGAGGTGAGCCGCCAGGTGATCGTGCAGGATATGGCGCTCATCCGTGAGGCGGGCATAGATATCATCGCCACGAACCGGGGATATATCGTGAATACTTCTCATGCAGTGCAGCGGGTGTTTAAGGTGAGCCATACGGATGAGCAGATGGAGGACGAGCTGTGTGCGATCGTTGACCTTGGCGGGAAAGTGGTGAATGTCATGGTAAACCACCGGGTTTACGGCCGGATGGAGGCCTCACTTGACATCAATTCCCGGAAGAAGGTAACGGAGTTTATCGAAAATATCCGGCTTGGGAAGTCAAGCCCTCTTAAGAATATTACTTCCAACTATCATTACCATACGGTTGAGGCGGAGAATGAAGAGACGCTTAATAGCATCGGGGAGATGCTGAGGGAGAAGGGGTATCTGGTGGAGGAGACGCAAGCAGTTGCCTATTCCAAAGAAAATCCATTTTGCAGGAAATGCAAAATGTGATGTGTGGAGGCTGGCCAGATGGGATTTTATTTAAATAGCAGGAATTCCTATGAAGATTATCTTGAAATGGTTTCAGACCCATACTTTGTTGATAAATCAGAATTAATGAAAGAACTAATTCCTTCCATCGGGAGGAAAAGCAAATATATCTGCATTACAAGGCCGCGCCGTTTTGGAAAAAGCGTCATGGCAAATATGATTGCGGCTTTTTTGGGAAAAGCAGTGGATAGCAGCAGCTTGTTTGGCCAGCTTAAGATTGCGGAAGGGAAAGAGGAAAAAGATATTTCTGATTATCATAAACATCTGAATCAACATAACGTGATTTATATTGATTTTAGCGAGGTGCCGAGGAACTGTTCGGACTACAGGCAGTATATTGACCGTATCCAGGATGGGATTAATCAGGATTTGGCGGAGGCATACCCGGATATAGGTATCCGGACAAGTGATACTGTATGGGATGTTATGACCCGTATTTTCCAGAAGACAGGTGAAAAATTTGTTTTTGTAGTGGATGAGTGGGATGCCGTATTCCATATGCCTTATATTACAGAAAGCAATTTGAAGGATTATCTGCTTTTTATAAAATCACTTCTAAAGGGGGAAAGTGTATGTGGAGCTCGCATATATGACAGGCGTACTTCCGATTGCAAAATATTCCAGCGGGTCAGAGTTAAATATGTTTGTGGAATATAATATGATGACAGCGGAACGGTTCAGTGAATATTTTGGCTTTACAAATTCTGAGGTGGATAGATTGTTTTCCATTTATCAAAAGAGGACGCAGACGCCCCGGATTTCCCGGGAGGATGTGGCGGACTGGTATGACGGTTACTGTACGGCTGCAGGAAACAGGATTTACAACCCTCGTTCCATTGTGTGCGCCTTTACAGATAATCAGCTCAGGAGCTATTGGACAAGCTCCAGTCCCTATGACGAGATTTTCTATTATATTCGAAATAATGTTGAAGCAGTCAGGGACGATCTTATCCTGTTGATCGCCGGGGAAGGAATTAAGGCTGGGATACAGGATTATGCGGCTGTATCTAAGAACTTAAAAAAGAGAGGGAGAATCGTTTTATGCAGAACATATTACTGCTAGAGGATGATTACGAGTTGAACCAGGCGCTATGCCACGCGCTGGGCAAGGAAGACTATCATGTGGAAGCCGCATATTCTGTCAGGGAAGCAAAAGCTATGTTTAATGGCCGTGTGCCGGACTTGCTTTTGCTGGATGTGAATCTTCCTGATGGGGAAGGTTTCGCTTTTTGTAAATGGGCAAAGGAGAGGAAAGAGCTGCCGGTTATTTTCCTGACTGCCCGGGACTTGGAAGAGGACGCCCTTACAGGTTATGACCTGGGGGCCGAGGATTATGTGACGAAGCCCTTTTCCATGAGGATATTATTGAAAAAGATCAGCGTAATTTCGAAACGGAACGTCGGGAATGAGAGGCGGGGTTTTGACGATGGCTTCCTTTGCATTGATTTGGACCAGGCCAGGGTGTTTGCGGGCGGAAAGGAATGCCCGGTTACACCGACGGAGTTCAGGCTGCTTCGTGAACTTGTGGCGAATAAGGGGCGGCTTATGACCTATCATATACTGTTGGAGCGGTTGTGGGACGAGGGCGGACAGTTTGTGGACAAGCATGCTCTGGCGGTGAATATCAACCGGCTCCGCAGGAAGATTGAGGACGGGGAACACAGATATATTTCGAACGTATATGGGATGGGATATCAATGGATTGGATAAGCATCGGCATCCTGGCGCTGGCTGCAAGCGCGGTTCTGGCAGCCGCATGGAGAGTGTGGAGGATAAAGAGTGAGGTCCGGCAGTTTGAGGCAAAGGTGGAGTGCGCCCTGGACGATATCCTGTCCGGACGGGGGCTTGCCGGGGACGACGAGGAGACCAGGGACAGCCTGTGGGGGAAATGTGCAGAGAAGCTGATGCGGGTTGACTGGATCTGGAGGAAAAAAGAGGAAAAGAGCCTCTTAGAAAAAAAGCGGATGAAGGAACTGATTTCCGATATTTCCCACCAAACGAAGACGCCCATTGCCAATATGAAGCTATATCTGGAGTTCCTTTCGGAGGAGGAACTGTCTGATAAGGGGCGGGGATTTCTGGAGAATCTAGGAGGGCAGACGGACAAGCTGGATTTCCTTCTGCAGGGGATGGTGAAGCTGTCCAGGTTGGAGACGGGGATTATCCAGATCAGGAGCGTACCGGCAGATCTGTATGAAACCCTGGCGAAAGCGGTCACAGAGATCGTCCCGGCAGCGGCCGCAAAGCAGATCAGCCTGTCCGTGGACTGTGAAGAAAGATGTATACTCCGGCATGACGCAAAGTGGATGGAGGAAGCGGTGTTTAACGTGTTGGACAATGCGGTAAAATATACGGAGCCCTCCGGAAGGATTCATATAAAGGTCATCCGCCAGGAGATTTTTGTCAGGATTAGCGTCACAGATACGGGGAAAGGAATTTTGCCGGAACGACAGGCGGAGATATTCACGCGGTTTTACCGGGAGCCGGAGGTGCATGAAGAAAGCGGGGTGGGCATCGGGCTGTATCTTACAAGAAAGATCTTAGAATTGCAGGGTGGATATATCGAAGTACGGTCCCAGGCGGGGAATGGTTCCGAATTCTGCCTTTATCTGCCGAATGAATAGGAATAATCACAGAATTGTGATAGTTACAGACTGTGACTGGTTTGTGATTTTTGCCTGCTATGATGGAGTTATCAAAGATAAAGGAGGCAGAACATGGATTCTTGGATTGTGGAGACGAGAGGTCTCAAAAAATATTATAAGCTTGGGGAACACACGGTTAAGGCGCTGGACGGCGTGGATTTCCGGGTGAGGGAACAGGAATTTGTCGCGATCATCGGTAAATCGGGAAGTGGGAAAAGCACACTTCTGCATATGGTAGGAGGGCTGGATGTTCCCACGGCGGGAGAAGTGGTTGTTGCCGGGAAACGCCTGGCGGGTATGACGAAGGAGGAGCTGACGATTTTCAGGCGCAGGAAGGTTGGATTCATTTTCCAGAATTATAACCTGGTGCCGGATCTGAACATCTATGAAAATGTAGTGCTCCCCATGGAGCTGGATGGACGGCGCATTGACAGAGACTTTGTGGAGGAGCTTTTGGAGCTGTTAAAGTTACAGGAAAAGAAGGAGGCGCTGCCGGGAACCTTATCCGGCGGCCAGCAGCAGAGGGCGGCTATCGCCAGGGCCATCGCATCTAAGCCGGCAATTATCCTGGCGGATGAGCCCACGGGGAATCTTGACACCGCCACCAGCCATGATGTGCTGGGGCTGCTTAAGATGGCGGCGCACCAGTTTCAGCAGACGATCATCCTGATCACCCATGATAACGATATTGCCCAGATGGCAGACCGGATTGTCCGTATTGAGGACGGCCGTATGGTGAAGGGAAGTGATTCCTATGCTTAGGAATAATAATATGGCCGTGGTGTCCGGGATGGCATGGAAATCGCTAAAGAGTAACCGGCGCAGGAGCCTGACCATGATCCTGGCGGTCTTGTTGTCATCGTTTTTGCTGTTTAGTGTATTTACCGTAGGCATTACGTATTTTAAAATGCAGCGGGTGCAGAACATCCGTCTGTCCGGAGCAGAGTTTGATGCGATCATGTATGGCGTGACGAAAGAACAGATGCAGCTTTTACACAGCAATCCCGACGTGGAGGCGGTCGGCGTTGCCGCAGTCTCCGGCTATGTGGAGGAGACCGCTTATGATGAGACGCCGAATGTGGGGCTTATGTATGCGGATCCGGTTTACTGGAACCGGATGATGGCCTCGGCCAGGGAGTCGGTTACCGGGAGCTATCCGGTAAAAGAAAATGAGGTCATGGCGACAAAGGAAGCCCTTGAGGGGTGCGGTTTTCCCGAACTTGGCGTGGGAGATGAATTTACGGTAGTTTACGGCGTGGAGGGGGAGCTGCAGGAAAAAACCTTTTGCATCTCCGGCCTGTGGGAAGGATTTGGCGCGAAAAGTATTTTTTACGTATCGGAGAGCTTCTATAAGCAGACGGGACTGAAAGCTTCTGACGTGTCTTCGGGGCGGTGCTGTATCAAACTCAGAAAACGCCTGGTGTCAAAGGGTTATCAGGATGCATTTATAGATGCTATGAAGCTTGGCAAGGCCCAGAGGATGTTCTTCCAGGTGGATACCGGCTATTCGGTGCAGATTTTTACAGGGATTGTCTGTCTGTCCCTGGTGATTTGCCTCTGTGCGTATCTTCTGATTTATAATATTATGTATCTGTCCACTGCGGGAAATATCCGGTATTTTGGGCTGCTGCAGACGATTGGCATGACAGGGAGGCAGATCTATGGATGGATGAGATACCAGATGCTGTTCATAGGGGGAATCGGTATCCTTGGGGGTCTTCTCCTGGGCAGCGGGCTGTCCTTTGTGTTGATCCCAGGAATCGTAAGGTCTTTGGGCATCCGTGCGGGGAAGGTCGGAGGGATTGAGGTTTCCTTCCATCCGGCAGTGTTTCTGCTGACGGTGCTGTTTACCGGGGCCACTGTTTTTGCGGCGGGAAGGAAGCCGGCCAGAACCGCGGTTCTAAGTTCGCCTATGGAAGCGCTTGGATACAGACCCGTGTCCAGGATCCGGAAAAACCGCAGGACGAAACGGGGGAAACTGATCTGTTGGATGGCGAAAGAACAGATCGGAAAGGACAAGAAGAAATCAGCGGTGGTCATAGGCTCCTTATCGGTGAGCCTGGCAGTTTTCCTGTGCGTGGTAACCCTTATTTCCTCCCAGGGTGCAAGAGAGTATTATTTTAATTTTCGGAACTTGGATCTGGTACTGAATAATGATACCATGAAAAAACCTGAGCTGGAAAAACATGTGGAGATTTTTGACGGGGCGCTTTTTGAGCGGTTAAACCGAATTGATGGGGTCAGACAAATTGACCCGGTGATCTATACGGAGGTTACCGTGCCTTGGGAGCCGGAGTTTGCAGATCGGTGGATGCGCGAATTTTACGATACATGGATGAATATCCCTTATGAGGATGAGGTGGAGGAATACAAGGAGCATCCCGAGAATTTCGGTTCGGTCCTGGTGGGGATCGGGGAGGCGGATTTCCGGGCGCTGAACGCTTCGCTGGAGGAACCGGTATCGGAGGAGGCATTTCTAAAGGGAGAGACCTGTCTTTTGTACCGAGATACCCTGGCCTTTGAGAATAAGGATGTTGCAGGGCAAAGGGTGACCTGTGCTTCATACGGAGATCAGGATAAGACCCGTTCCTTTGAGATCGCCGGGCTTATCGACGAGACAGATTACAACGCGCTGGCCACCTACCCGCCGGTTGTGATTGCCAGTGAAAAGGCGGTAAGGGAATTTGTGGGAAATCCGGTTATTTTTAAGATCGGCATCACGTATGAGGAGGAATTTGACGAAGAGACAGAAAACGCAGTGCTTTCGGCTGTAAATGAAATCCCGCAGGCGAAGGATTATTCCTATGAATCTAAAATCGAGCTGATGAAAACGGTGAAAAGAGCCCAGGGAAATATGATGGAGGTGGGGATCAGCCTGGTCCTGATCCTAGCGCTGATTGGGATCATGAATTACACCAATACCTCTGCAGGCAGCATTCAGAGCCGTAAGCTAGAGCTGTCGGTGATGGAAAGCATTGGGATGACGGAGAGGCAGATGAACGGGATGCTGGTCTTAGAGGGTGTGTTCTATGCCGCCGGGGCGTGGCTTGTCACGCTGACAGCGGGACTTGGGATAACCTATTATCTGTACCAGTCCATGAATTATACCGGCGCTGCATTTAAAATCCCGCTCGCGCCGCTTGCGGCATCCGTGGCAGTGACCTTTACAGTCTGCGTGGGCGTACCTCTTATTACCTACCGTCAGATTACCGGGAAAAGTTCTTTGATCGAGCGGATCAAGGGGATGGAGTTCTCTTGGTGACAAATCATTTCTTGAAAAATTTGGAGGATACCGAAATAATCAGTTGCGGCTAATTAAAAGCTGTTCTTTAAAGCATGTGCTTTAGAGAGCAGCTTTTAATTAGTAACGGGGAGTCAGGTTATTTACTGCTTCTATATATTCACGCAGAATTCTTACGGCATACCCTCTAGCTTTAGGTTCCATAGAATGTAGCATTTCTATAATCATATCTGTCTCGAAATCTTCGTGTTTTCCATGAATGATATAGTCGGCAGAAATATTGGCGGCATCACAGATTTTATATAAAGTCTTTGTTGTAATAGCTTTTTTTCCGTTTTCAACAGCAGATAAAAAGCTGGTAGAAATATCACATTTCTCACTGAATTCTTCTCTTGTCATATTCAAGACTTCCCGAACTTCTCGTATTCTCAATCCGATGATTAAATTAAAGTCTTTATCCAGTTCCATAGAGTATGCTCCTCCTTTCGATAGTGATTTCAGTGTAGCAAAAGAGGGGATAATAAAAATCTTCTATAGAATCAGTTTGCACACTCTATAGAATTGACAAACTGATTCTATAGAACTATAATTAAAAGAAAAATGAGAAAATATGTACCGCTGTTAAAAGGGGAAATTAATAATGAAGCAATGCAGAGTAAGTGCAGAGACATGTATTGGAAATGTAAGAGAAAAAAATGAAGATAATTTTTTTATCAATGGAATTTATAAAGAGAGAAAAGAAAAAAACTTTTTATATAACGGGTTTGTTTTCCTGGATAGATTAAATATTATTGGAATATTTGATGGCATGGGCGGAGTTGGAAACGGAGACAAGGCATCGTATATAGCAGTCAGAGTACTAAAAAGATATTTGGAATTTGTAAAGGAAAAGGAAATTCGTTTTGATTCGGAATTTGTATTGAAAAAGATAAATGAATATATCTGCCGGGAAATAGATAAGTCATCAGAAAAGATGGGGAGTACGGCGGTACTTTTATTTAGCAGGGACAATCAGGTACAGATTAGCAATCTTGGAGATAGCAGGGCTTATCTGTATCGGGATGGAGTTCTCAGACAGCTATCGGTAGATCATACAGAGCAAAGTAGCATGTTTAGGATGCAAGAACAACTTGGAATAGCGAGAGCAATCGATATTCCTAGTAGTAGGAATACGTTAACACAGCATTTGGGAATTCAAAAAGATGAATTCATTTTGGAGCCGACAGATTCCGAAATGATTCGAGTTCAAAAAAAGGATATATATCTTTTATGCAGCGACGGACTGACAGTGATGCTACAGGATAAAGAGATTTCAAATGTTTTAAGCAGGAATACGGATCTGGAAGATAAGAGAAAAATATTAGTTGAAAAGGCAATGCAGGCCGGAGGAAAAGATAATATTACAGTTATATTGATAGAAGTGTAAAGAATAGAAAACAGATAGGAAAAGAGAGTATGGAAATAGGAGAATTGTGGAATGGCTGGAAAGTCGAGAAATTTATAGGGGAAGGCTCATTTGGAAAAGTATATCAAATTAAAAAGGAAGAATTTGGCCATACATATGAAGCCGCCTTGAAAATTATTGAAATTCCGCAGAATCAATCGGAAGTGGAATCAATTAAAAATGAAGGAATGGATGATGAAAGTGTAACATTATATTTTCGCAGCATAGTTGAAGAATTTATCGAAGAATTTGTCTTAATGTCAAAATTAAAGGGAAATTCTAATATTGTCAGCTATGAAGACCATTATGTCGTTCCTAAAGATCCGTTTGGATGGAAAATATATATCCGGATGGAGTTATTGACACCATTATATTCATATTTAAAAACTCATACGTTGACGATCAGGGAAGTTACCCAGCTTGGTATTGATATGTGTCAGGCGTTAGAAATATGTCAGAAATATAATATCATTCACAGAGATATTAAGCCGGAAAATATCTTTATATCCAATCTGGGTAAATTTAAACTTGGGGATTTTGGGATTGCACGTCAGTTAGAAAAAACATCCTCTGGTTTATCCAAAAAAGGAACTTATACTTATATGGCACCGGAAGTCTATAAAGGGCTTCCGTATAATTCAACAGTTGATATTTATTCTCTTGGAATTGTTCTATATAGATTTTTGAATAATAACCGGACACCTTTTATGCCGCCGTCACCGCAGCCTATTCGGTATTCCGATAAAGAAAATGCGAATATTCTGAGGTTAAGCGGAAAAGAAATGGAGAATCCGGCTAATGCAGAAGGAAGGCTGGCTGAAATTGTCTTAAGGGCATGTTCATATAAACCAGGCGCACGTTATGAAAGTGCGGTAGAGATGAAAGAGGCATTGCAGTCGATTCTATATTCGGAATCAGAGGCAAAGATAATATATCCTATGGGCGATGATCTTTTAAATACAGATCTAAGCTATATGACTAATAGCAAAGAGTTAATAAGTAGAGACAATAAAAAAAATATTGAGGAAAATACGGAAGAAAATCCTACAGTGTATCTGTTTAAATCTCAACAAATAATGGAGGGGGAAAAAGGGAAAAACGAGCAGACAGATATTGAAGAAGATATTGAGCAGCAGACAGAAGTTGAAGAAAAGATAGGGCCGGAAGAAAGAATAGAGTCTGAAAAAGAGGACACGCGGCAAGATATCCGGGAAAAAACAGAAGATAAAATAGAAAAGAAAGCATTCAAGTCAGTAGGAAGAAAAAGGATTGTTATGGTTGCTGCGGCATTCTTGGTTATTTTATGCATTGCAGGAGGCATAAAAACTTATCAGAAGTCATTGGAACGTGAAGTGCCCAATCTTATAAATATGCCTATAGAAACAGCTCAGGAGGCGTTAAAAGAGAAAGACTTAGTTTTAGTTCAGTCAGAAAAGGAATATTCGGACACAGTAAAAAAAGACTGTATTATTTTGCAGCAATACAAACCCGGAGATATTGTAAAAAAAGATTCTGAGGTTAAAGTTACTGTCAGTAAAGGCGCATTATTGATTGTGCCAGATGTAACTAATATTTCTCAGGAAGAGGCAAAAAAGAAGACAGGAGAATTGGGTTTACAGTGTGAAATTAAAGGGGAACAGTATTCTGACCAAGTGAAAGCAGGCATGATTATCAGCCAGGAGCCAGAAGCAGGAAATAAGGTCGAAGAAAACAGTCAGGTATATATTATTGTAAGCAAAGGCATCGAGAAAAAAGAGGTTCCTTCTCTGGTAGGATTGACATCTAAGGAAGCTAAAAAACAATTAAAGGAACAGCAGCTTAAATGCAAATCAGATAAATCATACAGTGATTCAGTAAAAGAAGGACAGGTAATATCTCAAAATATTGAAGCTGGAAAAAAGATAGATAAGAACAGTACAGTTAATATCGTAATCAGTAAAGGTAAAAAGCCAGTTCCAAAACCGGTAACAACATCACCAAGTAACTCTAAAACCAGATCATCTGGCAGCAGTTCTGGCAGGAGGAGTACAACAAACAAAAAAAGCCCAACCCAAAAGAAGAGTTCAGGAAAAAAGAAGAAAAAGAGCGGGAGTGACAGTCTGGATTCATGGGATTTAGTGAATTAATTGGAAAACAATTATAGAAAAGATACGGAGATTTTACATGGAATTTTTAAGAACAGATACAGCATTGGTAATTTGCGAAGTGATTTTAATTACAATTGTTTTATTGGTTAATATTCATTTTGAAAAAAAGAAAAGAGAATTTTTGAATAAAAAAGAAAAGGAAGAGAAATCAAATCAGGAGACGTTTCTGCAGAAAACATTGGAAAACAAGAAAAGGGGCATTTAGAGATGAGTATTGTGTTGTCGGTATATTCTCAGGTGGCATTTAAGGAGTATCTGCTTCCGCCGCTGAATAATGCGGATCATATCATTACATTTCAGAGTAATTACTTTCAATTGCAGAAAGACGTACAGTTACAGCTTGAAGTGCTGGATTATTGCTGGCAGATAAAAAATAGTGATGCTTACAGAATTGTTTCAGCTAAAAATCCTCAAAAATCATATGAATTAAAAGATAATGAAATTCTCCAATTGAGAACACGGGATGATGAAGATATTTCTATTATTGTTAAGAGTATAATTTCGGGTGTCCATGCTTTTCAAAAATACAAACTTCGGGATATCAACGATATAACGATCGGAAAGAATAATGATAACGACATTGTCTATGATTATCTGGGGATGGTTTCACGAAATCATGCCCGGATCATAAAAACGCCAGTTGGATATAAAATACGCAATGACAGCCCTAATGGAGTGTATGTTAATTCTCTTCGTGTAGAGAAAGAAACAGAATTACAGTTTGGTTCATTTATTAATATCATAGGTCTTCATATTGTTTTCTTGAGAGATATGATCGCTATTGATGAGGAGTCTAAAGATGTTAGAATAAACGGGGAAAAATTAAAAAGATATGAGACATATGATGAAAAGACAGTATTGCTAAATGCTTCTGTGGAGACTTCAAACGGGAAAACAATTTATCATCGTGCTCCAAGAAATTATGAAAAGCTAAATTGCGATGTAATAGAAATAGAAGAGCCTCCGCAGCTTGCGCGCACAAAAAAACAGTCAATGCTAATGACAATTGGTCCGTCATTTACGATGGTACTTCCTATGCTGCTGGGAAGCATCCTGATGATCTATGCATCAGGACAGGGGTCTTCATTTTATATGTATTCTGGACTTGTCATGTCTGTCTCTTCGGCGCTGGTAGCGGTTATATGGTCATTATTAAATGCCAGGAATCAAAAAAAAGAAGAAAAGGAAGAAGAAGAATACCGCTTTAAAATCTATAGCGATTATCTGGTTGAAAAAACAAATGAGATAAAAGAAAAGTATGAACAGACTGAGAAAAAACTTAACACAACATATCCGGCAGCTACGGAATGTTTGAAATATGATATACAAAAAGGGATTTTATGGAATAGAAATAGAACACATGAGGATTTTCTCAGCCATCGCCTGGGAGTAGGCGACACTCCGTTTCAGATTAAAATTGAGATTCCGAAAAAGAGATTTACACTATATAAGGATAGCTTATCTGAAAAACCGGCATTTATTAAAGATAATTATCGTATGCTGTATAATGTTCCGATCATGCTCGATCTACTTAAAAGAAGTATGGTCGGTATTATAGGCGGAAAAAATAAAGAGGGCGCTATTGAAGTATCAAAGATATTAAGCGCTCAGCTTGCCGCCAACAATTGCTATACAGATTTAAAACTTGTGTATATATATGACGGTTCGAATTCATCAGATTTCGGCAGATGGAGTTTTGCAAAATGGCTTCCGCACGTCTGGTCTGAAGATAAAAAGACGCGGTTTGTAGCGTCGGCCAAGGAAGAAGCCAGCGATGTATTTTATGAGCTGACGAAGATATTCCGTGCTCGTATGGAGAGGTCTGAAGGTTCATCCAAAGGGGATATACCCAAACCATATTATGTTGTATTTATTTCAGACATTTCTGCTTTAACAGGAGAACCCTTTTCAAAATATGTCTTTGACCATGGCAGGGAATGTGGATTAACCACATTTTTACTTGTAGAAAGATATGAAGAATTGCCGAATAATTGTGATTTTATCATTGAAAATACAGAGTTTTTCCATGGGATGTATGATGTGTCCGAAAGCGAGGATGAGAAGCAGAAAATATCTTTTGATACCCTGGAAGATAAAGAACTTGAAAGCTTTGCCCGGTATCTGTCTTCTTTACAGGTATCAGAGATAGAGAAAGGCGGGGAAATACCAAATTCACTTACGTTTTTTGAGATGCTGGGAATCAACCGGCTGGAGGATTTACCAATCCGTGAGCTTTGGGCGAAGAACCGTACATATGAAAATATAAAAGGAATGATTGGTAAGAAAGCCGGAAATATGCCCTGTTATCTTGATGTGCATGAAAAATATCACGGCCCCCATGGACTTGTCGCAGGCACGACAGGTTCAGGGAAAAGTGAGACACTGCAGACGTACATTCTCTCGCTGGCAGTTAATTACAGTCCGGATGATATCGGATTCTTTATTATCGATTATAAGGGCGGAGGGATGGCCAATCTTTTTAAGGGGCTGCCCCATATGATCGGACAGATATCCAATCTGTCAGGGAATCAAGTGAGACGGGCGATGATTTCGATTAAAAGTGAGAATCGCAGGAGACAACGGGTGTTTGCGGAACATGGAGTTAACAATATTAATGCTTATACAAAATTATATAAAAATGGAGAGGCCGCAAATCCTGTGCCCCATCTATTTATCATTATCGATGAGTTCGCAGAATTAAAAAGAGAAGAGCCGGAATTTATGAAAGAACTGATCAGTGTCGCGCAGGTGGGACGCAGTCTGGGAGTGCATCTGATACTTGCAACACAAAAACCGAGCGGGACGGTTGATGATAATATTTGGAGCAACTCGAAATTCAGGCTGTGTCTTCGTGTACAGGATCAGCAGGATAGTAAAGATATGCTGCATAAACCAGATGCGGCGTACATTACACAGGCCGGGCGCTGCTATCTTCAAGTTGGAAATGATGAGATATACGAATTGTTTCAGTCCGGTTTCAGCGGAGCGGTTTATGATGAGAGTTTGCTGGAAGAAAGTACAGAAATCGCTAAATTGATTGATATGACCGGCAAGGTAGAGATGACTGGAAATACGGTCAGAGCCTCCCAAAAGAAACTTCCGCAGGTAAAAGAAAAAACTCAGCTTGATGCAGTGATTGAATATTTGGCAGAGCAAGCCATAAATAACGGATATGACCGGAAACTTCAATTATGGATGCCGGTTCTAAAGACACAGATTTATCTCAGCCAGTTTGAAGAGTATCAAAAAAGCAGTTTTAAAAATACAGGCTGGAAAAAGCAGTCCAAAGAGTGGGAAATAAGATTTGTGATTGGGCAAATGGATGATCCGGAAAACCAGACACAGATGCCGATGATTATTGATTTAGAAGAAGACGGAAATATTGCGGTATGCGGAAGTGTTGTATGCGGGAAAAGTACGATGATGCAGACAATGGCATATGCACTGATCCAAAAATATTCTCCGGAGGAGATCAATCTGTATGTTATTGATTTTAGCAGTAAGATGATGTCAGCGTTTGAAGGGGCGCCTCATCTGGGCGGTGTTATGTATGAAAATGATACGGATAAGATTGAAAAGTTTTTCAATATGATGGGACATATACTTGCAGACCGGAAGCGTCTGTTCAGAGGAGGAAATTATAAACAGTATGTTCAGATACATGGTTCGATCCTTCCTGCAATTATTGTTTTTATAGATAATTACAGTGCCTTTAAGGAAAAGACGGAGGAAATGTATGAGGAACGGATAATCCAGCTTTCCAGAGAGGGAATCAACCATGGTATTTACCTTATCGTATCTGGGGCCGGATTTGGCATGAGCGATATAACAACAAGGGTAGCAGATAATATAAAAACAGTTCTTTGTCTGTCCCTTCAAGACCGGTATGCGTATGGGGATCTGCTCCATAGTATGCAGATTGAGGTGATGCCGGAAAAGGATGTTAAGGGAAGAGGACTCGCATATTATGGCAAACGTATTTTGGAGTATCAGACAGCATTAGCGGTTGAGGCCGAAAACGATTATGCCAGGATTGCAAAAATCCAGGATACCTGCAGGGATATGGCTTTGGCATGGAAAGGGAATGCAGCAAGAAAAATACCGGAAATACCAGAGAAGCCAGTGTGGTCAGAATTTGCGCAGTCCGAACAATATCGACAGGATATAGCTGAACCGGCATTGCTTCCGGTGGGTTATGATGCTGCAAATGCAGAAATCTACAACATTCCGCTTCAAGATATATATTGTTATTTAGTATGCGGAGCGGGGCGTACCGGGAAATCGAATTTTATGAAGATATGTATACAATCTGCGTTAAAGAAAAAAGCCAATATTTGTGTGATTGACGGACCGGATGGAAATTTCTCTATATACTGCAAAGAGAAAAAAGTTGTTTATGTGTCGGATGAAGAGGGAATGTTTAATTATTTCAGTAATCTTCTGCCTGTTTTTAAAGAGAGAAATATATTGAAGAATCAACTGATAGGAGAAGAACGTGAAGAAGATATCTTTGAATTAATGGGTAAAGAGAAGCCGTATTTTATCTTTATATCCGATATGGCATGGTTTGTACCATATATTTACAATGCAGAAAAAGATATGAAAGGATTTTTAGAGAACATTATTGAAAAGGGCAGTCTGCATAATATTTATTTCTTTGGAGAACTGGAACTGGGGAAACAGTCTCTTGTGGCAGGATACAGGATATATGAATTGTTTGTGAAATATGGGACAGGTATACATTTTGGCGGCAGAGTATGTGATAATTCCGTACTTTCATATGAATACATGTCATATGCAGAAAAGGAAAAGTTGGAAAAAATAGGAACAGGACTTTTGCCGAATGTATTAGATGAAGGAGAAACGCAGAGAGTAATTGTGCCATTAGCCCGGAAATAGGAGGTAACTATGATATTGGTGGATGTTTATATCCCGGCAGTGGATGAGAGCTTTGATTTTTCATTGGATGAAAATACGCTTATCGAAAAGGTGATTCTTGAAATTATGGAAATAGTCTCAAAAAAGATGAAAGGCAGTAACGAAAAGTGCGCCGAAGATTTTTTTCTATATTCTATAGACAAGGAAGAAAAATTGGAAAAGCTAAGTACGCTATATGCAAGCGGAATCATTGACGGCAGCAGATTGATGCTGGTATAGGAGGAAATGGAGATATGGATGTGATTAAAGTGGATACCAACCGGTTGAATTCTGATGCGGGGAAAATCCAGAATAGTATCAGACGGATAGAAGCTGCCATATCAAATCTGAAATCAGATGCAGCACAATTGGATCAGATGTGGGATGGCCCGAGCAGTGAAGCGTTCAAACATGCATTCAATAATGATATGGCAGCATTAAATTCCCTGCTTTCCAACTTTCGGCATATCTATAATTATGAAATGAATGCAAAACAGAGATATGAAAGATGTGAAAACAAGGCGGGTAGTTTGGTGGAAGGAATACATATATAAGGAGATGCATTATGGCAGGATATGGACAGTTGAAGGTTTCGCCGGATGTGATGAAGAATCAGGCACAAGCAATAAAGGGTGAGATTCAGAAAATTGAAACTGAGTGGAAAAGGATGGAAGAGACTATTGCCAGAAGCAAATACTACTGGCAGGGAGAAGCAAGCAATATTCATCAGAAATCTTATCAAAAAGTAAAAACAGAAGTTGAAGAGGTAATCCGGCGTCTTAATGAGCATCCGGCTGACTTGTTTGAGATGGCAGGGGTGTACATAAAAACAGAAAATGAGGCTGTGCAATCTGCAAATGTCCTGCCAGACGATGTGATTGTTTAGGCCGTGACAATTCCTTGGCATGAATGGGAGTGTACATGACAAAAGAGCAGGGAAGGAGCAAGGTATGGCAAAAGATGCATATTCTATAGCGATAAATTTTAATAAAGCGAATCAGCAGGCAGATAAACTTGTCAGGATAGCCGGAGAAATTTTGACAGAAAAAAACAAAATAAGTGAAAGCAAAAGAATATTGCAGATGAACTGGAAGGGCGGGAGTGCCTCTTCTTACACGAGTAAATTGACTAGACTGGAAGAAAAATTGTCAGGTGAGGCGGAAAAATTGCAAAAGGCAGCAAAGACAATACGGGAAATTGCCCAAAAAACATATGATTCAGAAAAAAGAGCGTTGGAGATTGCTAAGGTCAGAAAGTATAAATAATTGGATAAATGTATGCGGTGTCTTGCATTTATACGATAAAACCAGTAACTAAGGAGGAGAAAGATATGGCAAAAACAATTACTGTAACAACGTCAACATTAAAGTCAAAGGCAAATGAACTGAAATCTTTGAACAGTAAACTGAAATCACATATTAACAGCCTGAGATCCGGAGAAAGTTCATTGAACTCTATGTGGGATGGAGAGGCAAATGATGCTTTCCATAAAGCATTTACGAAAGACGCTACGCAGATGGACAACTTTTATAATGCAATTGAAAAATATGTTCAGGCTCTACAAGAGATAGCAAAAAAATATGATGCGGCAGAGCAGAAGAACGTAGGAACTGCTACAAAAAGAAAATAGCGATTAATATTACAATGGAAAGGAAAAGTAAATTATGAATGGAACATTAAAAGTATCTACAGCCAAACTAACATCTACGGCATCTTCTTTTAATTCGGCGGGAAACCAGGTAAAGAATCTTACGACACAGATGACATCAATAGTAAAAAGTCTCTCCGGACAGGTATGGAGCGGCGAAGCCGCTAATGCATATACCAGGAAATTTAATGGATTGCAGGATGACATCAACAAAATGATTAAGATGATCAATGAACATGTAACGGATCTTCAGGAAATGGCAAGAGAATATGAGGCGGCAGAAAATACGAATATTTCAGCAGCAAGTTCACTTTCGTCGGATGTTATTGTTTAGATTATTGTGAAAAATGGGCATCTGGAAGGATGCCCATTTGCGAATAAATGCAGGGATGAGATTATGAAAATATACCAGAGAAGAAAAATATGTATGTTCGGACTTTGCATTCTGTTAAGTGTTTTTTCCTTTCCGATAAAATCCTGTGCACAAGAAGACACAATTGAACGATCAAAGAACGGAATTGTGGAAATATATTCCGGTCTGACAGACCAAAATGGAGTATTCCATCGCATGAAAAATACCAGCGGTGTTCTGATAAGCAGCCAGGAAGACAACGCTTACATTATTACGACTTGTCATAGCACTGTGATTTCAAAAAAAGAGGAAAAAAAGTTTTATTCTGACAATAAAATCAAAAAGGACAATCGGAATTATAGCCAATCTATTCGTGCAGTTATAAAAAATGATGTGTTGTCAGAGGTGTCAATCGTGGCGGAGAGTGAGACGCAGGATTTCTGTATTCTTCAAACTGACGGTGTATTAAAGGAAAAAAGTGTATTGAAGCTTGGCAATAGCTCTGAATTATCAACTGGAAAGGTAGTTTATGCATTTGGTTTTCCTGATGATGCAATGGAAAATCCTTATGCTAAGTTCAGTGCTTCAGAAGTTGAAATCCATGAAGGGAAAATACAGGATTCGGCAGCAAAAGCTTCGGAAACGGCATATTTACAACATTCGGCTGCTGTAATGCCTGGCAACTCCGGAGGGGCATTGGTCGATGAGAATGGTTATGTTGTGGGAATGAATAATGCGGCGTTATCTAATGCCAAAGAGCAGGTTTATTATTCATTGCCAATTGATGATATAAAAGAAATTTTGAATAATTATGGAATCGCATATGAAAGTAAAGACAGGGATGCAGCATTAGAATTGTTAGAGACGGAGTATAAAAAGTGCGCCGGTCTGATGAAAAAGAAAGAATATAAAGCTTCTTCCTTAGAAATATTGCAGCAGGCACTGCAGAGTGCGGCATCTGTTATCGAAGAAAATACATATGACATGGAAAAGATAAAATCAGCGGAGCAATCATTAAAAAACGCAGAAGAAAAACTGGTCAAGAAGACACCTATAATGCGGATGATAAGTTACATTTTGGCAGTTGTCTTAACGGTGCTTCTTGTTTGGCTTGTCCGGCTTTTGATTTGGAACAGAAATCATAAGAAGATAAGCCAAAACGGAGAGATGTCTTTGAGTGCAGACAAGGAAGAACCTGATAAAACTGATGTGCCGAAAAAAGACAGCATATCTTATTCGAGAGATGTGGGTGAAGATAAAAAAGAAGATGAACGTATAGAGACAGAATTACCGATAGAAACAGAAGATGATGATAAGACAATCATACTGTCATCGTATGACAACAATGTCCAGAAGAAAATGACAAGAGCCGGACTGGTTCGAAAAAGGGATGGACAGAAGAGCTTTATAACAAGTGCAGAGTACAGGGTTGGGCAGAATCCGGAGCTGGTTGATCTGGCAATTACCGATAATAAAGCGGTCAGCAGGAGACATGCTGTGATCCGATGGACGGCTGAAGGCTATAGGATATATGATCTGAAATCTGCAAATGGAACGTTCGTGAATGGAGAAAGGCTGGAAGGAGCAGGAAGGCTATTAGTTGATAAGGATGAAATAATGGTAGCGGATGAAAGGTTTGAATTTGAAGAGAGGGATTGAAGATGAAAAAAAGATTAAATGGATTTGGATGGATATGTGTAATAGTTATCGCAAGTTTTTTTGTTTTTTTAAATACTAAAGAGGTGAAAGCATCAGAAATAGTAAAGAAGGAGCAGAGCATTGCAGTAGCGGAATCATCTTATACAAAAGCAATCGGCTCAAAGCCATTCTCGTTCGGGGCACATGCGAGTGGAGGCGGAAACCTTACTTACGTTTCATCAAATGAAAAAGTAGCAGAAGTATCTCCTGACGGTCAGGTATCTGTAAAGTCATATGGGACAGCAATCATTACAATTAATGCTTTGGCAACACAGGATTACAATGCCGCAGCAAAAACGGTAACGGTAAACGTTGTGCCAAAGAAAGGTTCATTAAAAGCGGTGAAATCACCAGCAAAGAAAAAAATGAAGATATCCTGGAAGAAGGATAAGACTGTAACAGGCTATGAAATATACATAT
>CATLEM010000016.1 GCA_949916155.1 uncultured Dorea sp.
CGCCGTCCATCTGAGCAGCACCGGTGATCATGTTCTTAACGTAGTCAGCATGTCCCGGGCAGTCAACGTGTGCGTAGTGACGGTTAGCTGTCTCATACTCAACGTGTGCTGTAGAGATAGTGATTCCACGCTCTCTCTCTTCCGGAGCCTTGTCGATGTTATCAAATGCAACCGCTGCATTACCTTCTACTCTCTCAGACAGAACCTTTGTGATCGCTGCTGTAAGAGTTGTCTTACCATGGTCAACGTGGCCGATGGTACCAATATTACAATGTGGTTTAGTTCTTTCAAATTTAGCTTTTGCCATTATGAATATCCTCCTTAATACAGTGCCTTTTGCGGCATATTTTAATTATACGTTTACTCGGCTAACTTTGATTATATTTCAAATCCTACAGTTTTTCAAGCCTTTTCTTTATTTTATGCATTTTTATTTGACAGTACTTTTTCCTGGACAGATTTCGGTACCGGCTCGTATTTCTCAAAGAACATCGAGTAGTTGCCGCGTCCCTGTGTCCTGGAACGAAGGTCTGTGGAATACCCGAACATCTCGGAAAGCGGGACATATCCTCTCACAATCTTCCCTCCGCCCAAGTCGTCCATACCTTCGATACGTCCGCGCCGTGAGTTGATATCGCCGATAACATCGCCCATATACTCTTCCGGCATCGTTACTTCGACCTTCATGATCGGCTCGAGAAGTATCGGCTCTGCCTTCTTCATCGCATCCTTAAATGCAAGGGAACCTGCGATGTGGAATGCCATCTCACTGGAGTCCACCTCATGGTAGGAACCGTCGTATACGTTTGCCTTAATGCCCACAACCGGGAATCCTCCAAGGATACCTGCCTGCATCGCTTCCTCGATACCTTCTCCGATCTTTGGGATGTATTCCTTCGGGATCGCTCCGCCGACTACGCTTGACTCAAACTTGAACAGTTCTTCGCCGTTGGCATCCATTGGCTCGAATTTAACTTTACAGTGTCCGTACTGTCCGCGTCCGCCGGACTGCTTCGCGTACTTGCTGTCAACGTCAACTGCTTTTGTAAATGCTTCTTTGTAAGCAACCTGAGGTGCACCTACATTCGCCTCTACCTTGAACTCACGGAGAAGTCTGTCTACGATGATCTCAAGGTGAAGCTCGCCCATTCCTGCGATAATTGTCTGGCCCGTCTCCTGGTCAGTGTGTGCGCGGAAGGTCGGGTCTTCCTCTGCCAGTTTTGCAAGAGACTCGCCAAGCTTGCCCTGGGATGCCTTTGTCTTAGGCTCGATCGCCAGCTCGATAACCGGCTCCGGGAACTCCATAGACTCAAGGATAACCGGATGCTGGTCGGCACACAGTGTATCACCTGTCGTCGTGAACTTGAATCCAATCGCCGCAGCGATATCGCCGGAATATACTTTGTCAAGCTCCTGTCTCTTATTGGCATGCATCTGAAGGATACGCCCTACACGCTCCTTCTTGCCCTTCGTTGCGTTAAGCACATAGGAGCCGGAGTTCATCGTACCGGAATAAACCCTGAAGTATGCCAGTTTTCCAACGAACGGGTCTGTCATGATCTTGAACGCCAGAGCGGAAAACGGCTCCTCATCGGAGGAATGTCTTACGACATCATTGCCGTCAGCATCAACGCCCTGAATCGGAGGAATGTCTGTCGGTGCAGGCATATACTCCAACACAGCGTCGAGAAGCTTCTGTACGCCCTTATTTCTGTATGCGGAACCGCAGCATACCGGAACTGCCGTACATTCGCATGTTGCTTTTCTGAGTGCAGCCTTCATATCCTCTATGGACGGCTCCTCGCCCTCAAGGTACTGCATCATCAGATCATCATCCAGATCGCAGATCTTCTCTACCAGCTCTGAGCGGTAAAGCTCTGCGTCGTCTTTCATATCATCCGGAATCTCTCCGATCGTGATGTCGTCGCCCTTGTCATCATTATAGATGTAAGCTCTCATCTCCATCAGGTCAATGATTCCTTTAAAATCGTCTTCTTTGCCAATCGGCAGCTGCAGACAGATGGCATTTTTTCCAAGCCTTGTCTTGATTTGTTCGACAGCTCCGTAAAAGTCCGCGCCAAGAATGTCCATCTTATTGATGAAAGCCATTCTCGGTACATTGTAAGTGTCAGCCTGGCGCCATACATTTTCTGACTGCGGCTCAACACCACCTTTGGCACAGAACACACCTACTGCTCCGTCAAGTACACGAAGAGAACGCTCAACCTCTACAGTAAAGTCAACGTGTCCCGGGGTATCAATGATATTGATACGGTGTTCCGGGGCGCCTGCCTTCGGTTTCCCGTCTTCCTCAAGTGTCCAGTGACAGGTAGTAGCTGCGGAAGTGATTGTGATACCTCTTTCCTGCTCCTGCTCCATCCAGTCCATAGTCGCAGTACCTTCATGAGTATCTCCAATCTTATAGTTCACACCGGTATAGTAAAGAATACGCTCTGTGAGGGTAGTCTTACCGGCATCGATATGAGCCATAATACCGATATTTCTTGTTCTCTCTAATGGATATTCTCTTCCAGCCATTATTGCCTCCTAGAATCTGTAATGAGCAAATGCTTTATTTGCTTCAGCCATCTTATGCATATCTTCTTTACGTTTTACGGCTGCTCCAGTGTTATTGGCAGCATCCATAATCTCGTTTGCCAGCCTCTCCTGCATCGTCTTCTCGCCTCGTTTGCGTGAAAACATCGTGAGCCAGCGAAGCGCAAGTGCCTGTCTTCTGTCAGCTCTTACCTCGATCGGCACCTGATAGGTCGCACCGCCGATACGCCTTGCCTTAACCTCGAGCTGCGGCATGATGTTGTTCATCGCCTCCTCGAATACTTCAATTGCCGGCTTATCGGTCTTTTCTGCAACTCTGTCAAACGCACCGTATACAATCTTCTGGGCAACGCCCTTCTTACCGTCTAACATAATGTTATTGATAAGCTTTGTTACCACTTTATTGTTGTATAACGGATCCGCTAATACGTCTCTTTTCTGAGTATGTCCTTTACGTGGCACGGTTCTTCCCTCCTTAAACATTTTGAATAATTCATCGGTACTCACATGTGTCGTTCTAATGATACTGTGTAGTGCACAGGGCATACTGTCTGTATCTATATTCCCTGCAACTTACTTTAATCATAGTTCTGTTTGTGATTACATCTTACTTATTAATGAAGCGTGTCGCTTCATTTGGGATTGTTCTTCAAAACTTTGTGAGTTTTAGTTTGTTGTGATTTCCCTCCGCTTTTCATGAGGAGGTTCTTCTTCACTTCGTTCAGAAGAACAAAGTAATCTCTAAGTTCGCGCGGCGCCTTCGGCTTGCGCTCACTAAGAGATTACTTTTTCGGTCTCTTAGCGCCGTATTTGGAACGTGCCTGTCTTCTCTTGGCAACACCTGCGGTATCAAGTGTTCCTCTAACGATATGATAACGTGTACCTGGAAGGTCTTTTACCCTTCCGCCGCGAATCAGGACAACGCTATGCTCCTGAAGATTGTGGCCTTCGCCCGGGATATAGCTTGTCACTTCGATACCGTTAGAAAGACGTACTCTGGCGATCTTTCTCAGTGCTGAGTTAGGCTTCTTCGGTGTAGCTGTCTTAACTGCTGTACACACACCTCTCTTCTGCGGAGCAGACTCATCTGTCGCTCTCTTTCTCAAAGAGTTGTAGCCTTTCTGAAGTGCCGGAGCCGTAGATTTTTTCACTGCTGTCTGACGTCCCTTTTTTACTAACTGGTTAAATGTTGGCATTCTTTTCACCTCCTACGATAATAATAAGTTGCATCCATCAACATGAATCAGTGCATGGAAATGCATTGCATCTCCATGCACGCTAGATTAGTTTATTACGATTTTCCGCGGTTGTCAAGGGCTTTATTGCTTTTCAAAAAACTTATCCACACTTTTCTTTATCTCTTCCGGCTTCATCGTCTTGAGGAGATATCCGGCCGGCTTTAACGGAACAATCTTCTGGATGCTTTCTTTGTCACCCCTTCCGGTCAGGAAGATCACCGGGATGTCCGCTGTCTCTTCTTCCGCGCGGATCATATCGAGCACCTGTCTGCCGTCGCACACCGGCATCTCATAGTCAAGCAGGACAAGATCCGGCCTGTTAAGCGTGATGCTCCGGATCGCCGCCATCCCGGACTGTGCAAGTCCGACTTCATAGTCCTCCTCCAGAAGCTGCTTTATCGCCATACGCATAAGGCTGGAATCATCTACCACAAGCACATTCTTCCTTGGCTTATTCTTTTGCTCCTCGACATTCTGCTTAAGGTATGCTTCAATCTCATCTATCGCATTTTCAACCTTGATATTCGCTCCTACCCCCTTCTCAAGCAGATGAGGCGCGCTCACACAGAAAGCAAAATATCCCGCGCCTGTATCAAACAGAAGGCTGAACTGCAGCTTTTTCTTTTCCAGTACATGTTGGAATTGGTCGTAATTTAACAGGTTTTCTTCTTTTATCTTGCGCAGGTCCGCAGTTGGGAAATATCTCTTAAGCTTCTCCACAAACTGTTTCGCCGTGTATCTTGTGGCATTGATGATCATGGAATTTACTTTATCGGTTTTTGCATTTATCATCTTGCCGACAGTATTGAGCAGAAGCTTTTCCTCGAAGATAAGAATGATTTCCCATTCGCCGCCTTCATCGGTCGCGTATTTTAGCCGGTAATAGATTCCGTTCCCGAACTTCTCACCGCCGTACTGCTTACTGATTATCTGCGCCTTTAACCGGAACATATCATAGACCAAATGAGTGATCGCCTCTCCCATAGATGCCTGTTCCTCATCCGGCAAGAGCTCTCCCCATTTGCTTTCACCTTCTCCTACGATCGCAAGATCCTCTGTAAGCGTATGCCCGATAAGCCATCCCGTACAGACTCCGATAAAATGACTCACCGCCGCTACAGAATACCCTGTCTGATCCAATTCCCACTCAAGCTGAGGAAGGGTAATATCGCGGAAATCATCATGAAGGCGCTTATGCGTCTCATACCCCTCGTAACCAATGGACAGCATATACTCTTCTTCCTCTGCAAAATGCTTCATCGCATGAGCCTTAAAATATTTGATTCCTTCGTCGCAGATCCACTGATGCTTTTCCGGCCGCTCGCCGAACTTGATCATCTTGTTCATAATACCGAAAAGTTTCTGGTGCTCCTTATCAATATGTTCAACACCCATATTGAACCGTTCCTGCCACATCACTTGCTCTTCCATCTCATCTTCCTCCAAATATCCTGATATTTTATTTCCGACAGGTAATTGCACCTATACTTTTCCGGCAGAACCGCAAGGCAAAGAATATCCCCATATATTCCAGGACTTCCTTTACGACAAAAAAAGAGCCCGCTTCTTCAACCGCTGCTGCCAACAGCCCCTGAATAAAACACGCTTTTATAAATTCTTGTTCCGCATTGGTCTCCGTGCTGCAAATTGCTCTCAAATCCCGAAACAGGGTTTCTTTTACATGTTTTATTTCAAAGAACAATGTCTGCGCATTGATGCCGTGAAGTAAATAATGTCCATACCATGCCTATTGTAATAATATGAAGCAATTAACTATAGGTTACCATATGCAGCGCTGAAATTCAACTGATTTTCACAAATTCTTCCCCACACCGTTTAAGCGCCGACGCGATCACCGCGTCCATGTCATAATACTTGTATTCTCCGAGCCGTCCTCCGAAGATGATCTTCTCTTCGCCTGCCGATAATTTCTTATATTCTTCATACAGCTTCGTATTTTTTTCGTCATTGACCGGATAGTACGGATCGTCCCCCGCTTTCCATTCCGAACTGTACTCCCGGCTGATAACCGTCTTTGGCTGAGTGCCGAATTCAAACCACTTATGTTCGATGATCCGGGTCCAGGGTGTAGCTGCGTCCGTATAATTCACTGCCGCATTTCCCTGAAAATTAGGCTTGTCCAGAATCTCCGTCTCAAACCTGACCGAACGGTACTCCAGCACGCCCAGCTTATAGCCGAAATACGCGTCGATAGCCCCCGTATACACTACACGGTCCGACACGGCGTCAAGCTCTGCTTTATTTTCCAGATAATCCACACCGGTGCGTACTTCAACTCCCTCCAGCATATTCGATACCATCTGCGTATAACCACCCTCCGGGATACCCTGATACAATGCGTTAAAATAATTATTATCAAAAGTCAGGCGCACCGGCAGCCGCTTAATGATAAACCGGGGCAGTTCTCTGCAGGGGCGCCCCCACTGCTTCTCCGTATAGCCCTTGATCAGTTTTTCATAGATATCTGACCCCACAAGGCTGATGGCCTGCTCTTCCAGATTCGAAGGCTCTGTTATCCCCGCCGCCTTCCTCTGCTCCTCTATCTTAGCTGCCGCCTCTTCCGGCGTCACTACGCCCCACATCTTGTTGAACGTATACATATTGAACGGCAGAGAATACAATTCCCCTTTATAATTCGCCACCGGGGAATTGGTAAAACGGTTGAAACGCGCAAACCGGTTCACATACTGCCACACTTTTTCATTATTCGTATGAAAGATATGGGCGCCGTACTTATGGACATTGATGCCCTCCACTTCCTCAGTATATACATTCCCCGCGATATGGGGCCTTCTGTCGATCACAAGTACTTTTTTTCCTGCATCTTTTGCCTCCCGGGCGAACACCGCACCGTAGAGTCCGGCTCCGACTACCAGATAATCATACTTCATCCTCTTTCCTCCTACAGCCCCAGCTTGTCAGCGATCGCCGTCATCTCTTCCAACGCCACGTCGATCAGATCGTCAAGACTTAATCCGGTGAACTCGATCGCTTCCATATAATCACGGTTAGCTCCTTTGGCAAAACGCAGCTCATTAAAACGCTTCATCACAGACTTATGCTTTACACTGGCAACTTTTTTATCCGGATAGATCTGCGCCACCGCTTTCACGAATCCGCTCATGGGATCCGCAGCCAGTATCGCGTACTCAAGTGTTGTCTTCGCTTTCATCCCGTTCTTCGGGTTGTGGGCGCAGATAGCGTCGAACAGCGTCTTATCCTCGATGCCTTCTTTTTTCAGAATCTCTGCCGATGTCGGTCCGTGTACGCTCATGTCATGCTGCCAGTCGCACTGCTCTTCATCAAGGTCATGGAGCAGTCCCACGATCCCCCAGTATTCCACATCGCCGGGCGCAAGCCGTTTGGCAAGCCCTCTCATAATCGCCTCAACCGCATAAGAGTGGGTGATATAATTCTCCCCCTTCATATACTTCATCAGTATCTCATGTGCCTGTTCTCTGTTCATCACTTTACTTCCTCCTGATCCTCTTTCCTTCTTTTATCTCTTTCATCAATACAGCATCTGCCGCACCTTTTTACTCTCGATATTCTCCCTCGTCACCCACAGGTAACCGGTATCTACATAAGCTTCATTTGCCATGCCAAGCGCCGATCTCGACGCCGCAATGACCGACGCATATCCCATGCCGAACGGATTCTGAACAACAATTCCGGCGACCTTGCCGTCCTTAACCGCCTGCACCTCATCCTTGTCCGCATCGTAACCGATTACCGCAGCGTCTTCTATATTCATACGTTCGATCCCCTTCACTGCCATCATGACCGTCTCTCCGTTAGTCGCATAGCATCCCTTCACATCCGGATTCTTTTTCAAAATATAATCTATGATATTCTCCTGCGTCACATCCTCCTCCCGGATCTTTTCCTCATCGGGAAGCTCTGTCCCTGACGGCTCAGCATCATCAAACCGGTACTCCCCTTTATTCACCTCATCGGAAATGATCTTCTTCATCTCATCCAGCCGGTAGATTCCCGCAACAGGAATATCCGGATACTCCCCTTTCATCGTCTCCGCAAATACCTGTTCTCTGACAGCCGCAGTCTTTGATCTGGAATCATGGGAAATAACAACCACACTGCCTGTTTTTATCATTTCCGCCATATGCTGTGCCGCCTCTTTTGCAGATGCCGCGTTATCTGTCGAGACCATCGCCATTAGGCCCTTATAGTCGCTGCCCGAATCGAACGCAACGACAGGGATATTATTCTCTGCAGCCAGGTCAAACTGTACCTCACACGCCTTCGCGTCTGCGATAGCGATAGCTACCGCCACCGGATACCTTGCCAGTTCCTCGTCCAGGATATTCACCTGCTCGTCCACATTCTCCGCCTCCGAAGGGCCGTTGTAGGTCACCTTCACTTTATCGCTTCCTTCATAGCCCAAAGTCTCATTGATATCATCAGCAGCCTGCTCCGCGCCTTTTTTTACCTCATTCCAGAAAGCTTTGCCGTCTGCTTTGCCGATCACCGATATATACGCGCCCTTCTCCAGTGCAATACCGTCCGCATTATTGTATGCGGAAGGACTGACGGCGTCAAGCTTCACCTGATCTTCTTTCCTTTTTTCCTTTTTCTTATCTTCCTTTTGCACAGACTCTTTTTCTGTATCTGCAGCCTGCTCCGCTTTCTCTGCATCCTGTACCGGCTGCCCGCTCTTCCCGCTGCATCCTGAAGCACAAACTCCAAGGATTATCGCGGCACATAACGCCGCCGTAAACCTGCTCTTTTTCATCACATTTCTCCCATCTGTAAGGTATTTCCAAAGAACTGCTCCTTAATCAGCCATCAAACACTATACACCATTTTCGTGAAAAAATGTTGAAATTTTTCTTAATTTTTATTCATCGACACTGTGCGGCGATTTTTTTCTTGTATATTTTTCAGTTTTGTATTATCATATACACAGGCAAAATTTTATGTCTAACATCTTAATAAAGGAGGTACATACCTATGGCATTCAAAATTAACGATGAATGTGTAGCTTGCGGCGCTTGCGCTGGTGCCTGTCCGATAGGCGCTATCACAGAGGGCGACGGAAAGTACGAGATCAACGCTGACGAGTGTGTGGATTGCGGTACTTGTGCAGCTCAGTGCCCAACAGGAGCTATCGAAGAGGCATAAGAGATTCTATCAAATACGATCATAAAAAGCATTACCTGTTTCCAGAAGGGACAGGTGATGTTTTTTATTTTTCTCCGACTTGTTTTGACCTGTTTTGCACTTTGGACATGCTATGATTGTAGCGCCGTAAAGGACAAGCAATCACATAAGGGGGAATTTCCAGGTATGAACAAAGCATTAGAACAACTAAAGCGTGAAACAAAGGATGATGTCCGGCTGTTTGAATGTATTAAAGAACTCTACGAACAGGGGATTCCATTTGCCGAATTGAAAGCACTGATTCCAGACTTAAAGCGCACCCGCGACCAACTCCACTTCAAGCGGATGCTGCAGAGCAACAACGAGGTACTGCTCCAGATGATCAGCGAAGAGATGTCTTTTCTTCTGGATGCAAAAGAACGCCAGGAGGAAGAAGAATTTAAAAAACTGGACCAGCTTATCAGACAACAGCAATCCTTCCGGAAATCTGCCGCCGACAGCGGACCAGCCTCTTTACTTAAAAAATTATTCCTGCCTGCTTAGGTTTGCGAACTTCGTATAATCCGCAAGCCATGCCAGATCAACGGTCCCTATGGGGCCGTTTCTTTGTTTTGCGATCATAATCTCTGCCTGTCTCTTCTTCTCACTGTCCCTGTTGTAATATTCGTCACGGTAGATGAACATCACTACATCCGCATCCTGCTCGATCGCCCCCGATTCACGCAGGTCTGAAAGCATCGGATGCTTATCGGGACGCGCCTCTACCGCACGGCTGAGCTGTGACAGCGCTACAACCGGGACATTCAGTTCCCTGGCAAGAGCTTTGAGCGACCGGGATATCTCCGATATCTCCTGCTGCCTGGACTCGGAACGCCCGCCCACGCTTCCCGACATCAGTTGGAGGTAATCGATAATGATCAGCTCTATACCGTGCTCCAGCTTATATTTTCTGCATTTGGACCGAAGCTCCGACACTGATATGCCCGGCGTATCGTCGATGATCAGATTGGATTTACCGATGATCCCCGCACCCTCGATAAGCTTCTCCCAGTCAGAATCCTTGAGATTGCCCGTGCGCAGAGCCTGGGAATCCACCTGGGATTCCAGTGCAAACAGACGGTTCACCAACTGTTCTTTTGACATCTCAAGGCTGAACATAGCGACGCCTCTTCCCTTTTTAAATGCCACATACTGGGCAATATTCAGGACAAATGCAGTCTTTCCCATCGACGGCCTTGCCGCGACCAGGATCAGATCCGAAGGCTGAAGTCCTGACAACTTGTAATCCAGATCGATAAAACCCGTAGGTATCCCCGTGACGACTCCTTTGTTCTTCGCCGCCTTCTCGATCCGTTCGAGCGCATTGAGCACGATCTGCCTGATCGGGACGAATTCGCCGCCGTTTCGCCTCTGCAAAAGCTCGAATACCGACTTTTCAGTAGTCTCTAAAATTGCAGCCAGCGGTTCCTTCCCCGCATAACAGGTATTCGCGATCTCTTCATTGAGTCTGATCAGTCTCCGCATCATCGCCTTATCCGAGACGATCTCTGCATGCTGCTTGACATTTACCGAAGTTGACACAATATTTAGAATATCCCGCATAAACTCCAGTTCCGCAACCTCCGGCGGTACATCCTTCTCCTTCAGCCGCTCCTTGAGAGTCACCAAATCCACCGTTCTCCCTTCATTGAACAGTTCTACGATGGCATCAAAGATAACGCCGTACATATTCTGGTAGAAATCCTGTCCGCCGATCATCTCAGAAGCTGCAAGGATAGCTTCTTTATCCATAAGCATGGCGCCTATGACAGACTGCTCAGCCTCTATACTGTGGGGCATGACTCTTTTGATAAGCGCCTCTTCCATCAGGTACTCCTCCTACGCTTCCTCTGTTACATCCACCGTAAGCTCCGCCGTCACCTTCGGATGAAGTTTCACCGGAACCTTGAACGTCCCAAGAGCCTTTATCGACTCCTTAAGCACGATCTTTTTCTTATCTATCTCCAGATCCATCTGCGCCTTCACTTCTGCCGCAATCTCCTTTGAGGATATCGAACCGAAAGCCTTTCCGCCCTCTCCGGTCTTGATGGACATCTCCACTTTTCCTTCTTCAATCTTCTTTCCCAGCTCTTTCGCAGCTTCGTACTGCTCCTTAGCGATCTTATCTTCATTGGCTTTTTTAAGCTTCAGATCATTGAGGTTCTTCGCATTAGCCTCAACTCCTTTATTTCTCTTCAGGATGAAATTCCTCGCGTAGCCGTCGCTGACCTCCACGATCTCACCCTTCCTGCCGAGCGATTTAACGTCTTCCTTCAATATTACTTTCATCTATATATCCCCTTTCTCATGCATCGTCTGTATCACTCTCTTGACATCGGCAACTGCCTTATCCATATCCGTGTGCTCAAACTGCGCGCCGGCAGCATTGATATGGCCGCCTCCGCCAAGCTTCTCCATGATCACCTGTACATTCGCCTCGTCGATAGAGCGGGCGCTGACATATATCCTGCCATTATAAACCGTCAATACAAAAGATGCTTTTATCTCGTTGATCTCCAAAAGTTCGTTGGCCGCCTGTGCGCCGAGTATCGTCGGGCTCTCTACATTGGAACGGAAATTCTTCGCGATGGCGAACTTCTCGCAGAACACCTCTGCGCTGCTGATGATTGCTGCTTTCACCTGATACGACTCCATATCATCCCGGAACATCTTCTTCACCAGCATGATATCCGCTCCGCACCTGCGTAAGAATGCCGCCGCCTCAAAAGTACGCACTCCTGTACGATACGCAAAATTATTCGTATCGATCATGATTCCCGCATAGAGACTGCTGGCCTCCAGCTTCGGAATCTTGATATCATCTACAATATACTGGAGGACCTCAGATATCATCTCACAGGACGAGGAAGCATACGGTTCAATATAGGACAGTACGGCATTGTCAATATTATCCGCACTCTGCCTGTGGTGGTCGAGCACAACAACCGTCTTGCTGATCTTTAACAGTCCCTCGCACTCCGTCATCATCGGCCGGTTCGTATCTACTACGATGACCATGGAGCTTTCGCTCGCCATCGCCATCGCCTCTTCGGAAGTAAGGAACAGATCCTCCGGATAATCCGGGTTATTCTCATAAGAACTGTAAAGCGGCCTGAGTGATGCGGACACCTCATTGATAACGATATGCACCTTTTTCTCCAGCATCCTTGCCGCACGGTACACACCGATGGCCGCACCCAGCGCATCCACATCCGTAAGCTTATGCCCCATGACAAATATCTCATCCTTCACGGTCATAAATTCCCGAAGAGCCTCTGCCTTAACTCTCGCCTTCACCCGGGTATTCTTAGCAGTCTGTTCGCGCTTTCCGCCGAAATAAGTGATCCCGCCGCAATCCTTTATCACCGCCTGGTCGCCGCCTCTGGCAAGCGCCAGATCTATAGCCACACGTGCATAGTTATAACTCTGGGAATACGCATTGCCGCTCAGCCCGAGACCGATACTCAGCGTTGCCGGGATACTGTTGCCGATATTGATAGACTTCACGTCCTCCAGAAGAGAGAACTTATCATTCTCCAGCTCCTTAAAGCCGATCTTCTGTACAGCGATAAAATATTTGTCATTCTCCATCTTCCGGACAATTCCGTTAACTTTAGAGATATACTGGTTGATCTTCCGGTCAACCAGCGCGATCAGAAGCGACTGGCGCACCTCCTCAACACTGTCTATCACCTCATCATAATTGTCAATATAGATAAGTCCGGCTACAAGTCTCTGCTCCTCACTGGCACGGATATAGTGGTTAAGCTCCGTCACATCCTGGAGATAGACCGCGATAAAATACTCCCGTTCTCCCGGGAGCTCCATCAGGCGTCCCATCTCATTAAAGCCTTCTACAGACACCTTTCTCAGCTCCGCCTTGTACTCCTTATCCTCATAATAGACATCCATCTCCACGATGTCATCTTCTTCCTTCGGAAATATACTGGAGTTAAGCTCCGGAACAAGCTTACTGATATAGACGTCCCCGACTCTCTTCCCCAGTATCTCTTCAAACTGGTCATTGAGCCATACGATCTTCCCGTTCTCCAAAAGAATCGCATAAGGAAGCGCCAACTCCCTAAGAAGCGTATTCTGCACGATCCCGTACTGCGCCGCGAATTCCACCAGGTCCTTTAAAATCCCGGCCCTGCCATACAGAAACAGAAATATGATCATACCGATATAGACGATGACAAAGATGAACATCACCATCCCCGCACGCCGGTCAAGACTGAATATCCAGATATTCACTGCTATCAACAGCACTGCCATGATCATCGGCAGCTGCATATACAGCTTGAGCTGACCCTTAAGGCGTACCTGCTCCTCCTGCTTTTTCTTCATAATCCCTTCAACCTTTTCTCCATGACTTGTTGTGCCCTCATCCGAAAAAAAGCACACATTTTTATATATTATAGCACTTTTCTGCGTTAATGCAAGCCAAGGCACTTCAATGGCAAAAAATTAAGAAAGTTTGACCCCGTCCTACATCATCTGCAAAACGGGGTCTGTTTTTTTATGATCTTTATCCTTCGTATCCGTTCGGATTCTGTGACTGCCATCTCCAAGAGTCCTCACACATCTCATCCAGTCCTCTCTCTGCCTTCCAGCCAAGCACCTTAAGCGCCTTCGCCGGGTCGGCATAGCACATGGCGATGTCTCCTTCTCTTCTCGGCTTGATCTCATACGGCAGGTCCTTACCGCATGCCTTCGAGAATGCTTTTACCATATCGAGAACCGAATATCCTGTACCGGTTCCAAGGTTGATGATCTCAAGCCCCGGATTGGTCAGAATATAATCAATCGCTTTTACATGACCGAGGGCAAGGTCAACTACATGGATGTAATCGCGCACACCCGTTCCGTCCGGGGTATCATAATCGTCGCCGAATACGCCTAGCTTTTCAAGCTTCCCTACCGCCACCTGTGTGATATACGGCATAAGGTTGTTCGGGATTCCCTTCGGGTCCTCTCCGATACGGCCGCTCTTGTGCGCTCCGACCGGATTAAAGTAACGAAGCAGGATGACATTCCACTCCGGATCTGCCTTCTGAAGGTCGCTCATGATCTGCTCCATCATAGACTTTGTCCACCCGTACGGGTTCGTACACTGTCCCTTCGGGCAGTCTTCGGTGATCGGCATAACCTCCGGATTCCCGTATACCGTAGCGGATGAGCTGAAGACAATATTCTTCACGCCCACATTTCTCATCACATCCATAAGCGTAAGGGTTCCGTTAATGTTGTTACGGTAGTATTCCAGCGGCTTTCTTACAGATTCACCCACAGCCTTAAGCGCCGCGCAGTGGATAACCGCATCGATGCCTTCCGCCTTGAACATCTCTGTAAGAGCGTCAGCGTCCATTACGTCTCCTTCATAGAATTTCACGGATTTCCCTGTAAGCTCTTCTACTCTTTTAAGCGATTCCTTCGATGAATTGGACAGGTTGTCATAAACCACAACCTCATACCCTGTGTTTAAAAGCTCCAGAGCGGTATGGCTTCCGATATACCCCGCTCCTCCGGTAATCAATACTTTTGCCATTCTTAATCCCTCCTGCCTGAGCCTGACAAAATCACACCTACTTACGCCAGGCTGTTATATTTTTCAATGATTTCTTTCATAGTATACCACTTACGCTCCATATCTTCAACAAGTTTAAACTGCGTACGGCACCGATCCAGATTGTGATCCCTGCGGTGAATCTTAAAATACGTATCTCCCTGAAGATAATCCGTAAGGAAACGCATGCCGCACTCAAAAGTCATCACCTTCGCGCCCATAGGCATAAGCTCGATCTCCTTCTTTGTAAGCTTGCCGCCACACCCTTCGATATAGCCCTTCGCATACAGTTCGAAAAGCTCCATGCTGCAGGAGACCTTGCCCAAGTCCGTCTCATCCTCTGCCGCCGTACTGGCACCAAAGCGTATGGAATCTCCGAAATCATTGACCGCAAGTCCAGGCATAACCGTATCCAGATCGATCACGCAGATGCCTTTTCCGGTCCTGTCATCTATCATAATATTATTAAGCTTTGTATCATTATGCGTAACTCTTAAAGGGATCTCTCCCCGGCTCTGCATTTCAGAAAAACAGTTGGCAACACCTTCTCTGTCCAGCACAAACTGTATCTCTTTCTCCACAGAAGCCGCCCTGTTCATGCAGTCTCTCTCCACCGCCTCTTTGAAGACCTGAAAACGTGCTTTTGTATCATGGAAGCCTTTGATCGTCTCATAGAGCGTCTCCGCCGGATAATCGGCCAACAGCTTCTGAAAATTGCCGAACGCCACCGCGCTCTGGTAAAAATGCCTTGGATCCTCCACCTGGTCATAACTGGTGGCGTCTGTGATAAACTTGTAAGACCGCCAGTAATCCCCAAGAGAATCCTGATAATAAGGTTTGCCGTCTGAAGCCGGGATCACATTCAGCGTCTCCCGCTCCGGATCGCCCCCATTCTCCTCAATCTTCTTTCTGAGATGCGAAGTCACGCCCGTGATATTCTCCATAAGCTCCACAGGCCTCGCAAAGACGGTACTGTTCATCCTCTGGAGTATCACTCTGATGCATGATCCTCCCTCGGCCTCAAATGTAAGCCGATAAGTATCATTGATATGGCCGCTCCCGTAAGGAACATTATCAGTAAGTACACCCTTATACCGGAAATGTCTGATTACTTCCTCTCTCTGCTCTCTGGTCACTTGTGCCATTATCTGTCCTCCCAAAGATTCATCGGGTATAACCCTTCATCCTTCTTTTTCTGAATTGCCGCTTCCACCACCGGCTTATCCTCTTTATAGGTCATCCCGTACCATTTGTCCGCGGACGTCAACACTGCTACTGATGCTCTTTCCTCCCCCAGAAGCTCGCTTACCACCGCCGGGAGGAAATACTCGCATTTTTTCGGATTCTCAGGTATCCCTTTATCAAGAAACGCCGGGAACCGCTCCTTAAGTTCCTTTAGGATGCTCGCCGTAAAGCCCCACATATTCATGGACACGATCGTATCCTCCGGCACATCCACCCAGCTTGCCCCGTCATCTTCCGTATAGGCGATACCGCCTTCCCTCTTCTCGATGCGGGTTCTCTCATGGATCGCCACAAGCTCGCCTTTATCGTTCATGTCACAGATCCCGCGGGCCACATGTCCGTTGTCCGTCACTGTATTGCCAAGCTTATATCCGACCATAGTATAGCGATACTTTTCATCATCCTTATGGGAAGCAAGGTAATCATAGATCAGCTTAAATGCCTCGGCGCCGTAGTAGTCATCCGCATTGATCACCGCAAACGGGCCGTCAACCTCGTCAATACAGCAAAGTATCGCATGGCCTGTCCCCCAGGGCTTCACTCTTCCCTCCGGTACAGCGTACCCTTCCGGAATGTTGCCGATCTCCTGGAACACATAGGAAACCTCCATATCCTTAGCGATCCTATCCCCTACTGCCTCTCTGAAATCCTGTTCATTTTCCTTTTTTATGATAAATACTACTTTCTCAAATCCCGCTTTCTTTGCGTCATACATGGAAAAATCCATGATGATATGCCCTTCTTTATCTACCGGGTCGATCTGCTTAAGCCCCCCGTAACGGCTTCCCATACCTGCCGCCATAATCACTAATACTGGTTTATCCATCTGTCTACCTCCAAAACTATATACCTTGTGTTTTTTTATTCATTTTACCATTCTATCACAGACCGCATTGAAAAAGAAAGCTTATCCGCTCCTTTTGTCCGGAGACTGGATAAGCTTAACTCCTTTTTCTAACCTTTTACACCGCCGGATGTAAGTCCCGCAACCAGATGCTTTTCAATTGCAAGGAACAGAACTACAACAGGTATCGTCGCAAACAGCGATGTCGCGAACAGATACTGCCACTGGATAAAGTTGAATCCGTAGAATACATTGATACCGACAGTGATTGGCTTAAACACATCCGTAGAGATCAGCGTAAGCGCGATCGTATATTCGTTCCACGCATTGATAAACACGAAGATTAATGTAGTGATGATACCGGGCGCCGCCATCGGAAGCAATACCTTGATCAGGGCTTTTACTGTTCCGCACCCGTCAATCTTCGCCGCCTGCTCCATCTCCGGGGAGATCCCCATAAATGTGCCGCGCAGCAGCCAGATCGCAAACGCCTGGTTGAACGCCGCATTCAGAAGGATCAGTCCCATGATGGTATCATTCAGATTGATATTGACCATCATCCTGTAGATACCTACCAGAAGGACTACCGGTGAAAACATCTGACTCATGATCACCGCGCCCATGAAGATACCTTTTCCTTTGAACCTCATACGGGCAAGGGCATAAGCTGCCGGGATTCCACAGAGAATAGCAAGAAACGTAGCTCCCCCGGCGATCACCATAGAGTTCGTCAGATATTTGAATACCGGAGCCGCCGTCCAGATATCGGAAAAGTTAGACCACCGCCATACCTCCGGCAGGATATGTCCGATCTCATACATCTCCTTTTTATCCTTAAGAGCCGTGATGAACATCACGAAATAAGGATACAGGATAACAACACAAAGAACTGCAATAAATACATACAAAAGTATCGTCTGCCATGATTTTCTTTTTGATGCCATCTAACTCTCCTCCTCTCCGCGCAGCGACAGGATCATATAGATGCTGGCGCAGAATGCTAATATTACAAAGCCGATAACGGATACCGCTGCGGCATGGCCGCCTTTGCCGTCTGTAAATGACAGCTGATACAGATAGGTAACCAAAGTATGTGTCTGATCGGCCGGAGCTCCTTTGGAGATCGTCCAGACGATCGGGAAAGAGTTAAATACATAAATAATATTCAGCACCGTCGAGACGGTTAAGCTCGGCGCTACTAAAGGCAGCGTAATCTTAAAAAGCTTCTGCCAGAAGCTGGCGCCGTCAACTGATGCAGATTCATATAACGAACCGTCAATACTCTGCAGGCCCGACAGCACACAGAATGTAACAAACGGAAAAGTAACAAAGATACCTACCCAGCATTCCCATCCGAACATAGAACCGGCCGTCTTCGTCCAGTTTACAAAATTCTTGATCAGCCCGATCTTTTTCAAAAGAATATTAAGCGAACCATAATCCGCATTGATAATATATTTCCAGATAACCGACTGGATGATAAGCGCTGTCGCCCACGGAAAGATCACAACCGCACGTACGATCTTACGTCCTTTAAATTCCTGGTTCAAAACCATTGCCAGAACAAACCCGAACACTGTGGACACTCCGACTACTACTACTGTCCAGATCACGGTATTCTGCAATGTATGCCAGAATGTCGGCTCATCGAATATATCCAGGTAATTCTGGATACCATTAAATCCCCTCACAAGACCGCTTCGCCCGACCTCTGAAAACGAGATCTTGAACACCGAGATGATCGGTATCACGATCATGCTTACCATAAGTACAACACTCGGCAGCAGCCAGACATACGGCTGAAACTTTGCCAGCGTCTTTTTCTTCATTGCCACGCCTCCTTACTCCTTAGACAACCGGTATAATCATCGCTCCTGCAACCGGTTTTTAGATAAATCGAGGGCCGAAGCAATTCGGCCCCTCGAAAAACGCACTATGTAATCCCGTTATTTCGCTACAGATTCCTGAAGCTTGTCAAGTGCTTCCTGAGCACCCAACGTACCTTCACATACCTTCTGCTCTACATCGATAACGCCGTTTCTGACATCCATCCACTCAGCTTTCTGCATAGGATAGAATTTGCAGTTCGGAAGTACTGCACAGAATGTCTTGAAATATTCGCTGCTTCCTGTAGCGTCAGATCCGCCAACCGTATATTTCTCTGCATTTGCTGCAAGGTTTTCAGATGCGTCCTGAGTTGCAGGCAGGAATCCTTCATATACCATATAGTTAGAGTATGTCTCGCACTCATAGAAAGCGTCAAAAAACTTGGTGATAGCTGCTGTACGTGCATCGTCAGCCTTCTCATCCTTAAATACCATCAACTGGTCACATACGCCGAGAGCTGTCTTCTCACCCGGAAGATCTGCTGCAACATAGTTAACCTTGGAATCAGAAGTAACCATATTCATAGGCCCGATCATCATAGCAAGTGTTCCTGCGCTGAATGCATCCTGAAGCGGATAACGTGTATCGGTAAACGGTGCAGAGTTGCAGTAGCCGCCGTCAATCAGGCTCTTGATGTACTCAACTGCTTCTACGTTCTCTTTGCTGTTAAGTGCCCATTCGCCCTTATCATCAACAAATCCGCCGCCAAAGTTCCATGTGTAGTATGAGAATGCAGCCTGTCCTTCATCTGTAGAGATATCAAGTCCCCACGGAACGATATCGCTGCCGAATTTGTCTTTTACTGCCTTGCAGGCTGTGATCACTTCATCCCATGTTGCCGGCGGGTTCTCGATACCAGCTTGTTTTAACAGGTCAACATTGCAGAAAAGTGAACGGCAGGATGCGAGAATCGGCAGTGCCCATACTGTTCCGTCCATATCATTGGACTCCCAAAAACTCGGAACGAAGTTATTCTTCAGTTCATCGGATACATACTCCTCAGCCGGCATCAGCAGATCGTCTGCCACATAATCAGCAAAACCGCTGATATTTAAGATATCTGGCTGCTCGTTACTGGAAATACGTGTGTTAACAACACTGTAGATATCATTCCAGGAAACGATCTCGATATTAAGATCAATATCTTGGTTCGCCTCTTCGAAGGTCTTCTCAAATTCTGTCCACCACTCTTTTGTGTAGTTACCATACTGGGAGATGATGACATCGAGTGCAACCTTACCGGAAGATCCGCCGTCTCCTCCGTCCCCGCTGTCTCCGCTGTCTTTGCTTTGGCCGCCGCAGCCGACGAGCATAGTTCCTACCATTGCTGCACACAACAATACGCTGATCAGTTTCTTTTTCATACTTTTGCCTCCTTATAACAAAAAATATCTGAATGTTTCATGTGATTATTGTAGTACAAAACTGCACAAAAATATTTGCCTTATATTCCCATTTATTTGCACTATCAGTTATATTTTCTTGATTAATCCTAAAAAGAACGTTATAATATTGTCAGAATTACACAAAGAGTTTGACAGGAGGATTTTTATGGGCTACAAAGGCGTCAATTTTAAGAACTCAATTTCTATCGGCAAAGTTTACAGTATCCATTATTTTGAATATATGAGCGATTTTACTTTCGGAGGAGAGATGCATAATTTCTGGGAATTTATATGTGTTGACAAAGGAGAAGTGGGCATAACGGCAGATAAGACTTTTACGATATTAAAAACCGGCGACATCGCGTTCCACCAGCCAAATGAATTCCACAGTGTGCAGGCCACAGGAGGGATTGCTCCCAACCTGGTTGTGATCTCCTTCGACTGCCACGATCCCGCGGTCAATTTCTTCCGGAAGCGCATATTGAAAATTGACGATCTGGAGCGCAACCTGCTGGCAAATATCATCATCGAAGCAAAGCGCTGCTTTGACTGCCGGTTAGACGACCCCTACCTCATGAATATGCCCCAGAAGGAGTCTCCGGTCTTCGGCGCGGAACAGATGATCGTCAATTATCTGGAACATTTCCTCATCCATATTATCAGACGCTATGCCGCATCCGAACATCCTGCCTCCGGCTCTCCCGTCAAGGCAGCAAAGCAAAAGAGCGACAACGAGACATTCAGCCGCATCAACGATTATCTGGAGAATAATATATGCAGCCACCTCACTATCGAACAGATCTGCCACGATAACCTGATCGGGCGTTCGCAGCTTCAGAAGCTATTTAAAAAACAGTGCGGTATGGGAATCATTGAATATTTTTCAAACATGAAGATCAATACTGCCAAAGAGATGATCCGGACCAAACAAATGAACTTCACCCAGATCTCCGAACAGTTAGGATACACTTCTATCCATTATTTCTCGCGGCGCTTCAAGATAGAAACCGGCATGACGCCGTCGGAATACGCCTCTTCGATCAAAGCGATGGCGGACGGGAATTTCTAACCCGTCCGCTGGTACTTACTTTTTATCACGCCGCGCCAACACATGTTTTACCATGCGCGCCACCGTTTCACTGACGTAGCAGATATATCAAAATTCTCCGCCGTCTTTGCAATGAATCTCCCGGACTATAAAATCATCATAAACACCGGCAGCGTCACGATCGACAAAAGCGTTGATACAAATATCGTCTGAGATGCAATCTCCGGGCTGCAGTCATATTTATCCGCCAGTATCGCCGTCGTGCTCGCCATAGGCATCGCGCTCAAAAGCACCATCGTACTGCACAACACGCTGTCGATGCCAAGCAGTCTCAGCACACCCAGAATCAGCAGCGGGTACGCCAAAAGCCGGAGCGCACAGTAGTACAGCACATCCCGGGTAAACATCCGCCGGATATCCGACTCCGCCAGCATCGCCCCAATGGCGAGCATGGAGATGGGAACCATGCATTTGCTGATTCCTTCGAGAGTATTTTCAAGAAACACCGGGAACTTTACCTGAGACACCATCAAAAGCACACCCAGAAATACTGCGATGATGCACGGATGTTTCACCAGCTTTTTATATGCCTCCTTGCGATCTACATGGGTAAAAAGGGCAAGCCCCGACGACCACATGGTAAGGCGCACCGGAATCTGAAAAAAGGACGTATAAAGCACACCCACCGCGCCGTAGAGGGAGTGGATGATGGGAATCCCGATAAAGCTGGAATTGGAGACAATCATTCCGTAGGTAAATATCCTGCTCTTCTCCTTCGGGCAGCGAAGAAAGCAGTATTTTGCAAAAAGTATGCTGAACATCTGAATCCCGAGGGAAATCAAAAATGCTCCGGAACAATTTTTGATCAATTGTTCCGAAACATTCATCTCACCCATAAATGAACTGATAATATTGCAGGGGAGTATCAGATTCACCGTGATATCTGACAGGCATTTCTGCCCCTCTTTCGTGATAATACCTGTTTTTTTCAGCGTAAGCCCGATTATGATCAGCAAAAACAATGTAAGCTGCAGATGTACCATCTGGGTAAAAAGCGTCATTTTTCCTCAAACCTTAATCACTTCAAAATTTAACTTTAATCCTAACTATTATACCTCTGCTTGTCAAGCTCTTTCTCTTTTGCGTTTACGATCACGTTCACTGCCGCGTCGCCGATGACGTTAAGCGGCAGGAGAGCCATCTCTACCGGGCGGTTGATTGCCACGATGAGGGCGTAACCGATGAGACAGGCATCCGTCGTCCAACCCATACCGGACAGTACGGTGAATATCATCGTCGTTCCGGCAATCGGGATTGCCGGGGTTCCTGCTGCCGCACAGATGGAAAGAAATGCCATAACGGCCATGTTCGCCGGAGTAACATCGATTCCTGCGCTGGTGGCGATGAAGGTAACTGCAAACATATGCATGACCGTTGTTCCGTTCATATTGATGGTCATGCCGGTCGGAAGTACAAAGCTTGTAATCTCCTTGCTGCAGCCAAGCTCGTCGATACATGTCCTTGTGTTAAGCGGAAGACATGCCGCGGAGGAATTGGTGGAGAACCCGAAGATGCCGACTTTCGCGATTTTCTTTATAAACTTCACCGGATTCTCCTTTGTGGTAATCCAGATTCCCAGCGGATAAAGGGTTACCACAAGGAGGAACAGGGTGAGCATCGCGGATACCACATACGCTGCCACCGGAGCCAGGTACTCCACGCCGTAAATCGCAAATGTCCTGGAGATCAGGCAGAAGATCGCAACCGGCCCGATCTTGTTGATCAGGAAGGTCAACCACATATTGATGACTTCGCTTAAATTTTCCAGCACCTTCTTAAGCGGTTCGCCGCGCCCGCCCATCTGGTTCAGGCAAAGGCCCAGGATAATCGCCACTACTACGATGGCAAGGATGCTGTTATTGGTGCTTGCCGCATCCGTGATGTTGGACGGAACCGCATTTACCACAACTGCCAGCGGGTTGAACGCGTCAATCGTCGCCGCCTCCGCGACACCTTCACTCGGCAGCGTGACATTGAAAAGCCCCATGGATTTTACGATGTAGGCGATGGTACAGCCAAGGGCCGCGCCGCATACATAGAATCCGAAAAATCCCGCAAGCGTCGTCCCGGCGATCCGCCCCAGCTTCGTGGAGTTGGAGATGCTGCACATGGCAAGGCTTAAGGATACCAGTACCAACGGTACGATGGCAAGCTGCAGCCCCTTCATAAAGATCTGCCCGACGATATAGAAGATACCGATGGCGCCGACGCCTTCCGGAACCGTGATGTCCTGGAAGAGCAGCTTGTTTACGATCACCCAGCCGTCCTCAGAGATAACATTTTCCCTGAGGAACAGGAACAAAAGTCCTACGGCAAGGCCGCCGATAAGGGCAATCATCATTTTTTTCACTACGGACATCGGCTCTTTTTTGTTCGTTTCTTTGCTCATTTTTACTTCACTCCTTTGTATTTTTTGCCGTCCGGAAAACGCGCTTTTTCTGCTGGCAGAAACCCGGCGTCTTCCCGGCTTGGTTTACAGATGCTTTATCTCGATTCCCTCTTCTGCAAATGCCCCTCGGATCCTCTGGACAAACGCCAGCGCCTTCGGCCCGTCCCCGTGTACGCATAAGGTATCTCCCTTGATGTCAAGCTCCTTGCCGCTAAGCGCCGTGACTTTTCCTTCTTTAATCATTCGCACGCACCGCGCGATAGCGGCATCCTCGTCCGTGATCATGGATCCTTCCATCTTTCTCGGAACTAAAGACAAATCGTTCATATACGCCCGGTCCGCAAAGATCTCCGAAGCGGTCCGAAGTCCCTTACTCTCCGCGATCTGACCCAGAACCGCCCCGGCACAGTAGTAAACGATCAGATCTTTGTCAAAATCTGTAATCGCCTCCACGATCGCTGAGGAAATCTCCTCGTCATACTGGCACTGGTTCCCCATCGCCCCGTGAGGCGCTACATGCTGCAGTTTCAGGCCATAGCTCTTCGTAAATGCCGCCAACGCGCCGATCTGGTATTTCACATAATTTTTGACCTCCTGATAGGAAAGCACCATCTTTCTGCGCCCGAATCCCATCAGATCCGGGTAGCCCGGGTGAGCGCCTACCATCACGCCGCGCTCCTTCGCCAGCCTCACTACCTTGTCCATGACCATCGGGTCGCCCGCATGCCATCCGCAGGCAACGTTTGCCGTCGTCACATACTGGATGATGTCTTCATCCCCGCCCAGCCTGTACGTACCAAAACTTTCACCCATGTCGCTGTTCAAATCAACACTGTACATCTTCGTTTCTCCTTTCGTTTTTCGCTTTACTATAGATGCCGCGGATTGTTCCGCACATTGTGTTCTGTCCTTTTTCCGATATCACTTACTTGTACCTTTTACTTATTCACCACGTTCTGCGGCTCACCGCCCGCAAAGCACTTGAGATTTTCTACGGCAATATCCATCAGCCTCTGGCGCGACTCCTTCGGCGCCCATGCGATATGAGGCGTGATGATCATGTTCTTTGCCTGAAGAAGCGGATTATCCATCCGGATCGGCTCCGTAGATACAACATCTACTGCTGCCCCTGCAACTTTTCCGCTGTTAAGTGCATCTCTTAAATCTTCTTCTACAATAAGCGGACCGCGGGAATCATTGATGATCATAACTCCTGTTTTCATCTTAGCGATGGTATCTTTATTGATCATTCCTTCTGTCTCCGGAAAGAGCGGACAGTGCAGCGAGATTACATCCGACTCCGAAAGCAGTGTATCAAGGTCGGCATAGTGACAAGTCTCACTCTCAAGCTCCGGACGCTTGAACGCATCGTAAGCAAGAACCTTCATTCCAAGTGCCTGAGCAATCTTCCCTGTATCCTGTCCGATACGGCCGAATCCAATGATTCCCATCGTCTTTCCTGCCAGCTCCACAAGCGGATGATTCCAGAAACACCAGTCGGCATTGTTCGTCCAGTCGCCCTTCTTTACACATTCCGAGTGTTCTCCGATGTGATGACACAGCTCAAGAAGCAGCGCAATCGCATACTGCGATACTGCCGCAGTTCCGTATGTAGGAATATTGGATACAGGAATATTCCTCTCTTTCGCCGCCTTAATATCTACGATGTTGTAGCCTGTGGCAAGTACGCCGACAAATTTAATATTCGGACACGCCTCAAATGTTTCTTTTGTAAGAGGAGTTTTGTTGGTATATACGACATCCGCATCACCGATCCTTGAGATGATCTCATCCTCTTTCGTGCGGTCGTAAACCGTAACTTCTCCAAATTCCTCCATGCCTTCCCAGCTGATATCCCCCGGGTTCAATGTGTAGCCGTCCAATACTACGATCTTCATACTTTCTTACCTCCATATGTTTTTTTCATTTTTATTTCCTGATTCTCACAAAATGTTCTGTTCTCTTCATTCCCGCAACTATGCCTGATTCAGTTTCCGTTCCAGATTATCTAATTCATTCAGGCGGCGGATATAAAGCTCCTGCGCCAGCTCGATACTCACCTCGACAAACCGCACCTTGTATCCTGCCATGCTCTGTGTCAGAAGCGGAAGATCCACGGATATCACGCTTCCGATCTTCGTATATCCCCCGGTACTCTGCCTGTCCGCCAGCATGATGATCGGCTGTCCGTTGGTCGGCACCTGGATAGAGCCAAAAGCGATACCATCCGTCATGATATTGCCGTCCCCGATATGGTGAAGGGGCTCCTCACGCTCCAGCCTGCAGCCCATCCGGTCAAATTCATTGGTAATCTTTGCTCCGTACCAAAAGAATTTCCTGCATTCTTCTTCTGTAAATTCATAATCCTGCGGGCCTCTTACTACACGCAGCGTCAGATCCTTCTTCGGAAATATCTCCGGTTTAAGCTTTCGAAGCCCCATATTAGGAAGTGTTGTCTTCGGCGCTACAAAACCTATGGCATCACCCTTTTCAAGCTTTCTTCCGTCCACTCCGCCAAGCTCATTTCTCATAAGGGTCGATTTGCTTCCCATCACTTTTGCAATGTCAAGCCCTCCTGCAAATGCGACATAAGCACGGCATCCGTTTCCGTTCGTCATTCCTAAAGTAAGAACAGAACCTGCGTGAATTAAAACCGCCTGATACATAGGAACAGGAGTACCGTCAATATTAGGTGACATATCCGCCCCTGTAACAGCGATGATATTATCCTGTTCAAACCGGAGCGACGCCCCCTGAAAGGTCATCTCAAGCGCGCCTTCCCCGCGGCTGTTGCCTGCCAGTATATTCGCCAGATAAAATGATTTCGTATCCATCGGGCCAGCCGGAGACACGCCGAACTGCTGATATCCGAACCGCCCCTCGTCCTGAACCGTCGTAAGGATGCCGGGATTTTCAACCACGATTCCCATCTACTTCACCCCTTTCTTATAGGTCTTCACACGGTAAGTTCCTTTTCTTACATCTTCCTTGATCTTGTCATATTCTCTCCTGCTGACCGGAACATATCTGAACCAGTCTCCCGCATGTACCAGGAACGGATCTTCTTTAGAATAATCACAGACAGCAAGGGGCGTTCCGCCTAAGATATTCCATCCGCAGGGCTGCGGGAACGGGATCAGATTGGAAAGGTTAAGCTGCGCCACGATAGACTGCCCCGCAATCTTCACTCTCGGCGACTCTCTTCTCTTAAAATGAAACGGCTCCTCAAACCTTGCCGCATATGCGTGTCCCGGTGCAAATCCAAGCATATATGTATAATATTCATGCTCTGAATGCATCCGGATAAACTCCTGAACCGACACATTCTCAAACCTCGCGCAGTCCTCTAAATCAGGTCCCAGTTCTCCGCCGTAACAGATCGGAATCTCCTTAACGATTCCCTCTGTTTCTTTTACCTCTTCTAAGTTTTCAAGCCGTTTTTCAATCTCTTCTTTCAGCTCCTTATACCGTATTACCTGCGGCCGATAATGAACCATAAGCGATGCGTAAGTAGGTACCATCTCTGTAACCCCGTCAATCGGCTTCTTCGTCAACTCTTCGAAAAGCCCCCGTACCTTTTGATTAACCTCCAGGCTGATTTCATCTCCAAGCTGAACCGAAACCGCTGTATCGCCTGAAATCAAGAATTTTGCATCCATCTGACATCTCCTTCCTCCGTTTGCTTCTCCATTTACAATTTGTGCACATTTACCATATTGCAGCCCCATAATTCTTATTTTTCTCTTACTTTATTAACTAATTAGACTATATCACACCTTAATCATTTTAAAAAATGAATTATTTGTCTATAATATATTAATAATTTTTATAATTAAGCATACAAAAAAACGAGGGACGATATGCCCTCGTTTTTTTGTATGGAACTATTCAGAAATCGCACAATATATACTATAATACTACCCTTCTTCAAGTTTTGAAAGCCGTTCAAGCACTTCCTGATATGCCCGTTCCAATTCCTCTATTTTATGGTCTTTCTGTTCCAACTGCTGTCTGCTCTGTTCTAAACTCTTCTCCAGTTCCTGGTTGCTCTTCTCCAGCTCCTGACTAATTCCATTTAATTCACGTTTTTTCTGATTCAATTCTTTCTGCATCTCATCAATCTCTTCCTGCATCTCATCAATCATAAGCTGCACTGTATTCCGGTCCAACTCCCGCAGTTCTTCTGAAAACATACTCATCACCTCTTCAACATTCCGGCAGATGGCATACGCTTCCTCGTACATAATCTTAAAATCCGGGTATCGTTCTATAATAGAGATAATCGCATCCGGCTCGTCCATGCACATAAAGGCCAGCCATGCATCCAGCCTGTTTTCAATCTTGATTGTTTTGTCTTTATTTTGCTTAATTTCCCGGAAGATGTCAAGAGGCTTCCATCTCCTAACTGCACGACAATATCCATAATTACAAGGGATGCCTCATCGGCAATACGGGTACTGTCACCGGGCAATACCTCCACAATATGAACTTTTTGCCCTAATAGCAGAGATAACAGTTCCTCCACCCGCTCAGGATTATACTCGGGATTGAGGATTTCCTTGCCGGCAAAATCATACATGATCTTAACGCCTCTGACGCCAGTGCAGAAATCCAGAAATTCCTGTCTCTATTCCTCTGTCCAATGATAAAATGTCATCTTCAAACTCTCGTCATTTTCGATTTTCTCCATAATCTCGTCTTTCGTCCGGATTACAGGAAAATACTGCTGTAATTTGTTGTTCATAAATAATCCTCC
>CATLEM010000017.1 GCA_949916155.1 uncultured Dorea sp.
CTACCTTGTGTTTGACGGAAGCTTAAATCCAACGGCAAATAATGGACAGCGCATGATCAATATAGATATTTCCTGCGGTTCCTTCAGCCGTAATCTTGATTTCCGCTCCAGCAATCACACCTACAGCACCGGACAGGATATCTACCTGTTCAATATGGGCTACCGCAAAGAAGCAATCGGCAGCTGCACCGTCACTTTCAATGAAACCGGTAAGTTTACTGTCAATTCTCTAAAAGTGTACTGTCAGCCTATGGATAACTATGCTTCCCGCATCGAAAAACTGACCGAAAACAAACTGGAAAACATAGAGATAAATTCCAATACGATCACCGGAAATATCTCTTTAGATAAAGATAAACTCCTTGTTTTAAGCATCCCTTACCAAAAAGGATGGACTGCCTATGTAGACGGAAAAGAAACAGACATTAAAAAAGCGAATCTCATGTATTCCGGACTTTTTCTTGAACCGGGAGACCATGACATCAGGCTCGAATTCCGCCGTCCGGGCATCACGGCCTCTCTCTGCCTTTCTGCTGCAGGAATCGTTATTTTTATCATAGCCTTGATTATCCGGCGAAGACGTATTAAAATGAAAAAGTAAAGAATATTTTAGGAGAAATAAAAATGATTAAATTTAATATTCCGCCATGTACAGGGAAGGAAAGTGAATATATCGCACAGGCAATCGAAAACCGCAAGATCTGCGGCGACGGAGCATTTACGAAAAAATGCAATGAATGGATAGAGGTGCACACACATACGGCAAAGGCGCTTCTTACCACCTCATGCACACATGCCACGGAAATGGCCGCCCTGCTCTGCGATATAAAGCCAGGGGATGAGGTGATCATGCCATCCTACACCTTTGTATCTACTGCCAATGCCTTCGTCTTAAACGGAGCCTCGATCGTATTCGTCGACATCCGGCCGGATACCATGAACATCGATGAGAATCTGATCGAAGCAGCCGTCACTCCGAAGACAAGAGCCATCGTTCCTGTACACTATGCCGGTATATCCTGCGAGATGGACAAGATCCTGCAGATAGCAGAAAAATACAGCTTAAAAGTGATAGAAGATGCCGCCCAGGGAGTCATGTCTGAATACAAAGGACGCCCCTTAGGCACGATCGGTGATTTCGGGTGCTTTAGCTTTCTTGAAACGAAAAACTACAGTATGGGCGAAGGCGGATGTCTTCTGATCCGCGATAAAGATATGATTGAAAAAGCTGAGATCATCCGCGAAAAAGGAACGAACCGCAGTAAATTCTTCCGCGGTGAGATCGATAAGTACACCTGGGTATCTGCGGGCTCCTCCTATCTCCCAAGTGAGCTGAATGCCGCGTATCTGTATGCCCAGCTTGAACAGGCGGCAGAGATCTACAACGACCGTATGGCATCATGGAACCTGTACTATGAACTGCTCTCTCCTCTTAAAGAGGCCGGAAAGCTCTCTCTTCCGGTCGTTCCGGACGGATGTAAGCATAATGCACATATGTTTTACATAAAAACCACCGGTTTAAAAGAACGTACTGCACTGATCGACTACCTGAAAAAACAGAACATTTTTTCCGTTTTTCACTATATTCCGCTCCATACCGCTCCGGCCGGGAGCCTTTACGGGAGATTCTGCGGAGAAGATGTCTATACGACGAAAGAAAGCGAACGGCTGTTAAGGCTGCCGATGTATTACGGTTTAAAGCAAGAAGATGTCCGCTTCGTATGCAGAAAGATAACAGAATTTTATCAATAATTACAGGAGAACACAAAAAAAGAGATGTTATATTCAATTATTATACCCTGCTATAATTCTTCAAAGACGATCCGCAAGGTAGTAGAACTTACGATACAGGAAATGGAAAAGCAGAAAAGAACCCCTTATGAATTTGTGCTGGTGGATGATTTTTCCCCTGACGGCGGAGCTACCGTGCGCGAACTGGAAGCCCTTGCTGATGATCATGCCTGCGTAAAGATCGTGGAACTTGCCAAAAACTCCGGCCAGCATAATGCAGTGATGGCCGGACTTAACTATGCAGAAGGCGGAGTCCTTATTGCAATGGATGACGATATGCAGACACATCCTTCCCAGCTTCCTGTTCTCTTTGAAGAATTTGACAAGGGATATGATATCGTATACGGTTACTATCCCCAGAAAAAACACAGCCTGTTCCGCAATTTCGGAAGCTATGTGAATTATCTGTCCGTGCGTATCCTGATCGGAAAGCCGAAGGATATGAAGACCTCAAGTTTCTGGATCATCCGCAGGTTTATCCGTGATTATGTCATTCAGTACAAAAGCCAGTATACCCATCTTCAAGGACTGTTTCTCCGGACGACGCGCAATATCAGCAGCGTCCCGGTAAAGCATTTTGAACGGGAAGTCGGGACTTCCAACTATACTTTTAAAAAACTCATCGGACTCTGGTCCAATATCATGGGATATTCCATTGTCCCCCTGCGGCTTGCTACCTACTGCGGATATATCTTTTCCCTGTTAGGCATCTTCGGCGCCGCTTTCGTCGTGATCCGAAAGCTTATGGTCCCGTCCATGGCGATCGGCTGGCCGTCTATGATGGTTGCCGTCTGCTTTTTCTCAGGGATCAATCTTTTGTTCATGGGACTGATCGGCGAATATCTGGGCAGAATGTTCCTCGGTATGAGCCGTTATCCGCAGTTTGTGGTCAGAAAAATATATACTCAGAAGGAGGACTCTTAGCATGAAAAAAATTATGATTCTTGGTGCAGGCATCTATCAGGTCCCGCTCATCAAAACAGCAAGAAAACTCGGCATCTATTCCATTGTGGTCAGCATCCCGGGCAATTACCCCGGTTTTGAACTGGCTGACAAAGTATACTATGAGAACACAACGGATTACGGCAGGCTTCTCGAGATCGCCAGAGCCGAGCAGATCGACGGTGTCGTAACCGCCGGCACAGATGTGGCAGTGATCACGATCGGCAAGCTCTGTGACGAGCTGAACTTATGCGGCCTTTCCTTTGATGCCGCACAGGTCGCCGCCAATAAGCTTCTGATGAAGTCAAAATACGAAGAACACGGTGTCAGAACCGCCAAGTTCCGGGAGATCCCTCTTGATGCCGAAGACGTATCCTCCCGTGTGGCAGGCTTAGACTTCCCGCTCATCTTCAAATCCGTTGACTCCTCAGGAAGCCGCGGAATCGTAAAGGTTGACTCCGAAGCCAGCTTTGAGGCAGCCATTGAAAATGTCAGGGAAAATACCAGATCTGATTACTATATCGTGGAAGAATTTATAGAGGGAGAGGAGTTCGGTGCGCAGGCATTCGTATACCGGGGAGAAGTTGCTTTCATCCTGCCCCACGGCGATTATGTATTCAAAGGCGATACCGGCGTACCCATCGGACATTTCGCTCCTTATGAACTCGATGCCGCCGTGATCGAAGATGCCAGGCAGCAGCTTACCGCCGCCATCCATGCAATGGGGCTTAACAATTGCGCAATCAACGCTGATTTCATCCTGAAGGACGGCAAAACTTATGTCCTTGAGATCGGCGGACGGTCCGGTGCAACCTGTCTCGCCGAACTGGTATCCATCTATTATGGTTTTGATTATTACGAAAAGATACTGCGCTGTTCTTTAGGCGAAGATGTCTCTTTTGAATGTGATGCCCATGCGGTTCCCAATGCAAGCATGCTGCTGATGAGCGAGAAAGACGGCATCATCAGGGAACAGACGGATAAGAATCCGAAAAACCCGAATATCTATGATGTACAATTTGACTGCAGGCCCGGCGATCATGTCTGTAAATTCCATGTAGGGCCTCACCGCATCGGCCATGTGATCACAAAAGGAACCACCTTAAAACAGGCAGTAGATGAGCTTAACAATGCACTGAAAAACATTGAGATCACCGTTGACTGACCAGAAAGCCGGCACTTTATTTCCTGAAATCCTTCACTACCTTCAAAAACTGCGGCAGGATCCATCTTGTCGCAAGAACGGTTACCGCAAGGATGACAAGATACCTTACATACCACTGTAAGGCGAACAATTCCATTGTGATAAGATTAAGAGCGAGATATATCCCGGATATTATCACGCTCTTTTTTATTGAGACCACTCTCCTGCCGGCAACCTTTTTTTCCAGGTATCCCTGGAGAACCAGCAGGATAAAATAACTTGCAGCAGTAGTGTAAGCTGCGGCCATATACCCGAACCGTAAGATACATACATAATTCAGGATCACATTGATCACCATGGTAAGTATTGTTCCCGCCGCCACGCAGGCAGTCTTTTTGTAATAGTTCTGGATCGCCGTATAGATGTAGCTGTAAAACCTAAGCAGCGTCCCGGTCACCATAGGCGCAATCAGGAATACCGCTGTATGGTACTCTCTCGAACCAAGTACAGCGACGATCTCCGGCGCCAGCGCCACAAGAAACCATGACATGATTCCGAAACCATGCATAAGAACTGTCCACGGCGCTTCAATATCCTCCATCTCATCCCGGGATATCTTTTCATACATCCACGGCAAAAAAGCATTCCATACCGAATCCTCCACGATCCATATAATAAAAGAGATCGTCGTGCCCAGTGCAAATATCCCTGTATAATCGTATCCCACCAAAAACTGGATCATGATCTTATCCGCCTGGTTCATGATCTGAATGGAAAGAGCCTCCGGAATCAGCGGAAGACTGTATTGCAAAGCATATTTCCAGTACTCTGTCTGGATCAGCCGTCCCCCCTGTCTCCACAGAAGGACTGCTACGATAAACCCGCCGATCACCTGAGGCACGTAAAATCCCCATATCCTGAGCTCCACCAGCTTATCCAGATATCCGTTTATCCGTCCCCAGCAGATAAAAAGAATGGATAATACTGTTGCCGGAACAATGGTCACCGTCGTAATCAATATGCTCGCCTTATAACGCATCATCTGTTTTTCGCGCCGCTGCATGAACAGGATACTGGTATATCCGAAAACATATAAAAATGCCATGTAAAACATCACATCCGTCATGCCCCAGAACTTCTGCACCTGCGGCTTAAACAGCATACAAAGGCCGAAGAAGCCAAAGATCGAGAGATAGGAAAGTGCCTGCACACTGGACACATATTCATTATATCTCTCTTCCATATCATACTTTGCCCGGTCTACACTGCGCCAGAGGCATAACGACATTACGGGTACCATAATAAGAAGCCAGGATTCATAGATCCTGATCTCCCCATACTGTGCCCTGGATAAAAGCCGCGTATAGACCGGCGTGGTGAGAAATGTGATCCCGCGTATAAAAAGCTGGCCCACAATGTAAAAAATCCCTGCTTTCAACGCAAGTTTATTTAGCTTATTGTTCTGCATAGTAATATTTTCCTGACCGCCTCTGCTTCATTACTTTTTTCTTAACACACGTTTTTTAATATACCGAAAGGTCTTTTCTTCCCCCTCGCTGGCAAGCATTTTTAAAAGAAAATGAAGAAGGGCCGCTGTCTCAGGATGAATCATCCTCCCCAGCTTTCCGGCTCCGTTCTCATAGTATTCCAGCGGATGACTGTCCGTGTATGCACTGCCCTGATAAGTCTTAGAGGCAGCTACCCGATCCATGAACATCTCCACGACATATTTCACCGGCATCTTCTGTCCTACGATACCTTCTTCCTTATTGACGCTGTAGTCGATCCAGTATTCGTAATGATGCTTATTGCGTCCCTTGTGGTGAAGCCACGCCTTTGAATATCCTGTAGCCTCCCGCTCCGCATTATTCGGGCTCCTCGTCCCTTGATAATACCTGCAGCCCACAATAAATTCCGCAGGGGAATATTTGGAAAGATCATGAAGAAGCCCCTGCTTATATAAACCCACCTTAAAACAGTGCTTCATCACTAAAAACTTGTGATGGTTAATGGTGTGCAAATGCCCCAGTATCTTCATAACAAATTCTCCTGTTTGTTTTTTATTTGTCAATATTTCCGTCCTTTATTACAGCAAAGCCTGCACTATGCTGTGAATCCCATACAGCACGAGCAGATGCGCGGGATAAAACAGATAGAAAAAATATTTCATAGATGCCCCCTTCTCCCCGTTATAAAAGGCAAGAGGAACTGTCGCCAGCACCCCGTACATCTGGATCTTTCCCCAAAGCAGATTCCATGCTGCCCCGGCCGCATGCTTCGCTGTTTTCTTTTCCCGGAGGAAGTAATAGACGGCGATGAGCAAAATCCCCTTAAACCGGTAATCCGAACTAAGAAAGCTTGCCGCCCACATCGCCAACAGCACCTCCGCCGCCTGTACCGGCCATTCCGGGCTCTTTTCCAGAGCATACATCATCACAACGCCGATCAGCAGCGTAAAAAATACATTCTGATGTTCAAATTCGAGCGCCGTATCCCAAAATGCCAGATCATAAGGTATCTCAGATATCACCGCAAACACTCCAAGGCGCAGCATGTATTTTAAGGCATCTCTCGTATGGAAGAACCCCTCTACAAGCAAAAAGCAAAAAATCGGGAAAGAGATTCTTCCGATATACCTGAGTATCAGATTTTCCGGGAACAGTACAGCTCCCGTATGGTCAATGATCATCGTGATGACCGCAATACATTTCAGTTGAAAGGAATTAAGTCCCATATTACTTTCCCGCCAGGATCACAATTGTCCTGGCCTTCACCTCGATACGTTTTTGATTCTTCACCGGCTCATCGCTCTCGGCAATGCCGTCTGTCGCAGCAAGAATATGCCATTTTTTCTCCTTCGGAAGCGCAGGCAGAGCAAAGGTGTGAGCAAGCCAGTGCATATTATACACTACATAACAGTCTTTGCCGTCACATGCATCTCCGCTGTAGTATACCCCGAGCTGCCTGCTTGATACTTCCGACGGCACCCGCCATGCACTTTCTCCGTGGTAGGAGACATCCGGCACACCGCAGCCGATCCTGTCCGCGCCGAGCATCTCTTTCTCCGGGCAGAATACCCCGTATGTCCTGCGTATCTCAATAATCTTTTTCACAAAGTCATGAAGCTTTGATTCCCTCAAAAGTCCGTTCCAGTTCACCCAGCCCGTCGGGTTATCCTGGCAATAGACATTATTATTCCCTTTCTGGGAATTGTAAAACTCATCTCCCGCCAGTATACACGGCGTCCCCTGGGCCAGCAATGTCAAAAGAAATGCATTTCTGATCTGACGGTCCCTTAACGCTTTGATCTCTTTCTTCCGGCTCGGTCCTTCCGCACCGCAGTTCCAACTGAAGTTATAGTCCGGCCCATCCTGATTGTTCTCACCGTTTCCTTCATTGTGCTTGCTGTCATAAGAGACAAGATCATTAAGCGTAAAACCTGTATGATTCGCAATATAGTTAAATGTCCCGTCTGACTCAGAATTGTGGCGAAGCCAGTAGATAACATCAGAAACCATCCCCTCATCCCCTTTGAGGAAGCGCCGCATCACATTCTGAAAGCCCGTCTGATGGTACATGATCTTTGTCCTCTTCAAAAACGGGTCCTGGCAGATCACATCCACAGGCGCCACCGACGGATTCAGGATAAATCCGTCAATATGATACTCCATCATATAATAACGCAGACATTCCGCCATCATCTGTCTTGGGATACTATTGTCAAAAGGCATCTCAAGAACTACTTCTATTCCCTCCTTATGACACGCCTTTACCGTATTTTTCAACGAGCGCACTCCGTCGCCGTCCGACGCGTAAGCGCTCTTCGGCGCAAAGCAGAACGCTGCACCGTACCCCCAGTAATTGCACTTAAGCCCGCACTCTTCAAATTCATAGACCGGCATACAGTGGATCTGATTGATCCCCAGTTCTTTAAGATACGGCAGTTTTTCTACGACTCCTTCAAAACTGCCTTTTTTCTTTATTCTCGATGAAGGATCTTTCGTGTAACCCCGCACGTGAAGACTGTAAGCAACCACTTTATTCCAGGGGATCTTCAGTGTATGGTCTCCCTCCCAGTCATAAGCCTCACGACAGATAACGCCTCTCACCTCATGCTCTCTCCTGTCTGTCTCTTTCCCCCATCTTGCCTTCCCCGCCAGCGCTCTGGCATAGGGGTCAGTGACAACCTCCCCGTCTATCATATAATTATATTCATAATCTCTCTTACCTATATCTCTCAATGCCATATAATGCACTTCCCCGACACTGTCTGCCATGGGATACTCTGCAAAGGGCGCTGTCTTTCCCGGATGATACATTAAAAGGCTGCACTCTTTCCCTCCTGTCACAGGTACAGAAAAATTCACCTCATCTCCTGTCACTGTAACTCCTAACGGTAACGGTCTTCCTTGTACTTTTCGCATCTGTCTCCTTTCCGGATACTATTGCCAGCCATCCACTCCATACATACCAACATTATCCTTGTTAATCATAAACACTTCCTCATAAGTTTCCTTTTCATACTTCTGTCCCGTCAATATACGGTCCGCGATCTTAGCCGCCTCCTGCCCGATATGGATCGGGGACTGTGCCGCCGTACCGGCTATCTGTGTATCGGGCTTCTGAAGCTCCTTTTTAATATCCGGCGAGCCGTCTACCCCGTAGATAAGCACCTCCTTTGCTCTGGCAACATTCACCGATGTGGTCGCTCCCACGGCAATCTGATCATTTCCGCACATAATAGCAACAATATCCGGATATTCGTCCAGCATCTTCTCAGACTCCTCAAGGGCACGCTCAAATTCTCCCGTAGTGTCTGCCCGGGCCACCACTTCAAAACCCTTCTCTGCCTTGGATATCGCTTCCTCAAATCCTGTAATGCGGTCATTGATGGAATTCTGCGTGGGACATTCCAATATGGCTATCTTTCCCCCCTCCGGGCATTTCCCGATCAGATCCTCCCCGCAGATATAGCCGGCGCTGTAATTGTCAGAACCGATATAGGCATCCACATAATCCATCTCTTTCACCTGTGTATCGACATTGATGATCCTGACCCCTGCCTCCTTAAGCGTCTGAAGAGACGGGGTGATCTTCTCCCAGTCCACCGGACTTAAGATGATCGCAGATATCCCCTTATCGATCATCTCCTGGATCTGCACCGCCTGCTCCTTGGGATCTGTTCCGGGGTCCTCCATCAAGAACTCATATCCCATATCCTCTGCCGCCTCCCGGGTAGCATTCTCCAGTGTGATAAAATATGGATTTTTCATGTCAATGACACTGAACCCGATAAGTTTTTTCTCCTGCTGTCCGGCCTCGCTGCTTTCCTCGCTTTCTTCGCCGGAAGCCGCATTATCCTCCGGTGTCCCGACATGTTTTTTGCATCCATATATTCCTGCCATACAGACCAGCACAACCGCCAACACCGCAAATATTCTCTTCTTCATTACAATAGCTTCCTCCTGCGACATAATATTACATACCTGTTTTATTTTACATCATTTTTTCCATTTTGACTACCTGCCAATTCGTAAACAAACCGTGAAGAGGATATATTTTTCCCGTTCTTTTCTTTCGTACAGGTGATAATAAGCTCTCTCTTAGCCCTTGTCATGGCAACATAGAATAATCTGCGCTCTTCCTCGATCTCCTTTTCGAGCTTTGCTTTTCTGTAAGGCATGGTACCTTCGCCCGCACCGATGATAAAGACGGTGTCAAACTCAAGCCCTTTTGCCCCATGCATAGTGTGGAGCGCAATTCCTTCTTCTTCCTGTCCGCCCGAAAGTCTCTGTTTTTTCAATAGCTGCTCCCCGTAGTTCTCCGCATGGGATATCCATTCTTCCATAGTCGCATAGATCTTCGACGACTCCTGTATCTTATCCAGCGTCTCCGCAAGATTTTCATGATCAAGTCTGTGATACTCTGCATAGTCCTTCAAAAAATCATCATACCCGATACTTTTCCGGATATACTGAATAGCCGCATAAGGCGTTTTCCCGCCAAGCATCTGTATATCCCATTCCAGTTGGTCAATACGGTCCATCATCCATCGTTTATCACAGTAAAAATTCCGCAGGCTCTCAAAGGAAACATGACCTTCGCTCATGCTGTCTCTCCCGATATATCTGTTGGGACGGTTTACGATTCTTAAAAAATGTTTTCTGTCTGTATCTCCCTCGGCCAGCCGGAAATAACTGATCATGTCCTGTGCGGTAAAATGGTCATAGATATTATACAGCTTCTCCTTCATAAAAAACGGAATCCGCCGCTTCAAAAGCTCCTCTGCCAGTACCCGCGCATCGGACGCCGTTCTGAACAGGACCGCAATCTCCTTCTCAGAGGTTCCTCCCTCTAAAAGCTCCCCGATCCTTTTTAAGACATACAGACTCTCCGCCGCCGGATCCTCAAGCACCCTTACCTGTATCTTCTTATCCCCGTCCTTAAAGGCGCGAATCTTTTTTTCATATCTTTCTTTATTATGGGAAATGACTCTGAGCGCCCCTTTGACGATGTGTCCTCCGGAACGGTAATTCACATCCAGAAGAAGCTGCTTTGCATCCGGATAATCCTTTTTAAAGTCCATCATAATACCCGGCTTCGCTCCCCGGAAACCGTAGATGGACTGATCATCGTCCCCGACAACGAACAGATTGTTCTCCGGCTCTGCCAGCATACGGATAACATCATACTGAATCTGGTTGATATCCTGAAATTCATCGATCAGAATATACCGGAACTTCTGCTGCCATTTCTTCAGGATATCTTTTCTCTCCTCAAACAGGCGGCAGCACATCACGAGCATATCCTCAAAATCTATCTTTTTAAGCCTTTCTTTTTCCTCTTCGTAAGCAAGAAATACTTTTCTAAACTCTTCCTTCTTACAGCCTTCAGGACTGTAAGATGCGATATCCGTCCGGTTATTTTTGACACGTCCTATCTCCTCTGCCAGCCCTTTAAGATAATCCTCTTCCTGATCTTTAAAAGGATCCTCTTCCTGTCTGAGCGCGACCCGGCGGAGTATGGCATATTTCTCTCTGTCCGAAAGAAGAGCCATATTATTCAACCCGTATGCCCATTTTAAGATCCAGTAATAAACCGAGTGAAAAGTGCCGAAGTTAACCGGGTATTCCTCCGCTCCCATGATCTGGCAGAATCTTTTTTTCATCTCTCCGGACGCATACCGAGTAAAGGTAATGACCAGAATTTCTTCTGGCCTTACCTTATATTCCCTGATCAGATATTCTATTCTCTTTGCAATCGTAAGTGTTTTCCCCGAACCGGGACCAGCCAGGACCAAACACGGTCCTCTGAAATGAGCTGCTGCTGCTTTCTGAGCTTCATTAAGACTCATAGACACTCCTTAACTTAATAACTCGATTCCTCTGCGGATGCGTAGTAATGACTCCTCTTTTCCGAGAATCTCCATAAGTTCTGTAGCTCCGCCCGGTGTACTCTGTCTGCCTGACACTGCAGTTCTTAACGGCCACATAACAAAGCCCACCTTTACGCCCTTCTCCTCCACATATTTCTTCAGCATCTCAAACAGAGCATCATTGCTGAAATCCTCCTGTGCCTCCAAAAGCGGAAGAACGTCCTTCAGTACCTCAAGGGATTTCTCTTCATCTGTCTTCATCTTCTTGTGGCAGTACAGCGCCGTATCATACTCAGGAAGTGTCTCAAAGAAATCAATCTGATCTCTGATATCGGTAAATACTTCAATCCTTGTCTTCACCAGACCAGCGATCTTCTTCAAATCATAATCCTTCGTGATCACCTCTCTGATATACGGCTCTGCCATGGCGTAAAACCGGTCAGGATCCATCGCCTTCAGATACTCGCCGTTCATCCACTTAAGCTTCACAATATCAAACACTGCCGGAGATTTGCTCATATGGCGGTAATCAAACTCCCTCACCAGTTCTTCGAGTGAGAAGATCTCCTGATTGTCAGAAGGACACCAGCCAAGCAGCGCCACATAATTGACAACCGCCTCCGTCACAAAGCCTTGCCCGATCAGATCTTCGTAAGAAGAATGACCGCACCGTTTACTCAGCTTTTTATGATTCTCATCAGTGATCAGCGGACAGTGCACATAAGTCGGGATCTCCCAGCCAAAAGCTTCATAGATCCGGTTGTACTTCGGCGCTGAAGAAAGATATTCATTCCCCCGCACCACATGCGTGATCCCCATCAGATGGTCATCGACAACATTTGCAAAATTATAAGTAGGATACCCGTCTGATTTGATCAGGATCAGATCCTCCATCTCCTCGTTGGGAACAGTGATATCCCCGTAGATATCATCGTTAAATGTAGTCGTCCCCTCCATCGGCATATTGAAACGGATAACATACGGCTTTCCCTCTGCCAGGTTCTTCTCCACTTCCTCTTTACTCAGTGAGAGACAATGTTTATCATAAACTACGATCTCCGTGCCGCCGTCTTCTGACACTCTGCTCTTTAATGCCTCCAAACGCTCTTTGCCGCAGAAGCAGTAATAGGCGTCTCCCTGATCAATCAGCTTCTTCGCATACTCCAGGTAAATCCCTGATGCATTCCGTTCGCTCTGAACATAGGGGCCCACTCCGCCGTCCTTATCCGGTCCTTCGTCATGGACAAGCCCTGTCTCCTCCAGGGTATGATAAATGATCTCAAGCGCTCCTTCCACAAAACGCTCCTGGTCTGTATCCTCTATCCTGAGCATAAAATCTCCGTCCGCATGCTTTGCGATCAGATAGGCATACAGTGCTGTCCTCAGATTGCCAACGTGCATCCTGCCGGTAGGGCTCGGTGCAAACCTTGTTCTCACTTTACTCATGATTATTCTCCTAATTCCTTAATAATTTTTTCCAGAGTATCATCCACTCTCTCATTCACCACCACGTCCGCATAGCGGTCTGAAAAATGCGGCTCCTCCTTCACCAGGACAAGCTTCTGTCCCTCATAATACTGTACAAGCCTTGCACAGAGCTGTGTCCGCAGATTCGTCCCCAGCACAAGCAGCACATCCGCCTTCTGCACTTCCTCCGCTGCTCTGGTGATCACCTGGTTATCCACCATCTCCCCGAACAGGCAGATGCCCGGACGGACAACCGTACTGCAGTCCTCGCAGATGGGAACCCGCCTCGAGCTCCGCACATAATCTACAGAATAATGCTTCTTACAGCGCGGACAATAATTGACATAGACGCTTCCGTGCAGGTTAATGACATTCTTACATCCCGCTGTCTCCGGCAGTCCGAATATCCTTCTTGTGATAATGCAGTTAAAAAGCCCTCTTCTTTCCAACTCGGCCATCTCATAAAAGCCCTTTCCCGGTGGCTTGTCAAGGGCGTTCAGGATCTCATTGCGATAAAAAGAAAAAAACTGTTCTGTCCTGGCGGTGTAAAATGAACTGGAAAGCATCTCCTCCGCCGAATAACCATATTTCTGTTCAATATCATATGACGCTTCACCGTCCCGGATCGCCGGGTAACCGCTCTCTTCCAGCATGGCATAGCCGCTTAATACGGTAGTATACTTACTTTCCTGTAAAATCTGGAGCAATGTCTTAGCTATCACAAAAATCCCTCCTTCTTTTGTTCATAGTAACTACATTGTATCACAATTTATTCAGACGCTTCAATCCTTTCCTTCAACAAACCAGCAATAAACACGCTGAAATACATGTCTTGGCACAGACACAACGATCACAATACCCATCACGATGGCAAAAGCGATCTTTACAGACTCGATTCCCTTGATCGCCGCCTGTGTCAGCTGGTTCGTAACTATATAATAGACTGTATTGTATATACCCACACCCGGTACAAGCGGAAATATCCCCGATATCAGGAATATCGTTATCGGACACTTCATCCGCACAGACAGTATCCGCGACATCAGCACGACCACAAACGCTCCGAAAAACGAAGCCACAGAGGAAGTCATGTAATTCTGTCCGTTCACGATCAGATACATGATCCACCCGGCCATCCCGGTAACGCCGCATCCGAGATAATATTTCTTCGGGACATTATACATGATGGCAAAACCCACTGTCCCCATAAAGGAGCAAAAGACATTGCTTAATATTTCCTGCGTTGTCATAAGATGAATCCTCCTGTCATGTTATTGTAAGTCATCAGTACAATGCCCACGCCCACGGCTATGTACACGAATACCATCAGCGCGTCCATCATCCGCACCGTTCCCGACAAAAAGTCGCTGTCGGCAATATCGCGGATCGCATTGGTAAATGCCATCCCCGGGATCAGCGGCATGATCGCCCCGATGATCATTCCCTGAAGTCCAAGCACCATATCAGCGGTACTCAGATGTGTCGCAAAGATAGCACACAGCGTAAGCAGTATGCCTCCGGCGATATTGATGACAATCTTTGAAAGCTGACAGCGTTTGGCAAGAAGCACCCACAGGTACACAAGACACCCGATGAAAAATGTCACAACACTCTCCGTCAGGGTTGCTCCCATGAGATAGCCGAAGCAGGCTGCTCCTATGCCGGCTCCAAGCACCTGGAATCTGGCCCTGCTGGGCGGCGTGCGTTCAATCTTTTCAAGTCTTCCTTTTGCCTCGCAAATAGTCACTTTGCCCTCTGCAATCTGCCTTGAGAGTTCGTTGACCTCCGCAACGATACCCAGATGCGCTCCTGACAGCGGGATATGCTTCACTCTGGTGTACACATCCCCCGTCTCATTCTCAGCACTGACAAATATCCCATGGCTCAGCGTAAAGATATCCACATGTTCCACGCCGAAATGCTGACAGATTCTTGTGATCGTCTCCTCTACCCGGAAGATCTCGCCTCCGTTTTTCAAAAGGATCCTCCCTGCCTCCAGTGCAAAATCAACTACCTGTTTAACGTCTTCGTCCGGATGCGCGGACGCTTCCGACTTCCTTTCATCCAATGCTGTATTTTCTGTTTCTTTTGCCGTCTCTTCGATATTTTTCATATTCATGCCATACTCCAACATTGTTTTCCTTGTTTACAATATTTGTTTTCCTTACATCATATTTTTTCATTATAGCACTGTGCTTAGGAAAATCACACCCCTTTTTTGATTAATAAGTATCCTGTGAAAGTTTTCTTGAAAAAATACTCCTTTTCCGTAAGAATCATAATACCCTCATTCTTACCAAAAAGGAGTCAGTCCTATCAAAAAACACAAGTCATCTTACCGTGTCTTTTCATTTTTCTATTTATTGATCGTAATTGCTGCCGCGTCCCAGCCCTGCGTACCTTTTGCATCCAGAGATACCCTGACGATCCACTTAGCAGCTCCCTCATAACCCGAAGATGAGGGGATTTCTACAGTGAATTCCCTTTCTGACGCATTACCTGTCATTGTTACTGTCTGAAGGCTCCCTACTTTATCCTGACTTCCATTTTCAGTTTCAAGCCACAGCTGACAGTAGGCTGTTTCCGGAAGATTTTTACCGGTTACAGTGATCGCTGTGCTTCCTCCTTCTTCAGCTACTTCTTTAATTGAAGAAGAGATGGAAGTAATCTCAGATTCTACCGGGATATCGCTCCGGTCATCTATTGCTTCAAGTTTTATAAGAGTACCAGCGTAAGCTGCACCATTTACTTTTGCAATATAATTACCGAAATACCCTCTTCCACCTGTAACTGTCACTCTGGTACCAACTTCAACATCCTCATCAGCAGATTGGAGCGTGTATGTTACGCCGCTCTTTATGGTAAGCGGCTCATACGTTACCATCCCTTTTTCATCTGTCGGTTCGTCAAAGATGATATCTTCTGTCTGTGCATTTGGAGCCTTAAGCATCAGATATAAACCTGCTACCGGCTTCTTTGTTCCTATATTCTCAACAAAGACGGGCATCTTCCTTGCTTCTATCCCAGGTTCTTCCACATCCGCCGCTGCACCTGTCTCTGTAAAAATCCCAAAAACCAATACTATTACTGTTAAGCCTGCTAATATCCTTTTTGTATAATTCTTCATAATGTTTCTTCCTTTCTGTCTTTCACTGGTTAGCCTTATGATACATCTTATCCCCTCTTCTTAATTATCCTTTCATAAAATATCCCTCCTTTGCATCGGGAATGCTAAATGTCCCGCAATTTATCCAGTCCTGATATTATTATAACTCTTTTTCCGCTTTTCTGTCCAATTAATAAACTACATAAACATGTCCGTTTATTTGTGTTAGCAATAAAAGAATCGAATTGCCTGCGTCAACCGCCCATGCCAAACAAAACCAGCTTATAGCTGTAGCTTTGCTATAGGCTGGTTTTGAATTACTTTGCAGGATTTACCGAATAGACAATAATACTGGCTTATTTTACACGTCCCTTGAATCCTGCTCTCTTAAACATCTTTTTATATGCCGCTTTCTTTTTCTTAGGAACTTTAATCACAGTCTTCTTTGAAAGACCCTTGAATGCATTCTTGCCGATTGTCTTAATCTTACCTGACCGTATCGTAATCTTCTTGATCTTTTTACATCCTGCAAATGCATTCTTTCCAATCTTCTTTATATTTTTCGGAATTGTAACACTGGTAAGCTTTGTACAATTCTTAAATGCAGATGCCCCGATCTCTGTTACCGATGCCGGGATTGTAACCTTCGTCAGTTTCTTAGAGCCTGCAAACGCATTATTGTCAATCTTCGTCACTTTATAAGAGACGCCATGTATCGTGACTGCAGACGGGATAGACACCTTTTTTGCCGACTTGCTGCTAGCCTTGTATGTAACAGTCTTTTTTGAAGGGTTTGTAACCTCAAATGTACCCTTACTGGTTGTCTCTGTAGTGCCCGTCTGAACCGGAGACGGCGGTGTGACTGCCGGAGTTGCTGGAGTTTCCGGAGTGTTTGGAGTTGCCGGAGTTTCATCAGGTTTTTTCACAAGTGCAGTTTTCGCACTGTCAAGCGCTTCAAGGGCTTCTTTGCACCCTGTCTCCGTAGCTTTCGAACTCTTTATATAGGCTTTGGCCGCCTCAACTGCATCTTCATATACTTTCCAGCTCTCAGGTGTGTAATCCTCTTTCTTCAACTGTTCTGCTTCGCTGAACGCTTCATCCAGTTTCTCCAATGTTCCGGCTTCCGGTTTTTTCTTTACCGTGACGGTTGCGACCTCTCCTGACGGAATGCTTTTTCCATTAACTGTAAACTGCTTAACATAATAATCCAAACTATTGGTATTGGCCGCGTAAAATTCAACGTACATAGGGATATCGCAGATATAATCGAAATCAAGATATGTCGCCAAGATGATATTGCCCCCGACATTCTTCTCTCCTCCGTCCATGGTATATGTCGCCATTCCTTCACTATTTGTTTCCGTAGAATACCGGGGCACCAGAGTATCGATCTGGAAAATTAATTTCGAAACCGGATTCCCCTCTTCGTCCACAGCTTTAATCCGTATAGCCGTCCTGCCCTCTGTTACGACCAGTCCATCCTCCGCAGCTTTAATATCTGTATACGCGATAGCATACTCCAGATCATCTGCATCTGCTTTTTCAATAACTGTCTTACCTTTTTCGATTGCCGCGCTGTAGACCTTCCAGGTAGCATCTACGTAATTTCTGAAATCTCTGTCATTGTAAGCATCAATAATCGCCTGCAGATCATCTTTTGTCACATCTTCTATGATCCTGATCTCGCCAGTGGAATGCATGATATCGCCCGCTTCCAAAGCCCCTACTTTGACTTTCCACGCATACGCGCCTACCGGTTTTTCAGGCAATGCAACGGTAATTGTCTTCCCATCCCCAGAATCAACCGCATCAACCGGAATCCTGGTTTCATCCTTAGTAAATGGCTTATCAAAATCTCCGGTTTTTTCTACATAGTACAATTTATAATACAGCTTATTCTGATTCAGATTCTGAAGATTTTTTCCCTTAACCTTAACTGTTACCTGTCCTTTATTTTTGACCGCTGTGACATCTGTTTCTACACCGGTAACCTGCGGTGTCAGATCAGCTTCTTTAATGTTCAGATCTGTTTCTGGGTTGATCAAATCAAGCACATTGTTAGCACCAATCAATACCCTTTTAACAAACATTTTCTTAGATATCCCGCCCATGGCAAACTGGATTGATATCGTCTGAACACATGAATATCTGCTGTCATCTTTTAAGGATACCATGTAATACCCCGCTTCGGTGACAGGATCAGCATTTACCGTAATGATTCCATCATTTATTGCAGCATCATATACGATTCCTTTATTATCATTATTTACAAGCTGGAACTTCAGGTTACTCTGTGCTTCTGCACTAATCGGAATGCCTGCTTCATCCAAAACATTAATCTTAAAAATCTGTACTTTTTCATCAGAAGGAATCATTCTCAAAGCTTTTACCGCATTTTCAAGGGCAGTAATTGCTTCCTGATAATCTAATCCTGTTGCCGATTCATTTTCTAAAAGAGCTTTTGCATCGGCAAGAGCCTTACTGTATACAGCCCAGCTATCCGGTCCGTAATCTTCTTCTTTCCGTTCTACTTTATTTTCTCCTATTCCTGTTACTTCCGCTTTTTCAATTGCTGCCTGTAACTGTTCTTTTGTTGCACCTTCTACTACTGCAATTGTAACCGGATTTTCTCCAGAGCATTCTGCATCAACATAAACTTTAATTTTCCACCCATTCTGACCCGACGCAGCTTCTGGCAATGATACTGTAATCTTTCTTTCTTTATCAGTTCCTTCTTTTGCCTCAACCATCTCCACTCCCCCTACAATGGTATCCATACTGCTTCCCGGTTATATCTCCTATAATATAAAGTATTAGGTAAATTCGTCCCTTTAACAGTGAGAGTGATATTATCACTTCCTTCTTTAGGAACTGTCGTTGGTTCTGCTGTTACACTCTCAATTTTGATGCTTTCAACAGCAAATGGAATCGATGTTTCACCTGTATATGGCGCATTCCCCACAGCGGAAATAACAACCTTTCCATTTTCATCTACCAGAACTACTGGTATAGGATTGCATACATATTTTTGCTCTGTAGATGCAACTCCAAGTGTGTAATTTCCTGCAACTGCATCTTCAGTAAGAGTATATCCGATACTGCCATTTACTGTCTTGCCTAAAGTTGTCTCTTCGCCATTTTCATCATACAGAGACAGTGTTACTCCCGATACATTCTCTTCTCCTTCCTTGGTATTAACCTTTAAAATTTGTTTCGGATCTGTTTCAGTCACACTAGAATTTGTAACCTCAATTGTAGTAATTGTCGAATACATATGCATCTTTCCATCTACTTTGGAAATTTCTAGCCCCTCTTCATAAGGGTCATCTAATTCAACCACTATATTTTTCTCAAGCACATATGGACTACCTGCTACTAAACAAATATAATAAACATTATCTTCGTATGCTTCATTGCCCTCAAGGGTATATGTTATATTTCCTCCTTGATCAGACGCATCTAATGATATGTCATTCTCTGTTGGTCTATCTTCTGCATTCTTACCATATTGCAGATAAAACTTTACTCCTTCCAACGGTTGTTTCGTGTTTTTATCTATAACTTTTAATTTCAACGTATCACCCATTGCCTTAACATCCAACGTCCCAATTCCGCCGAAGCACCCGAACACCATTGCCAGCGACAATATACCTGCTAATATCTTTTTTGTTATTTTATTCATTGATTGTTCCTTTAGCCTTTCTTTACCGCTTATTTAATTTTAATTGTTACTGTCTTTTTCTTTCCGCTGCCGTCTGTCGCCTTTGCGGTTATCTTTACTTTTTGGCCTTTTCCGGCTTTTTTCGCAGACACCCTTCCTTTGGAATTGACGGTCGCGTATTTGGTGTTAGAGCTTGTCCATTCCAGTTTCTTATTGGCGCTCTTTCCTGTTGTCTTAACCGTTGCTTTCACCGTCAGCTTCTTTCCTGCTTTCACCGTCTTTTTCGCCTTCAGACTGATCTTTTTCACGGCATGCTTCATAATCTTAATCTGGCACTCACCCTTTTTCCCGCTGCCGTCCTTCGCTATTGCTGTGATCTTAACTGTCTTCCCTGCGCCAGCTTTTTTCGTTGTCACCTTTCCTTTGGAATCTACCGCTGCATATTTCACATTAGAAGTTCTCCATTCAACAGCCTTATTCGATGCGTTTGCAGGTGTTACCTCTGCATTAAGCTGAAGCTTTCTTCCGGCTGCTATCTTATATGAAGAACCGCTTATCGCAACATTAGCAACTTTTATAACTTTTGCAGTAGCCGGCGGGTTCTTGCTGACCAGCTCAGTCTGTGTCCTCTCAAGCTCTTTAAGTGCATTCTGGCAATCCGTCTCTGTTGCATCTTCATCCTTAAGCAGTCCCTGCGCTGTTTTCAGTGCATTGCTGAATTTTGTCCAGCTTCCTGCTGTATAATCTGTCTGTCTGAGCGCTTCCGCTTTCTTAATGGCTTTCTCCAATGCGGTTAACGTTTCCGGCTTTACGACATTTACCCGTCTGACCAGTCCGTTTCTGGTTCCCTCGACACTCTTAAGCGCGCAGGATAACTGTCTGTATGTAGAAGCCCCCGCCTTTAACAGGACATCCGCCTCGTCAACCTTAGCGCTGTATGCTTTCCAGCTTTTTGACGTATAGTCCGCCTGGGTATACTTTTCTCTTTCCTCAATTGCTTTTCCCAGCTCTTCCTTTACTTTATCGATATCTCCGTCTCCATACTCAAACACAACAGGATACAAAGACAAACTGTTCATTGTAAAGCTTACGGTATTGCCCTCTGTCTCAAATGCCAATGGATGCGGATTATTCTCCTGATCCACATAGTAGACCTTCTGAACTGTTTTACCGTTATCGATTTTTTCTGTAATCCTGAAATTCCCTGCCGCAAGCTTCGCGATCTCCCACCTGTGCGGATTGACCGACCTGATTTCTACCACATCGTAATCCTTGTCGTCCAGGCCATTCACTGCCACTGTGTCAAGCTTCCTGTCCATGATAAAGATATCTTTAAAATTGAATCCGGAAACAGTAGTATTTCCTGACAGGCTCGTGACCGTCTTATCATTCTTATGAGCATCCGCTTTATCCACAAGACGGATCTCTTCAACCTGGTGGCAGTCCGAGTGGTCGTAAAAATACCTTATGCCGGGACGCCCCTTGTTTGTACGGTATTCCGACTTGTCTTTAACCGTAAGGGGAAACGCCTCGATATCATACTTATCACTTTCTACCACAATGATATAGTTAACATCTTCCAAAAGATTGACGTTATTTATCCGCCCGACAGGTGTATTATTTTCACCAGTTGTAGTTGTGGTTTCAATTATCTCTCTGTCACTCACAAACTTAAGCTTAATCCCTCCCAAAGCCACGCCGGTGTTCTTATACAATACTTTCATGTGGATCGGATGTCTGTCATCTTCTTTTAGTTCATCTTTGGCTCTTTCGGCAACCTGTATGGTCGTAAACTCCGGATAATCATAAGTATCAGCCCCTTGTTTGATATTCCTGATCTTGCCATTATTAACCCAGATATACGCATTGATCGACAGTTTAAATTCTGTATTGCCGTCCTCTCTTACTACCTTATAGGATTCATCCTGCGAGTAGATCGTATAGGTGTGGTTCTCTGTCAGGTTCAGATCCGGAAGTACACCGTCTTTCGCCTCTACGATTGTCTCTATTTCCTGCCTTGTGGTATCAACAATCTTAAATGTGATCGGCGCAGTGTACGGTCTTTTTTCGCCGTTTGCCCTGCCGCCTACAATCTCTTCAATACGTATCCCGCTTACTTTTACCGATGGCGCGCTGTCCAGGTCTTTCCGCTGATACGGAGGGATATTATGATATACAGGCACCTCTGTATCCTGCGGCTGTACTTCTGCTGCCATTGCCTCCGGTTCACCTGCAGCCATCGCTTCCAGCGTCTCTTCTGCCGGCGCCTGCCCATCTTTTTCCTGAACCTGGCCGTCCTCTGCCTCCGTTTCGCTGTCTGATGACACTGCATTCTCCGGCAATCCTTCCTCTCCTGCCGATGTCATGTCCTCTGAACCTTCGTCCGCACGGGCTGCAACTACGATTTTTTCAGACTCTTCTTCCCATGCATACTCATCTGTCTCAGGATTATAGGGATCTGTTTCTGCAATTCTGATGCGGTACGCCGCATCTTCTGCTTCCGTATTCTCCGGAATATCTACAGTAAATTCTGTTTTTGTATGAGTACCATCCACATCTGCAACGTTCCTCTTCTCACCTACAGTCTCGTATATCTCCTCCCCTTCCGCTGCAGGTATCTGTTTTTCTAATGTCCACCATACTTCATCTTTTAGTTCTTCTCTGGCGGCCGTTACCGTAATCTCACCCCCGCCGCTGTCCAACTTGTCCGATGATACACCGACTTCGAATGTCCCTGCTCTTGCAGTTATCCCCGTTCCCGCAAAACAGCCTGCTGTCAATGCAAGTGTCAGCATCACCGAAACTGTTCGTTTCTTTCGCATTCTCATAACTTTAACCTCCTCAACGAATGCTATTCAGCACATCTAATAACTCATATTAATTATATCCCCCTCCCCGCCATTTCGTCCAATTGATATAATACATATACCTCAGTATTTATTTGTACTTTCTATGAAGAAGAAACAGCGAATAAAAAAGTCCGTCACAGCTTTCATCACTGTGACAGACTTCTCTTATTTTCCTGCCAGCTCTTTTGTAATGCTTTTACCCTCACTTACAATGTTTTATACCCGATTCGTTACCTTTCAGCCCATTTGGATATACCGCCACTTTCCCGCTACGATGATACAGGATACCGTTATCGCTATAAAATGCGCTGTTCCCGTTCGCTGCCTCTATATAATAAAGGTTTGGCAGATCGTCAAATGCACCGGGAGCAATGTATGTGATATTAGCCGGAAGATAGATTTCAAAAACATCCTCTTCCAACCCTTTAAACACATTTCTTTCAATACCGATACATGCCGCATTCACCGGAAATACAACAAGGTGGTCCTTCATAAACTTCGAGACATCTGTATATCCAGTAATATGCCCTTTTTCATTGGAAAGAAATCCTGGAAATATCTCCAGACCTGCAGCCGGCTTTACCGCCGGTTCTTCAGCATCCTTCTTTTCATCTCCCTTAGCTTTTCCATCATCCACACCAACTTTGGTATCACTGCCGCCAACTTTGCTGTGATCTTCCTTACCGCCTGTCAGGATCCCCGTATTACCTGCGACTGTATCATTAACCGGTACAGCAGGCACTGTATCGGATATAGTTCCGCTTTCTCCATGCACCGTCACGCCCTGTGCGGGACTGATATTTTTCGTGTTTATCTTTGTCTCTGTTTTCCTGTGACCTGTCCTGTCCGTTCTGTCTCTTTCTTTTGCTTCTCCGGCTTCATCATAGCTTACCGCACGATTTCCCAGACCTGCTGCAGTCTCCGGATATACCCTGCCTTCTGTTTCTTCTGTCATGATCTTAAGACCGTTTTTGTCATCTGCTCCCATCTCTGTTTCCGGCAAAAGCAGCAGACCCGCCAATGATTCTGCTGCAGCCGGCTTCTCCTGCATAACTGCATATTCCATCTGTTTTTCTATGTAATCTGACTGCCTTCCTGCATAACTGCATAATCCTGAAAGCAAAATCGCAAGAATCACTGCACATACGATCTGCCGCCACTCGATATATACTTTCTTTTTCTCCCATAAGATGCCTAAAATCAATTCCATAACTTTTGTACTCCTTTTTTTATTTTTCCGTTATGAAATCATTATAAACCCCGGAGAATATGATAAAAAGATGCGTTCCGGAACACCCTTTGAATATTTTGGAACACATCTCTGATTTTATTACACTTCTCCTTTACTAACTCGGCATTTCATTTAACTTTCTTCCTTCAATTGATAATCAATACAAAAAAGTGCTCCGGAACATCTTTTTCATGTACCAGAACACTTCTTAAATTATTCATCTTTCACTGCCATAATCCCGACAATTACAAAATCAGCTCACATACCCACACCTTTTAAGCTCTTCCTCCGCTTTCGCAAGGTTCGCCTCAGACACCCGGATAATCGGCCCGGTACAGCCCATGCCGCTCTCGGCGTAGATATTAATCTTCCACAGCGCCTTCACCGCATCCTCAAGGTCCATGACCTCGATTCCCGGAATCTGCGCCGTCACAATCTCCTTCGGCGGCTCTTTCACTTCCTCCGCCGCTCCCGCCGGCTTTGGGGATGCCTTAAGCCCGTCAAGCAGCTCCTTGAATCCCGCCTTCTTAACCGCTGCAAATTCTTCCTTTGCAACCTCGAAGACTTTTCCTCTTACAAGCTGCGCCGCATAGCGGATTGCATTGGCGATGACCGGAGCGCCACTGGCCCTTGACACGATCATCACCAACTGCTCATAGCCCTCGCCGATTCCCGGCCCGTAGCCAAATCCCGTAGCCTCAAAGCTGCCGCCTGTGTTGAAGGAGGACAGCATCTTCACCAGGATATTTCCGGTGAGGGAATCCGTTACCATGATGTCCGGCGACGCCTGCAGCACGTCATTTCCTCTCATGACGCAGCCGCCGTCTGCCCTTCCGGACTCTGCAAATGCGATGTCATAGCCGTTGTCCTTAAGCTGCTTTAACGCCTTCTCCGTCTGGCGTGCGCCGTCAACATTGAGGATTCCCACGGTCGGGTTCTTCTTGCCGCATGCCTTTGCCGCGATAATCCCGTACACAGCATTCTTGATCATGCCCTCGATACGGTCTGTGCTTGAGGTTCCTGTAGTGTTGGCAATGTACATCTCCTTTGCGGTAGCCGGAGTCACGCAGCGCCCTACCGTAGACACGCCGATGGGGAATGGGAAATGCATGGTCACGGCTGCGTCTACTTCGCCGCTTTTCAACATCTCCTCCATCTTGTCGTGGCCTTCCTCGTCATTTGCCACTTTCACCGTTGTCACGCCCTCTGCCTCAAGGGTTCCGATGTAGTATACGTCAATGCCGTCTTTTGCAGCCTCCACAGCAGCAGCCATAGAGTTCTCCTCGCCGTGCTCGCTGCCCATGCCGGTAAGGGCTACCTTCGGACGCTTTCCAAAGCTCCCGGTCTCAAGCCCCTCTGCCATCTGCATAAAAGTCTCGGCAATCATCTTTTCAATACTGTTAGCCATCTCTCGCCACCCCCTTACTCTGCCATCAGGGATGCAGCGAAATCTTTCATAGCCTTTGCAATCAATCCTTTTACTTCTTCCTCAGACACACCTGCGGCCTGCTCGGATTCTGCCTTTGTATTTGCCTGGATCACGAAAGAAACACCGTCAAACAGGTTGGTCATACGTCCAAGGAACAGACTTCCCTTTCCGATGATCATGGCATTCTTCATCTTGCCCGCAAGGATATCCTCTCTTGCAAATCCGATGTACGGTACGCCTGACGGGATATGGCCCTGTGTCGGTGCCCATCCGGTAAGGCCGTGACCTGTCGTAAACGATGCAAGCTCTTTCCGGTCTAACTCGCCGCGTTTCACGGCTAAAGCAGCAATCATCTTGTAGTTTGCAAGCGGAACATCTCCTGCTCCTGCCGGCTTTGTGATATCCGGGTTCTGCATCTCCGGAGAGAATTTATCAATATCGGTGATCTTAAGCCCTGCCCTCTCAAGCGGGTCAGCAACAAGGCTGCCGATAACATTCTGAGGAGCGCTGCCGGTTCCTACCGTGTGGCGTCCTAAAATGTCAAGGTTGATCTCCGGGTTCACACCGTCATTCTCAGACAGGATTACACAGAAACCTGCCAGACAGTCCTCTAAGATCGGAAGTCCTTTCTTCACATGGTCTTTTCCGTTCATGCCAAGCTTCGCGGTACATCCGCCGGCTGTAACTGCCACGCATTTGTACGCGCCGGATTTTACAAGGGCAGCCGCCTCGATAAGCGCGTGGGACGGTCCTGCACAGAAACCGCGGGAGTCAGAGCCTGTCGCGTTGTTAAGGCATGCGATCTCAGCCGCTGCCTTCGCGAAGTTGCCGCCGCCCCTCTGGTTCATGTCGCCGCAGGCTTCCTCTGCACAGTCGATGACATACTCTACATCGTCCTTGCTGATCCCTGCGTTTTTCACGCCGTATAATAATGCTAGCACACTTGACGCCTTGCTCATCAGGTTCTCATGCATAACATGTGCAGATAAGTTCACGTCGATGTCGTGTGCTCTCTTTACGCATGCCACAAGCTTCCCTGCAACATAGATACCCTCTGCATGTTCATCCTTCACTGCCGCCTCGATCTCGGAGAGCTCTACGCCGTCCTCAACCCGTGCGATGATATCCTCTGTGATGATCGGGTCCGCCGCAAGCGCTGCCTTGTGCGCGCTCACGAATTCTTTATCAACTTTTACAACTTCAAACTGGTCACAAGCCTGTACGAGAAGGATAAACTCTTCCTCCGGCATGATCTCGCCGTATTTTCCGTATCTCTCGGCACCCTCTTTTACCTTGTCATAGTATGGGAACGCTACGCCCGCAAGGTCGTCCGGTGTCGCGTTTCCGATGTATACCTGGTTCGGCCAGTAGTTCACACACTCCTCATAAGAGCGCAGATGGCTTTCTAACTCTTTTAAATATTCAGACTCCGGGTTTACGATCCTCTCTGTCGTCTGGGTTGTTCCATTGTATACCACCATCTGAGGGGTATGTGCCAGTACATAGCTTGCGCCTCTAATAACACTGTTCATTGGTTTTTCCGCCTTTCTGCAAAAAATACGAGGCAGACCCACGGTGGGTCACCATAGGGCCTGCCCCATTTTCAGTCAACTTTTTAAGGTAACACTTGCGCTAAGTGCTCTGCCTATAAGAACTTGCAGAACTCATCCCTGATGGCGCTCATCTCGCTGATGATGTCATCTACGTCAAGTACCATCTCCATCATGCTGATCTGCTCATCATAAACTGCTTCGTCAAACTCTTCTTTCATCTCTGGTTCACAAACGTGATATGTCGTGAGTCCAAGCTGGACCCCTGTCAACGGACCTGCGAAAGTCGGATCGCCTGCTGTTACAGTCTCTGCTGCAAGACCTGCAGCTTCGCCCTCTGCAGCACCGAGAATTACTACTAAATTCTCTGCGCCGTACTCCTCAGCAAACTCTTTAACTCTCTTCTGATTTTCCAGATCCATTGCGCCTGCGCTCGTTCAGACGAAACATTCCGTTGATGAAAATACTACTTCTGCTCCGGCTGTCTGTACACATTCAGCGATAGCCGGTCCCGGTATTCCATCACGGTCACCGATAATTATTGCTTTTTTTCCTTCTAATATAGCCATAATTATACTTTTCTCCTTTCTTAGATATTCCTTTGTTTTTTTGTCCGGCGAGGCCGCTAGCCCGCTGCCTTCCGCAGCTCCTTTACGGATGCCGCCGCGCAGCCGGACAGTTGTAAAAGTCTATGATAAAGAAACTGTCTGCTTAGACGTATTTCTTGATCATCGCCTCGATCGTCTCCGGTGTGCAGTCGTCTTTTACCAGTTCTTCAACTTTCTCCCCATCCTTGTAGATAGCCATAACAGGGAGGCCAAGAACCTTCTGTGCGATCGCAAGACGGCGTGCCTTTGTTGTGTTTAAGGACGTGAATTTCAGCTTGTCACCATAGGTGTCCGCAAATTCATGTACCTTCGGCATCAGAGCCTGGCACGGTACGCATCCGTCGCCGTAGAAGTCTACGAACACATAGCCTTCTGCCTTAAGCACTTCTGCCTCAAAATTGGTCTTGTCTAAATCTAACATTGGAATCTCCTCCTTACTTGATAAATGTATAGAATATGCCCACACATCTGCGCAAGACATTTCTAAATCCTCTGCTGTATGATATAACGGCTTAGTGTTATATCTTAGAAGTAGTCCGACATGCTCCGCTCTACCTGGACTGCTGCGATCGCTCCGTCTGCCGCCGCTGTGACAACCTGGCGAAGGCTCTTGATGCGGACATCGCCTGCCGCGTATACACCCGGGATGTTGGTGTGCATATCGTCATCGGTCTTAATGTATCCGCGCTCGTCCATGTCGATGATGCCCTCGAACGGCTTGCTGTTCGGAATCGTTCCGATAAATCCGAATACGCCAAACATTCCGTCGTCCTCGTCAGCCTCAACCGTAGTGATCTCGCCGGTCTTTACATTCTTAACCTTCATCCACTGCAAGATGTCGTCGCCGCCGACTTCCTCCACAACAGAATCCCACATAAATGCGATCTTCGGATTCTTGAAGGCTTTCTCCTGGATGGATTTCGCCGCGCGCAGCTCATTCCTTCTGTG
>CATLEM010000018.1 GCA_949916155.1 uncultured Dorea sp.
ATATCGCTTCCATCATCTACCTCAGCATTTACATATGTTACATAAATACCATCATCATATGGAATTTCTGTTCCTTCAAACTTCTTTTCAATCTTATAAACAGTTTTTCCTGCTGCCCATAAATCCGTTTCACTGATATATATAACATGGACATCGGGCATTTGATAATAATCTTTTCCTTTTTCCAAACATTCACTATCAATCATTGCTGCATAAAATCTTGTTCTTCTAGCATGATCAATCGTGTCTTTCCTTTGTATTTCCAAGTTTACCAGCCGCCTGCTGCTATCCTCTGCCAGTATATCAAGAATAGCATCATGTGCCGTAACCTTTGAAATTCTGTGCTGTGACCTTACCTCTTTCACAACTAAGTCGGGAACGCCTGTTATAATACGAATAACATGCTGACAAGCCAAAATGTCATTCAATGCAACACTCATAAATACATTACTTAGAAGATTAAAACTTCTTGCTTTTTCAACCAACTGATCTTTTATACGGATAAATGATGTTTCTTTTGATTCAGCGGCGTTCATATTCGCAGTGTCTTTATCTTTTGCTGTATTCTCATCTGTTCCCACAATATGGTGCCCCCTTATTATAGAAATTATCTCTTCATTACCCTTATTATAAATAATTATATGAAAGCTGGCAATATCTTTCTCTTCATCTCTGTCAATGCCCGCCGTCCCGCATATCCATCTCTTGATAATCCACATGATATCCTACATATTTATATGCCGGACGGATGATCTTTCCTTTATTCACCAATTCCTCCAGCCGGTGCGCGCTCCACCCGGATATCCTGGATATGGCAAAGATCGGTGTGAAAAGTTCTGTGGGGATCCCCAGCATGCTGTACACAAGGCCGCTGTAAAAGTCCACATTTGCACAGATCGGCTTAAAAAGCCTTCTTCTTTCCATCAGAAGCCTGGACGCCACACGTTCTACCATATGATAGAGCGCGAACTCTGCCTCCATGCCCTTCGCCTCTGAAAGCCTTTGGGCATAGCTTTTCAGTATGACCTCTCTGGGATCGGAGATCGTATAGACCGCATGGCCCATACCATAGATCAGCCCGGCGCCGTCAAATGCCTCTTTGTCAAGCACTCTGACCAGGTAATCCGTCACCTCCTGCTCATCTGTCACATCCTTGCATGACTTTTTCAAATCCCCGAACATCTGCATAACTTTTAAGTTCGCGCCGCCGTGGCGGGGTCCCTTGAGGGATGACATGGATGCCGCTACTGCCGAGTAAGTATCCGTTCCCGAGCTGGTCACCACATGATTGGTAAAGGTACTGTTATTACCGCCGCCGTGATCTGCGTGAAGTACAAGCGCTATATCCAGCACCTTCGCTTCAAGCTCGGTGTATTTTCCGTCTTTTCTGAGCATATACAGAATATTCTCCGCGGTAGACAGCTCCGGCTTCGGCGGGCGCACCATCAGCGTCTTGTCAAAATGAAACATCCGGTAGGCATAGTAAGCGTACACGCTCATCATCGGCATCTTGGCGATCAGCTGCAGTGACTGCCTGAGCACATTGGACACAGAGATGTCATCCGGCCTGGCGTCATAGGAGTAAAGCAATACGATACATTTCTGCAGAGCATTCATAATATTCGCCGGGGGAGCTTTCATGACCACATCCCGGACAAATTGTCCGGACAGCTCTCTGAGCCCGCCTAGTATTTTGATAAAATTCTCAAACTCATCTCTCAGCGGCAGTCTTCCGAATAAAAGCAGATATGTCGCCTCCTCAAAAAGAAATCTGTCACGGTTCTTTGCACTTACGATATCCCTGACATTGACCCCCTGATAGTAAAGCTCCCCTTCTACCGGATAGGAGCGTCCGTTCACCCGCTTCATCGCCACCACATCCGAGATCTCCGTGAGTCCCGTCAGAACACCCTTTCCGTTGGAGTCACGCAGCCCCCTTTTTACATCGTATTCCAGATACAGATTCTGGTCTATGGCTCCGGAGCGCATACAATGCTCAACCAGCTCTTCGAATTTGATATCCAGTTCCTCACCAAGTTCCATCATCGAATGTATATTTTCCATATCGATACTCCTTTCTTTATTTCGGCAAACCGGGCGGTTATTTGATTTCACAACAATTCTTAAGTCTTTCCAGAAACAGGTAATTGAACAGCGCCATCACCCGCCCGACGCCGATAACCGCCAGCACTGTTCCAACCCCTATCCCGATCACATGACCGGCAAACACAAGTCCCACTGTAATAGTAAGGCAAATATTAAATACATCAAAACAATTCTTGATAAATCCTACATTTTTCCCGAAAAAATCGCCAAGCGCCTGTACGATCCCGTCTCCCGGATTGGGCACGATCCGCATATCCAGCGACAGGACGGCGCCTATTCCTGTAAGGATGACAGCGATAATAAGAAACAATATCCTCCCGGCAAAGCTTCCGGCAAATGTCCCGGCGCAGTCTGACTCAAGTTCCGGAACCGCCGCAGAAAAAAGGTTCATAAATCTGGTAAACACCAGACATAACGGCAACTGCAGAACATCCGCGGCAACTGCTTTTTTCAGGTCTGTTACCCTGTACTTTCCGGATTCCCTGCTTCTTTTCGACATTATCATATGTAAGATCACTTCTACCAACACAAATACCGCATACCACAAAAAGGTGATATCCCCGAAATTAGCCTTGATAACCGCCGACACGCAAAAGGACACGGAGATGATCGGTGATACGCCAAGCCCTGTCTTCGTATTGAGCGTAATACCAAAAGCCAGGATTAAAAGTCCGGCCAGATAGAACAACACACGGTAAATTCTGTTTTTCTCCATGGAGCATACACCCCCCTTTCCTGTTATAAAAAGATATTTTCCCCATTACATGCCGCATCAGTACTCTCCTTTTCCAATGCCGCATATTCATAAAAATACCCGGCTGCCAGGCAGAAAGACTCTGCCGGACAGTCAGGTATCACCGCCTTTGGAAAATATCCTGAGTTTATACTATATCATATTTTCCCGGAAATTCCAACTACCCCGAATGCACCCGGACCTCCGTGACAAGTGATCACGCCTCCTGTCTGCACCCAGGTCACCTTTTTAACGCCGCAGTTTTTCGCTGCCTGCTCTGCCTTCTGCCGTACCTCATCTGACATACGCGGCGAACAGATCAGCCAAACCTTATCCAGATTAAGCTTTTGTTCCCGAATATAATTCTCTGTCAACTGGCCGACAATTTTTTTCATACTTCCTCTATGTTTCTTCGTGGCTTTCAGATACCCGTCAAGGATATCGATCTGGGGATGTATCTTAAGCAGAGACCCGCAAAGAGCTGCCGCGTTGCTCACCCGCCCGCCTGCCCGCAAAAACTCCAGCTTGTCCGGCACAAAGCACATGCGGACCTGTTCCGACACTTCCTTTGCTTTTTCCGCCGCTTCTTTAACCGTCCATTCAGGGTGTTTCTTAAGAATCTCTGCCATCGTTACTACAGCTGCGCACTGTCCGGCCGACACATGCTTTGTATCTACACAGGTAACATAATCCCTGCCCTCCGCTGCGATCTTCCCGCTCTGATAGGAGCATGTCGTCACTGAAGAATAAGCCAGGTACAGGATCTCCCCGTCCGGATGTTCCCTGTGAATCTGGTCATATATCTTTTCAAAGTCCTCCGGAACGCTTCCGCTTGTCTTCGGAAGCTTCCCTGTCCGCTCATAAAAGGCACACACCTCCTCTGCCGGAAATGATGCGTCATCCTTTGTCTCTTCTCCAAAAGACACATGCATCGGCACAATATAGATCCCATACTTATCCGCCACTTCTTTTGTAATATCCGAACCCGTCTCTGCGAGTAATATGATCTCTCCCATGATTTTCTCCTCATCCATACAATAGTTTACCAACTGCCCTGTAAGCAGTAACACACGGCATGCCGTCACGTAGTATTTATAACTACTTATTATTGTATCTTACCATCCTATATGATACAATTTACAGATAAGTATAATCTGTAAATTTTTTAGGAGAAATCTGATGAAACACGATATTTCTTTAATGAAAAGCATATTGGGAGAGAATTTTACAAAAAGAAACCGATTCACCCGCCAATGCATAGGTGAATCGATCATTGCATTGATGCAAAACAAGATCTTTGAGGAGATCACCATCTCGGATATCGTCAAAAAAGCCGGCGTATCGCGCATGACCTTCTACCATTACTTCCAGTCAAAGACCGATGCCCTCAACAGCTATCTTCACGAGATCATTGAGCTTTATCTGGAAGAATGCAGCCGTTCTATCGGCATCGATACCTTCTATGACGCAGTCCACATCCGCCATGCTTTTTTATTTTTTGATCAATATGCGGAGTTCTTTCTCACCCTGGCAGACGCGAATCTCTACTCTCTCATGATCCATGCCATCAACGAATATATCACCAAACTGGTGGCCCCTGTTTATCCGCACTCCGCCTATGAGCTTTACTACTACGGCGGAGCGCTTCTGAATGTATTTTTAAAATGGGAAGCCAGCGGCAAACAGGAGTCTGTAGATGAAATCGTACAGGTGGTCTGCCACTGCAGCAATATCTGCTAGTACTAGTTTTAACCCTTATTCTGCATCTCTACCAGACGTTTGCCGCAGTAAATCTCGCGAAGCTTCGGCTTCTCTATCTTACCTGTGGCATTGCGCGGAATCTCTGCAAATATATATTTGTGCGGACGCTTGTACCGCGGGAGCTTCTTGCAGAACTTTTCCAGATCCTCCTGCGCACAGGACGCTCCCTCTTTGATCTCCACGATTGCCGCTGCAATCTCACCGAGACGCTTGTCCGGCAAACCGATAACCGCAACATCTTTTACTGCCTCATGCGCACGCATAAAGTCCTCGATCTGCACCGGGTACAGGTTCTCGCCACCGCTGATGATGACATCCTTCTTACGGTCTACGAGAAAGATGAATCCGTCTTCGTCCTCCATCGCCATATCTCCGGTGTAGAGCCATCCGTCTTTCAGCACTTCAGCGGTCGCTTTCTCATCGTTATAATAGCAGGTCATGACACCCGGCCCGCGAAGGATCAGTTCGCCCACATCTCCCTGTGCTACGTCCTGCCCCTGTTCATCCACGATGCGGGTTCTCCAGCCATATCCGGCCTTTCCGATCGCACCCACCTTATGGATGTTGTCAATGCCAAGGTGAACAGCACCCGGACCGATCGACTCGCTGAGTCCGTAATTCGTATCGTATTTATGATTAGGGAAATATTCTTTCCACCGCTTTATCAGGCTCGGAGGAACCGGCTGTGCCCCGATGTGCATAAGCCGCCACTGACTGAGTTCATAATCTGAAAGCTTAACATCCCCTCTGTCCAGTGCATCCAGGATATCCTGCGCCCATGGAACGAGAAGCCACACGATCGTACATTTTTCCTTGGATACCGCATCCAGGATGACCTCTGGGGAAGTTCCTTTTAAAAGCACTCCCTTGCCGCCGGTCAGAAAGCTTCCGAACCAGTGCATCTTTGCCCCCGTATGATATAACGGCGGGATACATAAGAAGATATCATCTTTCCTCTGCTGATGATGGCTCTGCTCCACCTTGCAGGCATGCATAAGGCTCTCATGATTATGTAAGATCGCTTTCGGGAATCCTGTTGTTCCCGATGAAAAATATATCGCCGCGTCATCGATGTCCCTAAGAACGATATCCGGCGACTGGCAGGAGCAGTTCACCGACTGCTGTACATAGCTCTCCGCAAAGGACGGGCATCCGTCCCCGACAAAAAAGACCAGCCTGTTTTTTGAGATAGAATCTGCTATCTCTTCCACACGTCCGATGAACTCCGGCCCAAACACCAGCACATCCGCCTCGGAAAGATTCAGGCAGTATTCTATCTCATCTGAAGAATACCGGAAATTAAGCGGGACTGCCAGTGCTCCGGTCTTAAGCACTCCAAAATAGATCGGAAGCCACTCCAGACAGTTCATCAAAAGGATCGCCACCTTATCCCCTTTCTTCACCCCGCGGCTTAAGAGGAGATTGGCGAAACGATTCGCCTTCTCGTTGAATACATTCCATGTGATCTCCCTGCGGTAGTAAGTTGGAGATGTAGGCTCCATCAGCTCATATTCTTTCCATGTGATACGCCGGTCCTCCGGCATCTGCGGATTGATCTCTACCAGACAGATATCTTCCCCGAACTTCCGGCAATTTTCCTCTAAAATCTCTGTAATCGGCATTGTACTTTACCCCTTTAACGCTTTTATTTGATAAAGTTCATTCTAACATTATCCGTCAGCTTAGTCAACATCCTGATTCTTCTGAGGAACGAGAAAAATGAATATCAGCGAGCTGACCAGCAAAAGCCCGGGATAGAAAAGATTCGGAATGATGTTAAATGCTGTCACCTCAAATCCTAATTCACTGGCCGCTGATATCGCTACAAGCATCTGTGCTCCGTAAGGAATCGCTCCCTGCGAGATACAGGAAAATGTATCAAGGAGAGATGCTGTTTTTCTCGGACTGACACCGTATTCCTGAGACATCTCTTTTGCGATGGGATTCGCCATCACAATCGCCACTGTATTGTTAGCTGTCGCAATATCCATGGCACACACAAGAAGGCCCATGCCGAGCTGTCCTCCCTTTCTGCCCTTAAACACGCGGCGGATCGCCGTAAGCAGCGCCTCAAAACCGCCGTACTCACGGATCAGCGCACACATCGCCGCCACAAGGACCGCCACCATACAGGTCTCGAACATCCCGGACACACCTGAACCCATATTCGCTAACAGATCTGTGGGAACCGTTTGGCCGGTAGCCAGCATGATCACAGACCCTGACACGATCCCGATCAGCAACACCACAAATACATTGATCCCTACGATTCCGCCGATGAGCACAAGAACATACGGAATGATCTGGATCAGATTATACTCCTGAGCCACCGCTCCGCTGAGATCCGTGCGCAGAGACAGGACAAGGATCAGGACAAGCGTTACTGCTGCCGCCGGGAATGCGATGCCGAAATTCTCCCTGAACTTATCCTTCATCGCACAGCCCTGTCCGTTACATGCTGCGATCGTCGTATCCGAGATAAAGGAAAGGTTATCTCCGAACATGGCGCCTCCCATTACCGATCCGATACAGAGCGGGAGGCTGAAGCCGGATGCCTGCGCCACAGTCACAGCTATAGGTGTAATCAGCGTAATTGTTCCTACCGAGGTTCCCATCGCCGTGGAAACAAAACAGGCTACCACAAACAGTACCGCCACAGCGAACTTCGCCGGTATGAGAGAAAGCATAAAATAAGCCACACTCTCTGCGCTGCTTCTCCCAACCACGCCTACAAATGCACCTGCCGTCAAAAAGATAAGCAGCATCGTAACAATATTCTTATCTGCAAGCCCCTGTGCCATGATCCCAAGCTTATCATCAAATTTCACTTCCCTGTTCTGAAGGCATGCTACCAGGATCGCCGCTAAAAACGCCACCACGATAGGTATGTTATAAAATCCCATCGGTATCTTCAGCACATACTCAAACAAAATGCCCAGCCCCAGATACAGAACTAAAAACACGCCGATGGGCAGCAATGCTATCGGATTACTTTTCTTCATCATAATTTCCCCCCTGAATCTTTTGAATTATTATCCTCTGATACAATGAATACCAAATAGAATAGCTCCTTTTACTTTACCATGCGCCAGGAAGAAGGGTCAAGGAAAAAATAGCAACCTGACGGTTTCTGCATACATTTATAGAAAACCCTTGTGAGGTTTGCTATGGCAATATATGTTGTGACACCCGGCGATACTGTCGATACTATCGCTTCCTCCTACCAGATACCCGCTTCTTCCATCATTGATGATAACCAGCTTGTCTACCCCTATGCACTTGCTGTCGGGCAGGCGCTTTATCTCTCCGACACTCCCGTCCGCCCCGGGAAGCCCTCCATACAGACCGGAGGTTACGCCTATACTTATATCAGTCCCTGGGTCCTCTCCCAGACACTGCCCTTTCTGACAGAGCTTTTCATCTTCTCTTACGGCTTTGACGCTGAAGGCAATCTCCTTCCTCCGCCTCTTGATGATTCCTCTATGATATCTGCGGCATGGCAGACAGGGACACGGCCCATCCTGACACTGACCCCTTTAGATTCCTCCGGTCAGTTCAACAACTCTCTGATCTCTTCCGTCGTGCAAAATGATGCATATAAAAGCAACCTGATTGGGCAGCTCCTCGATATTATGCGCACCAGAGGCTTCGCCGGAGTCGATGTAGATTTTGAATATATACGGGCTGACGACAGGGACCTGTTCACCGCATTTGTCAGAGATCTTGCAGACGCCCTCCATCCTTACGGATTCACTATCTCTGTCGCCCTTGCTCCAAAGACATCCCGGGACCAGCCCGGACTTTTGTATGAGGGAAAGGATTACGCTGCCCTCGGGGAGATTGCAGACAATATACTCCTCATGACCTACGAATGGGGCTACAAATACGGACCGAATATGGCCGTCGCTCCGATAAACATGGTGCGCAGAGTCGTAGATTACGCTGTCTCAGAGATACCGCCCGAAAAAATCCACCTGGGAATCCCAAATTACGGATATGACTGGCCGCTGCCTTTTGAACGTGGAAAAACTGCTGCCGTCACTATCGGGAATGTGGAAGCAGTGCAGATTGCTATTAAGAACAACGCGTCCATCAGCTTTGACAACACCTCAATGTCACCTTACTTTAATTATACAAAAGACGGTGTTTCCCATGAAGTCTGGTTTGAGGATGTCCGCAGTATACAGGCAAAATTTGACCTGATCAAAGAATACGGTCTCGGCGGCATGGGGTACTGGCAGATCATGCGCTGGTGGAAAGCGAACTGGCTGCTTCTGACAGCAAACTTCTGATCAATGCCCATTCATTTGGGCATAATATCTGCAGCAGGCATAAAATTTTTAAACAGGCGCATACTAAGAAACAAAACATCTACGGAGGTACTTATGGAAATGAATGACACGATCAATTTACTGAAAGAATGTGACGCCGGCGTAAAGATGGCGGTCGCCTCTATAGACGAGATATTAGAAAAGACCAAAGACGCAAAGCTGAAAAAGATACTATCCCAAAGCAAAGAAGAACACTGCACACTGGGCGGCGAGATCCATACCCTGTTGATCCAGCACGGCGGCGACTGCAAAGACCCTTCTCCAATGGCAAAGGGCATGTCATGGCTTAAAACCAACATGAAGATGGAGCTTAACGACAGCGACGCCACGATCGCTGACCTGATCACCGACGGATGCAGCATGGGGATAAAAGAACTGAACAAATACTTAAATCAGTATACCCAGGCTGACAACACTTCGAGAGGACTGTGCAAAAAACTGATATCCATCGAAGAGAAGCTCAGTAAGGATCTGCGCGGATACCTGTAAAGGACAGATAACTTATTTATCCCGGGCGGGTTTGTCAGAGTAAATGTGTGAATTATTTGGGCTGGAAAACGAGGAAATACCTGGTTTTCCAGCCTGTCGTGTTATGCGGCATTGTATTTTGTCAGGCAGCTTATCTGATATAATGCACCCTCGCCTCATCGTACCTGTCCTGCTGCACCTGTTCTTTCAACGGATAACCGCACGCAATAAGGGCGAACGCTTCCAGTTCATCCGGCATGTCCACGATTCTTTTTACCGTCTCCATCCTGTCTTCAAGAGGCGCGATTCCCATCCATACCGCGCCGAGACCCAGCTCATCCGCCTCTAAAAGAAGATTTTCCACCGATGCGCTCATATCAATATGGGCATACATCGGACGCAGGCACTCTCTGCGGTATGCGGCCACAAACACCAGCGGCGCCTCTTTTGCGCAGCCTGTATAAGGCGTACTCTCAGAAAGCTTCCCGATAATCTCCTTATCTGTCACTGCATAATACTCCCAGGGCTGCTGATTCATCGCCGACGGCGCCGCCATAGCAGCCCTCAGCATCAGCTCTGTCTTTTCCTGCTCAACCGCTCTGTCTTCATACTGCCTGACACTTGTCCTGTGAAAAATACTGTTCATCCTCAAATCTCCTTTCCAATCTCTGTAACCCCGTACATCTCCTTAAAATCCTGCAGGTCCTTTTCGTTCCGGATAAGCATGATATCCGTAAACTTTCCCGTATGGATATCCTTGAAGCCCGCCACCTGCTCCCCTGTGCAGATGCTGCAGCGGATCACCGGTTTCTGGGTGGATCTGTCATATGACAGGCAAGGGGTTTTCTTTTGTTTAAATAGATGTAACATGGCAAACCTCCCTTTATAGTTTTTCTATTTTACAGGCATGTTCCTTAGTTTTTCTGTAAATGCATCTGCACTTTTACAGTCAGGATAGAAAATAAAATCTGCATATCCCTCTCCCGCCTTATCCTCTCTTTCTATGCGATAACTATCTCTTGCCGAGTATATCTCATCCTTTGTCTTCAGCTGCATAGAAGTCGCCGCATATTCGTGTATATCTGCAGCAACTGCCTCGCCCGCAAATAAGTATCAACAGTCCGGACATATACAGCATAAAAGCCGTCAACTTCCTCATTGGAAAATCCGAAATATTCGCTGAAACGCTCGGATGTAGCCATATTATATTCCACAAACATATTGAGTTCTGAGCCGTCAGAATAGTTAGCGATCGGTAATTTTCTAATTTACCGGCAATCTCCGGTGACGCGATTCTGCTGTTTAAAAACATTCCCATATACCCGCTCCTTTCTGAAAATGTCCTGCTTTCTTAATCCAGCAGATACCCTGCCTGATATGAACACTCCAGATAACTTGGATTCTGATAATACACATCCGTCTGAAAATCGGATATCTCATCGCTGATAAAGGAAGTAAAAATATTCATCAGCTCGCTGACCACTTCCCCCGGCTTCGCGCAATCCTCAATCAGGATACTGTATAATCCCCCGATGTCCTGAAAATCCGGAACCGAATATTTACAGCCAGTGATCGTATCAAAATCCCCCTGTATTATTCCATACTGCTCTATTATCTCATCGCTCACCTGCTCAAAAGACAGACAGTGATTCACACCTGCATCATACAACTGTTTTCTGATTCCTTCCTCTCCTAACGCTTTCACCACCATTCCACGTCTATTCTTTGTCTGGCAGGCAGTATATTCAATCAGCAGCATACGTAAAACAGATCATTTCTTTCCTGTTCGGTCATAAACAATCTCGCTCCTTTCAAATGTCAAACAATCAAGCGCCGACAATGTGTGAAAACTAATCTGATGTGTAGGATATTTAAACTCGGCAAGTACCCAGAACTGCTTGCATAATAAAGAATCATAAAATAATATCCCCTTTTATTTTCTGAATACAATCTGTTATGTATAATTGTACGTTTTCATACAACAAATGTAAAGCATGTTAAAAAAGATTTGACGCAAAATCTTCTTGACAAACCCTCCCGTCTCCGCTAATATGGCCCAAAATAAGTATATATCAACGGAGAACACCTTATGTACCACTACTACATGTTTTACAAGCCCTTTGGCTGCGTTACTGCCAGGCGGGACTCACGCTATCCGACAGTTATGGATTATTTCAAGGATCTGCATAATGAGAATCTATCTCCTGTAGGGCGCCTTGACCGACAGACTGAGGGGCTTCTCATCGTTACCGATGACGGCAGATGGAACCAGCTCATGACCCATCCCGATTACCGCAAGGAAAAAACTTACGAATTTACCGCACTGGGAACGCTTGATGCAAAAAAGCTTGAGAAGCTGGAAAGCGGAGTACTCCTAAGAGGCTCCGACATCCCTACTGCCCCCTGCCGTATATGCCTGACCGGAACCTCTGTTCTCTCCGAAACTCTTCCTTCACTTCATCCGGAGGTCAGGGCAGCCACCAGCCACAACCACCCCGCACATCCTGTCGTCATGGGCCGCATCACTATCTTTGAAGGACGCAAGCGGCAGATCCGCAGGATGCTGAAAACCGTGGGATGCTGTGTACTCTGCCTGAAGCGGATATCTATTGGCGGAATCATTTTGGACGAAACGCTTAATCCCGGAGAACGCAGGGAGCTTATAGATTCAGCAGAAGCAGCGCTGCCAATACAAGCGCCATAGCGATCTTTCTTCTCCTGTTCATCTTCTCGCCGAATAAAAGAATGCCCGCCGCGCTTACCAGAACGATTGCCGAGACACTGTATGTCGGATACGCTATGATCGCCGGCACATAGGCGAGCGCTTTTAAAAGAAACCTGGCTGAATAATAGTTAGGAATACCGATCAGCGCCCCGAAAAGTATATCTTCTTTTGCCAGGCGCTGTCTCTTTCCCACTGTCAGGATGATACACAGGATAAGCGCCGCTATAAATGTGCAGGATAGAAAATACTCTTCAAACTTTGCGCTTCCCAGCTCTTCATAAACCTTTGCCATGGCATCCCCGCTGCCGCCTGCTGCCAAAAGCAGGATAAGTCCTGCTTTAAATGTAATATCCGTCTGGTCCTTTTCCAGATGGATCAGAACGATCGCCGTTACCGCCACCGCGAAGCCGCATACCTGAACCGCTGTAGGCATTTCCCCAAAGAAAATGATAGCTGTCGCGGCAGGCACCATCACTCCAAGCTTCATAAATACCGTAGACAGCACGACTCCATTTCTTCTGACACTCATCTGCATAAGGATGAAGGAGAACAGATATAAAAAGCCATTCAGCGCACCCAGTCCTACTGCAAAGCCCATGCCCTTTTCCCCTGCAAAAACTTTCGGCGCACCTGTATAGAATCCTGCGAGCAATACGCAGACAACATAATTTACCGCAAGTGTGCTGATATTATTTTTAATGCGGCTTTCACTCAGGCGCATCATGACAGAAACCAGTGCGCTGCTGATGACCGCCAGTATCAGATAGACCATAGGTTAACATCCTTTCCTGATATATTCTGCAAGCACTTTTCTGACCTGCTCCATCTGCTCTGCCGTCCTGGGATTCGTGTAGGGGATCCGGTCTATGATCTTCTCTGCATACTGCTTTTCCCGGATAATGGCAAATGTCTCCGGAAAATTGATATCAAAAAAATATGCCAGATAAGAGAGCCAGTAATCCATCTTCGTCTTTCTTGAGGGCGACAAGATGGAATTTCCCTTCATAAACTGTGCCATCACTTCCCCGCTTATCTCTTCTGATCCGACCTCTTCCTCTGATGCCCCGATAATTGTTTCCACTGAATCCACGATCTTTACCCGGCAGTTGTCAAGCTTATCCGCATCCCGTATGATCTTCGCATGGAGCAGTGTCCGCTCATCCTCTATGCCCTCAAGCTTAAAATCGCTGTGCTTCGCGATCGCTGTACGGATAATACCGTCCCATCTGTCTTCCTTCACAAACTTACGGATCATGCCCTCTTCAAAGAGAATCTGCACGCCAAACGCCGCATGATCCATCACCCCCGGCTCGAAGCTGTCAAACCGTGCAAGCTGCTCGAATCTCCCGATATCATGCAGAAGGCCGATAAGCTGTGCAAGCTCTCTATCCTCATCATCAAGCCCCATGCGCTCAGTGATCTGCCGGCTGCATCCGGTGACACCATAGGTATGTATGATCTTCAGCCTTACCTTATCATCCTCCCTTTCATAGTTATCCAGATATTTTTCGAACTGCTGCTTTGCATATTGTAGATCCATGATACCTTCTCCTAACATGTTTAATTAATATGCGCAGGTACCTTCCGCCGTATCCGGAACTTATCATTTGCCAGTGGCAGGATCAGAATATGCACTGGAATGTGAATTGCGGAATGTCTCTGCATATGATATAGTGTACTGTATCACGCACATTTCGTCAAATAAAGCAATATCATATAAAAGGAGTGATCTTCATCATGAATATGAATTTAAACCAGCTTGCCATACTTCAGCAGCTCAAATCCGGCATGGATCGTTTCCGTGCCGGCCATCCGAAATTTCCGCTGTTTTTAAAGGCCGTATCTCAGGACGCACTCAGAGAAGGCACCATTGTAGAGATTAATGTCACCACACCTGAAGGTAAAAATTATTGTTCCAATGTAAAACTTAACGCCGGCGACCTGGAATTTATCGAAGCGCTGAAAAATCTGAATAACCATTAAGCCCGTCCAAATATATTTTTGAGGATGAAAACGGCAGAAAACCTTGAAATAATGTTACTTATAGGCTAAAATCTTTTTATCTGTTCAAAAAGATAAAAATACTTAGTGAGGTGTATATGATGAAACCGATTAAAGAGGGAAAAGTCCGCGAGATCTATGATAACGGCGATAGTCTGATCATGGTTGCCACTGACCGTATCAGCTGTTTTGATGTAATCTTAAAAAACGTTGTGACAAAAAAAGGAACTGTCCTTACCCAGATGTCAAAATTCTGGTTCGATATGACAAAAGATATCCTGCCTAACCATATGATTTCTGTTGACGTGCAGGATATGCCGGAATTTTTCCGTAAGCCTGCGTTTGACGGCAACAGTATGATGTGCAAAAAGCTTGAGATGCTTCCGATCGAGTGTATCGTCAGAGGCTACATTACCGGCAGCGGCTGGGCAAGCTACAAAAAGGACGGCACCGTATGCGGAATCACGCTTCCCGAAGGACTTAAGGAATCCGACAAGCTCCCTGAGCCAATCTACACCCCATCCACAAAGGCGGAGATCGGCGACCATGACGAGAATATTTCTTATGAGCAGAGCATCGCTCACCTGGAGAAATATTTCCCCGGAAAAGGAGAAGAATATGCTGCCAGACTTCGTGACTGTACTCTGGCACTCTATAAAAAGTGCGCAGATTACGCCTTAAGCAAGGGGATAATCATCGCGGACACCAAATTCGAATTCGGTCTGGATGAAGAAGGCAATATCGTGATCGGAGATGAGATGCTCACTCCTGACAGCTCCCGCTTCTGGCCTGCTGACGGATATGAACCGGGACACGGACAGCCCTCCTTTGACAAACAGTTCGCAAGAGACTGGCTGAAAGCCAATCCAGACAACGACTGGACGCTGCCGGAAGATATCGTAGAGAAAACCATCGGCAAATACCTTCAGGGATACGAGATGCTGACAGGTGAGAAACTCTAATAAAGCTGCCTGTGATATAAAAGTGTTGCACTCTCACAGGCAGAAATATCTGTAGGCAATCCTATTCTCCCGGCTTTCTATAAACTATAGAGACCGGGAGAATTTTCTTATCCCTGTTTCTGCTCCTGTTTTTATTCTTATTTCTATTTCCATAGCCCTGTTTCAATAATCAGGGCTATCAGCGCCAGCCCTGCCGTGATAAGCAGATAATACAGCCCCTCCGTCAACAGCATCTTCCTCTTCTGCCTTTTTGTCATTCCCACGCACTCCATAATCTGAAATTCATTCTTCCTGGACAGAATCCCCGTAACCGTCACATTCAGGAAATTCGCTGCTCCAGCGAGCAAAAGCACCGCGCTGATACTCCCGAAGAGCATCCGGTTTCCCCGGATATACTCTTTTGCCTGTGCCAAAAGCTCTGACTTGCAGATGACAAATAGCCCTGCCTCTCCTTCACCTTCACCTTTCCAGCCTGTTCCGGGAGTCGCATCCCGCCGCCGGTTCTCCTCCAGACAGATATTCATAATCTCCCTCTTAACCTCCGGCTCTCTCCCCTCCTTAGCATCAAGCTCCATGCAAAAGGTCTTTTTCTCGGTCGGCAGCTTTTCAAATCCCTTCTCACTAATCAAAAAATACGCCATCCCCTCCGCACCGTGCCAGGTTCGAAAGATTTCCGGGAAATCCTCTTCCTGGCTGTCAAAGTATCCGCTCAGCGAAAAGACCTCCGACTGCCGCTCCTTCGGGTAGAGCTCCTCATCGACTCCCTCCCACCATTCCAGGCGGCTGTTCGCCAGACTCTTCTCCCGCGTCATAATAGTCGTAAAGTACACCGGTTTGCCCACAGCCTTTGCCGCCCCTTCCTTTTCCTTCGGCGACAGCCCGAAGTCATGAAGAATCGCCACGCCGGTACCATTTTCCAGGCTGTCCATATCCACCGCCAGTCGATGCTCTTTTACATGCTGCCTGAGCGCATCCATCTCCTCATTGTTCAGTATCTGGATAACATCCGCATCGCCGCTCTCAATCATAGGAAAACCGTCCACCTCACCGACGGTGTATTCCGTCCATTCCGGCGCCTCATCAAAGGGCCACGCTGCCTGTCCGGCAATCGTCGAGAACATATACGCCCCTTCCGCGACGCGCAATGTCTCCCGCCGCATCCCGTCAAGCCCCAGGAGCCTCTCCTTCACCTCCGGGGAAATGGGTGAAAATTCATCATAATAATTATCATCCAGCAATGTAATGCCTGAGCTTTCCGTCTTTAACGGATCTTCCTTCGCATCCCGGAACGTATACTCTTTCCAGTACCCTTCCTCTTTCCCGAACCGGCTCATTTCCCCTGCAATCAGGAAATCCGGATGTCTTTCAATCACATGGGTATAATCCGTTTTCTCTGTGATGAGCACCGCCCCGAAAAATGCCATGACACCAAGGAACAGGGAAAGTACCGTCAGCACAAATCTCCCCTTATACCGTAGCACATTCTGCCGCGCCAGATAAAGCAGCTCCCTTTTCGCGCCCCGCTTTTTCTGCCGCGCAAGATAAAGCATCCGCTCTTTTGCACTCCGCTTTCTATGCCGCATCTGGCGTCTCTCTTCCCGCGTCCTGCCCAGCGCGTCTTCTCCCTTCCTTTTCTTTCCGGGCTTTAGCCCCGTATAGCCGATGCTTTCCACGCAGGACATATTTACCGCGCGATAAATCACCCGGGCGGACACCGCTGCCGTAAGCAACACTGCAGAGACTGCCGCCGCGGCAAGGATTCCCCCGTAAAATACCTTAATCTCACCGCCGCCTTTAAAGCAGTCCGCATACTGTTTCCCCAAAATTCCTGGGAGCACCATGCCCAGAACAACCGAAGATACCGCCGTCCCGGCTGCCGCGCCAACACCTGCCGCACTTAAAATCTGCCGCAGATAGACCTTCCTGAGCTGCTTTCCCGTAGCGCCGATGGTGTTCAAAAGCCCCAGCTGCCGGATATCGCCCGCTAGGGATATCCCCAGCACATTATAGACCAGGAAGAACATGCCGCCGAGCACCACGGCCGCGCCTAACGCCGCCGTATCGTATCCGCCCGCCGTCAGGCGCACAGCGTCGTAAGCAGCCGTATTCTGCACGGAAAGCCTGAGCTCCCCCGGTACGTCCGCATAAAGCCTCTGCTGTACCTCCCGCCAGTCCATGCCGTCCGACTGGCAGAGCAGCACATCCGATTTCTCCATATCAAAGCCCCAGCTCCTTAATTTTTCCTCCGAAATATAGCCGCAGGCAAGCCCCGGGCGGTTCTCCATATAGTCCGTATACCAGCCGCACAAGGAAAACTCCTCCCAGGCGGTGCGAAAAAGCCCCACATTCACCTTAAAGGAAATCTTCATCCCAATCTCCGGCTCCGAGATTCCAAGGGTCTCCAATACTTTCACCGGCAGCATCACCTCCTGCCTCTTCACGGGATAATGCCCGGCGATGTCTGTATAGGCCGGCTTTACAATCTCTTCCCACGCCTGACTGTCAAGCCACTGGAGCATACAGACGCGCCGTTCACTGTCTGCCAAAAGCCCTTCTCCGGTCAGCATACTTCTCCCCACATGCTTTACATACCCAAGAGTACGCACCTTCTCATACTGCTTACGTTCCGCGCGCTCAATACAGGCAGATGCCCTCGTGCCGGCTGAGCGCACCGCCTGCGTATACTCCGCTCTTACTTTCCCAAGGGAAATTCCGAACACCATCGTCAGCGTAATGATGCACATGCAGACCGCCCCCGCCAATATCCGGTTCCTCCCTTTATTGCTCCGTCCAATCTCCAGCGCCAGCATCCGGATCACCGCCCGGTTATCGTTAGGGGTACATCCGTTTTTCTCCATTACCTCTCGCCCCTTTCACATATCCTGCCGTCCTCAAGCCGCACAACGCGGTCTGCCATCTGCGCCACTTCCTCCTGATGGGTCACTACCACCATAGTCTGGTGAAATCTCTCCGCGCAGGACTTAAGAAGTCCTGTCACCTCCATGCTGGTGGCAGAATCTAAGTTTCCCGTAGGCTCATCCGCTAAAATAAGCGCCGGTTTTGCCATAAGCGCGCGGGCAATCGCCGCCCTCTGCTGCTGCCCGCCGGACAGTGTCCGCGGCAGACGCTCAAGCTTTTCTATAATCCCTAAGCTCTCCGTCACCTGCTCAAGCAAACTTTTGTCAATCTCCGCACCGTCAAGCCTTAAGGGCAGCACAATATTTTCATAAACACTCAGCACCGGAACCAGATTGTACTGCTGGAACACAAACCCGATATTCCTCCGCCGGAAAATCGTCCGCTCCTCTGGCTCCATATCCTTAAGGCTGTTTCCCCGAATCCACACGCCGCCCGCCGTCGGCACGTCAAGCCCCCCAAGCATATTTAAAAGCGTCGTCTTCCCGCTCCCGGAAGTTCCCACAACCGCCAAAAATTCCCCGTCCGCTATGGACAGGGATACATCGTCAAGAGCACGGACTTCATAGGTTTCCGTAATATAATATTTTTTCAGACCGACCGCTCTTACAATCTCCATAGTATCTCCTCCTTCGGCGGATGCACCCCGCCTTATCTTCCGAAGCCAATATCACAAAAACCCCGGCAGCTACTACTATACAGAGCAAATCTAACAAATCTCTAACAAATTTAAGAGAAATCAACCGGAAGATTCACCTCCATCACCACCCCCGGCTCTCTCCTCTTCACCGCCAAAAAACCGCCATGCATATTCACAATCTCCCGCGCCAGGTACAGCCCAATCCCGAACCCCTCCTGGGATGTAACCCGCCTCCCCCGGTAAAACCGCCGGAAAATCTGACATTCCTCCCCCGCATCAATACCGATGCCGTAATCTCTCACCCTGATTTTTAAGAACATCTCATTTTCCGTCACGGAGACATTTATCGCGCCCCCGTTCCGGCTGTACTTCACTGCATTGTCAAAGATATTAAAAAGAGCCTCCCCAAGCCAGTTCGCGTCATGGGCCAGGCTTACCTGCCCGGGGAAATCAACCGATACTAAAAGCTCCTTTTCCTCCGCCCGGCACTGTATCTGCCCCAGTGCGTTCCTGACTGTCTTTAAAATGTCCGTCTCCTCCTTTTTTATCTGGATGATATGCTGCTCAAGCCTGGACATCCGGATAAAGCTCTCCACAAGAAAATGGAGTTTCCCCGCGCTTTCCTCCGCCGCTCTCACAGACCCCACAATCTCCCCCATCCCGGGCTTTTTGGCCGTCTCCTGCAAAAACCCGAGATAAGTCTCCAGATTCGTAAGGGGCGTCCGCATCTGGTGGGCAATCTCGGAGATAAGCCTCTGAATCTCATCCCGGCTCCTTCTCGCCTCATCCCGGCTGCCCTGCATCATATCCTGCACACGCACAAGACGGTGCGCCGTTTTCCCATAAAGCGTCTCCTGTCCCGAATCCGCCGCGCTTATCCGCCGCTCATTCAAAATATCTTCTGCAAGGGCGTAGAGTCTTTTCAATTCCCGCTCTCTTCTCCTTCTCTGCAAAAAATACACCGCCGCCCCGCCGCCAAGGAAACCTGCAAGACTTCCGAATATCATTTCCATATACATACCATGTATCTCCTGTCTGACCTCTCATCGTACATACTCATTTATGCCCCGTCTTTCCCGCTCTGTCTTTCATCTATCCGGTATCCAAGTCCGAATACATTTTTGATACAGCAGGATTCTGCGGCGTCCGGGGAAAGTTTCTTTCTTAAACGGTTAATGGTGACGCTCACCGTATTGTCCACCACGAACTGCCCGTCAAGCCCCCACACATGCTCCAGGATGTTTTCCTTCGTGAGCACCTGCCCCTGATTTTCCGCCAGATATTCTAACAGCCGGTACTCCTTCGCCGTTAGGGAAATCTCCTGATTCCTTACAAAAACACGCTTTCTGCCGGGATACAGCACAAGCTCTCCCACGCGGACTGCCCGCTTTCCTCCTTCCGCGCCCCTTCGCCCAAGTACAGCCTCAATCCTCTTTTGCAGCACTTTCATGGAAAATGGCTTGACCACATAATCATCTGCACCGATATCAAAAGCGGCAAGCATATCCCGCTCCTCATCTCTTGCAGTCAGGAAAATCGCCGGGATTTTACTATCGGCTGCCGGCTGCGTCTGAGCGTCTCCCCGAAACTTTGACCGATATTTGTCCTGCAGTTCCCGGTACAGTGTGATGCCGTCGCCGTCCGGGAGTCCGATATCGATCAAAAGCAGAGACTCCCCATTTCCCAGCAGAGACAGGGCGTCTTTTTTCGTGCGCGCACAGACCGTAGCGTATCCCGCACTTTTAAGGCTCATATCCAACGCCTGGTTTAAGAGCCTGTCATCCTCGATAATCCCGATTGTATTTTTTCTCTCCATCCCATATTTCTCTGCCATTGCATTTCCTCTCCCCGGGATATTTGACTTTTTCTTCCGCAATTTCAGCACTATCTGCCTTTTTGCCGCTCCAATTCCCTCTTATAGACTTCAAGCGTCCGCTCATCAAAAAGCACCCACTTCACAGCGTCCAGTTCCCCCGGATATTCTTTTACAAACTTTTTCACTGTCCTGACGGCAATCTCTGCCGCCAGCTCAAGCGGAAACCTGTATATCCCCGTAGAGATAGAGGGAAACGCGACGCTCCTTACCCCGTTGTCCGCCGCCAGCTCAAGGCAGGACTGATAGCAGGATGCAAGCAGCTCTTCCTCCTTAAACTTTCCGCCGCCCCAGCAAGGCCCCGGCGTGTGTATCACATACTCGCAGGGCAGACAATATCCCTTTGTGATTTTCGCCTTTCCGGTTTCGCATCCGTTTAACGTCCGGCACTCCTTAAGCAATCCCGGACCTGCGGCGCGGTGAATCGCACCGTCTACGCCGCCTCCCCCGAGGAGGCTTGTGTTGGCGGCATTTACAATCGCCTGGACACCATGGTTCTTCGTGATATCTCCCTTCACCGCCGTCAGCACCGTGCCGGTTCTTTCGTCCGCCGTCAGCATTGCGCTGGTTCTTTCGTCCGCCGCAAAATTCCGGTAAAATTCCATGAAATTATACCCACCGGGCATGTTATTCCCGAAGGGCATGTTATTCCCAGAGGGTATACGATACCCAGAAGATGCTCCATTTTTTTCCGCTTTTGGCACCTGCTGGTGCGGCGCGCAGTCAAGTACCGCAAAATCTACTCTTTCGAACATCGTTTCCCTGCTCTTTTCCATCTCTTTCAGAGCCTCATAAAATAAATCCGAAATCACGCGGGCGTCATTTCCAAAAGCACCGCATCCCCATGCGCCGAGAATCAGGTTCCGGTATCCGAAACATGCCGCACACTTAAGCATCCGCTCAATCCGGCGGCGAACCAAGTTCCGGTACTCGCTCTCGCTCAAACCTTCCTTTCCCCGCCGAACCATAGGCGCGGCACAGGTAAGGACAGCCACAATTACGGTATCATCCAGCAAATCCCCGTTTTCATCCCTGATAATCTCCACCTTCGGCGTAAACATCATGGCATCAGAACCCAGGAATGTACGGCAGCCTCTATTATAATCATAGTACTTCGCAGCCTCTCTGCCTTCCAGGGAAAAAAGCAGAGAGCTTTTCCTGCACAAATCTTCCTCCTGCGCCCTTGCGCCCTTTCGGACACCTCCGCCCGGGTGGACAGGATTGGCGAGGTTCAGCACCAGAATTTCCTTTTCCTTCGCCTCCCCGCTCTCAGGCTGCAAAGCTCTTTCCCCGCAGCGTTTTCTTGCAAGCGCAAAGGAATCTATGTTTTCACAACTGTAGCTGCACTTTCTGCCCGTAAATGTTTTATCGGCATCCGCACAGCCATGACCCGTGTCAGCCCTGTCGGAATCCGTTTTGGCAGAATCAGACCTGGCATCCACCCTGGCAGAATCCGTTTTGGCAGAATCAGCCTTAGAGTCCATCTGGCTGCAGATGGATTCTGCATCTTCCGGGAGAAGGACTTGGACATGCTCCATTTCCTGACGGGATAGACGCAGATTTACCTCACGTCCGTCTTTTCGGTAATATCCGTTTTCCAAAATTTCCAGTGTGTCTTCCAGCATCTTTTTATTCGCATCCCTCATAAACGCATCTCCCATTTAAACTATAATTGTAAATTTTCTTTGCAACTAATTAAATAATTTCTAATCTCACTAACATACGTTTCCCATTTCTCATGCTCTGAGACCAAATCAACTATCTTATATAAAACCAATTCTTTGCTTTTCCCCATTCTTTCAACTAACTTGTCTAGCCAATGATGACTATTAGAAACCGCATTTATTCTTTTTGCAAGACGAACCAATTCACTTTGTTTCTCTAATTCAATTAACATATCAAATATAAATTTCTCGGGTTCTGTCTTTTCAGGAAGATTAAGTTGATGAATTAATTTTACAGCTTTATCTACTTTATCATTATGGGTCTTTTCGGTTCCTGTTAAGACTTTTTTTATTTCCTTTCTTTTCTCACTCTCGTCTCTATAAACATCACCATCTAACAAAATATAATTATTACGAAAATCTCCCCCCTGTAAAATAAAACTGGCTGCTAAAACAAAAGCATTTTTTGCGGCTCCTATCTTCACGATTTTAACATTTCTTGATATCCCCAAGTCTCCCGCAACTACATCTACAATAGTTTCCGCCAATAAATCTTCCACATATATTTTTATTGTTTGTTCAATATTTTCACATAACTCATAAACAATATCCGGAGTAATCATATTATATACCATTGTTTTTTCTTTCAGCGGATGCAAATATCGAATATCCACAATATCCTGTAACCGATCCATTTCCATTGAATGTGTCGTGAAAATTATTTGAAGATTTCTTTGTACTGCAACTTCTGACAATTTGGAAATTAATCTTTTTAAGGCTGTTACATGCAATAAAATATCCACTTCATCAATTAAAATTAATGAATACTCACTCGCCGTATAAATTGTTTTTAATATTCTCAAAATCCTCTGTTCGCCAGCTCCCATACTTAAAGACGAATATTTCATATCATCATTCGTATGCACACCCAATAATTCTTTTTTCTTTGTTCTGTGATAATTTAATTGATCATAATTTTTATTTAAAATACTTGCTGCTGATTTAATAATCTTATCAGCATTTCTCTCATTGGCTAAACTTGTTTTATAATCAATAAATGAAGTTTGCCGCTCCTTCTCTATTTCCGGAACACATGTTTCAATTCCAATAAAATAGGTATCTCTTTGAGGCCTGTCTACATAACGTGGAGACCATCTACCAGTATCTTTTCTATACTCTCTTGTATACTCTTTTTGCGAATTCTCATCCCAGTATTTAATCGAAAATTTACTGTTTTCCCAACTTGAATCTGGATTTGGCGTAAAGAAAAAAGGAAATTTATAATCTTCCTCGTTTTTATATGGTTTATAAATACATGCCAAAGCATGCAAAATAGTAGACTTTCCTGCACCATTAACTCCCATAATCGCTGTTAAATTTTTTTCAAACGAAATGTCCAAATTTCTAATACCTTTCAAATTATCTATGTGTATACTCTTAAGAACTCGTTTTGGATAAATAATATCATTCGGAACATTTTTCTTTTCAATTTTTTTCTTTTTATCCTTCTTTTTTGAGCCTGATGCAATGTCATTAACTTTTACTGTTGTAAAAGTTAAATGAGCCAAAAATTCCCTTAAAGCATCAGCAATTGCAGAAACCACATAAACATTTGATGCGTATGCTATTCTCATATACATTTCACGTTTATTATTACATTTATTAAAATCATACCCTTGCAATCCTTTCAGGAAAGCACATTCATTATGTGTAAATTTTCTTAGTCCTCGTGAATCTACCAAATACATTTCTCTGTACATTCCCAAATGGATTAGATCCGTCTCATAAAACTTTTTCCCTTCCCGAACATAAAACTTACCCTTTTGTAATTCTATATTTGTCTCAAACGATGTTCTTCTATACCATTTATCTACTATTTCTACACTTTCTCGAAACATTGAACGTTCAATATAATCTGTACGAGGAAAGTAAAAATCGTCATTATATAAATCATTTCTTATACCTATCATATAAGCTTGACTGCCCACTATTGGGAATCCTGAAAACATTGATTCTTTAACTACATGATATGATATAGAATATCCCCGAAACCCTTCTAACTCTAAAACTTTTTTCAGCTCCTCTGCTTTTTTACCAGTAATCATACTACTTGACATTTCTAAAACAAAAGCTTTCGGCATAACTGCAAATATAATTTCAAAAACCGCATTATTTACTGCATTTCGATCTTTTTCATCTTTACCATGTCTCATGTTATTTCTAGGCAATTTAGCTGTAATCAAGTCTGTTTCTGGCAAATCTCTCGGCGCAATATCTTGAATATCACATAAGATGAAATTATTTTCTTTCAATATCTGACTGCATACTTCTTTACAAATTAATGAGCTATCAAGCAAACTTACTATATCGTATCCTGCTTGTTGAAAACCTAATGCCCTTCCACCCAACCCAGACAGTAAATCAATCACTTGCAATTTTTTTGTCATCATTCGCACCTCTATTCCCTTTATTACTTTAGTAGCTGTCTCTTCAAAATACAACATATTTCGAATTTACTCTCTATGCATTTAATAATATTCTACCACACATCCCCTTTCCTTTCCACTTTGAAAACCTGCCGGCCGGTGCTATAATATTAATAAACCACTGTTCGGAAAGTTGGACATCCCATCTGCTATACTAAGAAAAACTGTCCGGACACCCGCCCATTTTACAAAGGATTGATATTTATGGAAATACACAGCGAGAAAATACTATACGATTATCTGTTTAAAGAACTGTACCGGAATTACGACCAGTCTCTTTTCCTTTGGGGCGAGGAGCTTACCGACAAACGTCTGTACATCTATCCGGGAAAGATAAAAGACATCCCCGGCTACAATACATTTTCAAGCCGGCTCATAAACTGCGGGCTCATTACCGTCAACCGCAAAAATGACCACCCGATAGCGTGTACCTCCACCCGCTATGACGAACTGACAAAGACCGTCTACATTACGGAGAATAATTTCAACGGTCTGTGGGGCTTGCTGAAAAAAAGCGTCGCTCTGGGAATCCGTCTGGCAAATCAATCCGAAACTCCATGTTCCATCCAATCCCTCAAAGACATCCTTATCTTAGACTGTCTCCAGAGAACCGGCAGCACTCCTGCACTGAAGAACAACCGAATCATTTACCTGGCAAAGGAGCGTTCCCCGGAAGAAATCCGGCTGACCGCCTCCCGCCAGAGCGCTATCGACAACCAGAAAAATCTGTACTTTTACTCCAAATCCGCCGGCTATGTCCATGACCGGCTGTGCGGGCATCTCAAAGGTATAAGCCCTGAAGAATTTGCCGCCTCCGATACATTTCCGAAAGGGCGAGAATACTGCCCCCACTGCATCCGGCAGATTTTCATCCGCATCGGCTGCGCCCCCAACGCAAAGGAAATCCCTGTCTGCAACCGCATTTTCGCCCAGTACAACGTAGGGACAAGCCAAATCCGCCGCTTTGTGGAAAAAGAAGGGATGCGATTCCACGCGAAGACGCTTTCCGAAATGACTGTAACCTGCGGAGAGGACACATGGGTCATCAGCCTGGAGGATGGGAAGGCAAAGCTCTGGCACAATAACTATGTCCGCGTATCCCCGGAGGAAAGATATATCACCCAAGGATTCCATCTCCAGAAGACAAACGGCGGCTCCTCCCTCTATCAAACTCTGAAATATATCGCAAACTATTCCTGGCAGAAACATCTTGCCGCCGAAAACAGAATAGCAGAAACCGAAATTGAAAACGCAAATCCGAA
>CATLEM010000019.1 GCA_949916155.1 uncultured Dorea sp.
AGGCATGGGCTATTTCGTGAAGAAATATGCTGAATTAGGGATCTTTGCAAATACATGGGTCGGATTTGTCTTCATGGTAATCATATTAGTGATCGTCATGCAGTTTTTTGAACGGCTAAAGAAGCATTTGCTGAAATGGACGATAGAATAGAATAAGAGATAAAGAGACTGTCCGGGCTAAATGAGCAGCGGGCAGTCTTTTTTTCTGATACTTTGCAAGGCATTTATTCTGTCTATTTATCCCCATAGTGGCCTTTGCAGTGGGCGATGTAGAGCCGATCATTTTCTATATGGTAAATGAGACGGTCTTTTATCGTCCGACCATATTTTTTCACTCATCATCCACCTCGATCAGCTCGTGGGCAGTGCTTTTCCCGGTTTTCGGCTATGGTGTGAAAATTACTTCAATTTCATATGCTTCATCTTCTTTGGCAAACGGTGCAAGGAGCGTTGTGATCACGGTTTTTGCCTGATCGGATGCCTGAGTTAAAAGGTCGGTCGCGTCAGCTTTTTCGGCGGCATCCTCCTCGGCCTTTTCTATCGCTTTCTTCGTATCCTCCTTTTTCGTCCAGTTGAACAGGGCGAACTTCTCGTCGTAGAATTCCAAGGAATCAGGGTCAACTTTGACTTCCTGTATCACGGGTTCGGGGATAGATACGGTGACTTTTTTGCCTGCAACAGATACCTTGGCCTGCGACAGGTCGATGCCGGCCTTGATATGGGCGTCGTAGATCATGGAAAAGCTCTTTTTATTGATATACTGGATATCCCCCTCCTCATATCGGACGATGCCACGGTAGTCAAGCCTTGCGGTAGTGAGATCGCTGCATTTGCTCAAGCGCTCTTCGATGGACGCAGCCGTTATTTTTGGTTCGGAATTTTTTTCTAAAAGTTTCGCGCCCATAAAGCCGACGGTAATCAGGGCGGCGGCAGCGACGATGGCAGTGATAACATGTATTTTCTTCATGGATTTATCCTCCGTAAAATATAGATTTTGCAAAATGGCGGTGTTTCCGATACATTATAGCACAGGTGAGGTAAGATAGGTATTGATTAATAATTAAATTTGAATACACGGAAGTTATACGGTTAGCATCTTAATGATTATTTAATTTTTTTTGTATATCATAAATCCCCAAATTATTGTATAATAACATAATACTTATTTTTCGGGAGTGAACATAATGGGAAAACCGACGCTTGGCAATCCACAGAATACAATTGAGATCCTGCAGAAATACCAGTTTTCTTTCCAGAAGAAATTCGGGCAGAATTTTCTTATCGATACACATGTGCTGGACAAGATCATCCGGGCAGCGGATATCAGCAAGGATGATATGGTGTTGGAGATCGGGCCGGGTATCGGGACGATGACCCAGTATCTTGCGGAGGCGGCTGGAAGAGTCATCGCTGTGGAGATTGATAAGAATCTTATTCCGATCCTTCTTGATACCCTTGGCGGTTATGACAATGTCAGGATCCTCAATGAAGATGTGCTGAAGTTGGATATAAGAAAGCTTGTCAGCGAGGAGAATGAAGGAAAGCCAGTCAAGGTGGTGGCGAATCTTCCTTATTATATCACTACACCGATCATTATGGGCCTTTTTGAAAATCAAGTGCCCGTTGAAAGTATTACTGTCATGGTGCAGAAAGAAGTGGCCGATCGGATGCAGACAGGGCCGGGAAGTAAGGATTACGGGGCATTGTCTTTGGCGGTTCAGTACTATGCCAGTGCTTATATCGTGGCAAATGTGCCGCCGAACTGTTTTATGCCGCGTCCGAAGGTAGGCTCCGCAGTCATACGGCTTACGCGCCATGAGAAGCCGCCGGTGGAAGTGAGGGATGAGAAGCTGATGTTTGATATTATCCGGTCGTCCTTTAATCAGAGAAGAAAGACGTTGGTCAACGGGCTTAATAATTCAGACAGGCTGGATTTCCCTAAAGAAATCATTGTGAAAGGGATAGAATGTCTGGGAAAGGGAGAAAGAGTACGGGGAGAGACACTCTCTCTTGAGGATTTTGCCAGATTAAGCAATTTTCTGTCGGACTCCCGGTTTCAGGCTTGTAACTAGATAAATCAGAATAACGCAGTAGAAAGGATGATAGAATGACAAACAACGTAGAAAGAGCGTTATTTGAAATTACACCAGAGATTGAGCATTTTGCAGGATTGTGTGTAAAGAATAATGCAATCAACAAGGAACTGTATACAAAGTACGAGGTTAAGCGGGGCCTCCGTGACCTGAATGGAAAGGGAGTTCTGGCAGGGCTTACCAATGTTTCGGACGTATGTGCGAAGAAGCTGGTAGGCGGAAAAGAGGTGCCCTGCGCAGGAAATCTTTATTACCGCGGATATAATATTAAGGATCTCGTAAAAGGTTTCCAGAAGGAAAAACACTACGGATTTGAGGAGATCGCATATCTTCTCCTGTTCGGGGAACTGCCGACAGAAGAAGAGTACAGGCTGTTCTGTGATACCTTGGTTGAGAGAAGGACGCTGCCGCCTAATTTTGTGCGGGATGTGATCATGAAGGCACCGAGCCGGGACATGATGAACAGTCTTTCACGTTCGATCCTCAATCTTTATACGTATGACCTTAAAGCTGATGATACAACTATACCGAATGTGCTGAGACAGTGCCTGAACCTGATCAGCCAGTTCCCGATGTTGATGGTATACGGATATCATGCGTATAATTACCGCAGGGGAGAGGATCTGTTTATCTATGCACCGTCACCGGAGCTTTCCATGGCGGAGAATATCCTGATGATGCTCAGGGAAGACCGCAAGTATTCCAAGCTTGAGGCGAAGATCCTCGATATGGCGCTGGTTCTTCATATGGATCACGGCGGAGGTAATAATTCGACATTTACGACCCACGTTGTCACTTCATCCGGAACAGATACGTATTCCACTATCGCGGCAGCTATGGCCTCCCTAAAAGGACCGAAGCACGGTGGCGCTAATATAAAGGTAACAGAGATGTTTGATGATATGAAGCAGAAGCTCCCCGACTGGGAGGATAAGGACGCAGTGCGTCAGTATCTTATCGACCTTTTGGATAAGAACGCATTTGACCGTAAAGGCCTTATCTACGGAATGGGACATGCGATCTACTCTGTGTCTGACCCGAGAGCGGATATCTTCAAGAAGTTTGTAAAGCAGCTTGCAAGAGAGAAGGGCAGAGAAGAAGAGTATGCATTATACGAGATGGTGGAAAAGCTTGCACCGGAAGTGATCGGGGAAAAACGCAAGATCTACAAAGGAGTTAACGCCAATGTGGACTTCTACAGCGGACTGGTATACAGTATGCTGAATCTGCCGAAATCCCTCTATACACCGATCTTTGCGGCTGCCCGGATCGTGGGTTGGAGTGCGCACCGGCTGGAAGAGCTTGAGAATGTTGATAAGATCATCCGTCCGGCCTACAAGCCGCTTGCACCTCACAGAAAATATGTGCTGATGCAGGACAGAGAGACACAGGGCAGATAGATGTAGGATGGGCAGATAGATGAAAAAGAATGAATTTTATTTTAAATCCAGTGACGGGGTTACAAAGATACACGCCGCAGAGTGGATTCCCGACGGGGAGATACGGGCAGTATTGCAGATTTGCCACGGCATGACGGAGCACATTGACCGGTATGATGATTTTGCGGCGTATCTGGCCGGGCGGGGATTCTATGTGGCCGGACATGACCATCTGGGGCACGGGCAGTCGGTGCAGGGAGAGGATTTCTATGGCTATTTTCATGAGACCCATGGCAATGAATATGTCGTAGAGGATATCCATAAGCTCCGCTGGTGGATAGGAAAGCATCATCCCAAGGTGCCGTATTTTATGCTGGGCCACAGCATGGGGTCTTTCCTTTTACGCCAGTACCTTATGGGGCACAGTGAGGGGCTCTCAGGAGCCATTGTTATGGGAACCGGGTATCACAGCGCGGCGGAAGTGACGGCAGGCCGGGTAATGTGCCGGGTGATCGCGGCTGTCAGAGGATGGAAATATAAGAGCCGTCTTGTGAATGATATTGGTTTCGGCGGATTTAACCGGAAGTTCATGCCCTGCGAGACAGAGATGGACTGGCTGACATCAGACAGGGAGAAGAGAGATGAATATATTAATGATCCCCTTTGCGGTTTCATTTTTACGGTAAATGGGTATTATCATATGTTTGGAGGTATGAAGTACTTAGAAAAGCGCAAGAATATAGATAAGATGCGAAAAGACCTGCCGGTTCTTCTCATGTCAGGGGAGGATGACCCTGTAGGAGCGTTCGGGAAAGGTGTCCGGAATGTACACAGAGAATATGCAAAAGCCGGTATACAGGATACAGAGCTTCGCCTGTACGAGGGGAAGCGGCATGAGATCCTCAATGAGACAGGCCGCGAACAGGTATATGAAGACTGCTGGCGGTGGATGGATGAGAGGATATAAAACGGGAATGAGAGAAAAAGGAGCTAAGTAACATGGATTTGGTAACGATCAGAGAATTATACAGAAAACAGGAAGACTATATTGACAGGAAAGTGACTGTCGGCGGATGGGTCAGGAGCATCCGGGATTCAAAGACCTTTGGTTTTATTGTAGTAAATGACGGGACTTTTTTTAGTCCGATTCAGGTGGTATACAGCGATAAGCTTGATAATTTTGCAGAGATTTCCAAGCTGAATGTAGGAGCAGCAATCATTGTGGAAGGGATTTTGGTTGCAACGCCCAAGGCAAAGCAGCCGTTTGAGATACAGGCGGACAGTGTGGCGGTGGAGGGCGAGTCAGCGCCGGATTATCCGCTGCAGAAGAAACGTCACGGATTTGAGTATTTACGGACGGTTTCTCACTTAAGGCCGCGTACAAATACATTTCAGGCTGTGTTCCGTGTGCGCTCTCTGACCGCATATGCGATTCACAGATTTTTCCAGGAAAGAGATTTTGTGTATGTGCATACTCCGCTGATCACCGGGAGTGACTGTGAGGGGGCAGGAGAGATGTTCAGAGTAACAACGCTGAATATGGCAGACCTGCCCCAAAATGAGGACGGCAGCATCGATTATTCACAGGATTTCTTCGGGAAGGAGACGAACCTTACGGTGAGCGGACAGCTTAACGGAGAGACGTACGCCCAGGCTTTCCGCAATATTTATACTTTCGGGCCTACCTTCCGTGCAGAGAATTCCAACACGACAAGGCATGCGGCAGAGTTCTGGATGATTGAGCCGGAGATAGCATTTGCGGATCTGGACGACAATATGGCGTTGGCGGAGGATATGCTAAAGTATATCATTAACTATGTGATGGAGCATGCGCCGGAGGAGATGAATTTCTTTAATTCCTTTGTTGACAAGGGACTGATCGAGAGGCTTCAGAATGTAGTGTCCTCTGATTTTGCACGTGTGACTTACACGGAAGCAATCGAACTTTTGGAGAAAAATAATGACAATTTTGAGTATAAAGTATCCTGGGGCGCAGACCTGCAGACCGAGCACGAGCGCTATCTGACGGAACAGGTGTATAAGCGTCCGGTATTTGTGACCGATTATCCGAAAGAAATCAAAGCATTTTATATGAAGATGAATGAAGACAATAAGACAGTAGCAGCCGTAGATTGCCTTGTGCCGGGAATCGGCGAGATCATCGGCGGCAGTCAGAGAGAAGATGACTATGAAAAGCTTCTTGGCAGGATGAAAGAGATGGGGCTTAAGGAAGAAGATTACGGCTTTTATCTGGATTTGCGCAAATACGGATCCACAAGACATTCTGGTTTTGGCCTCGGCTTCGAGCGCTGCATTATGTACCTGACTGGTATGAGCAATATCCGTGATGTGATTCCGTTCCCAAGGACTGTAAATAACTGTGAATTATAAACCGGAGGAACCTGAAATGAATATTTTAGTGGTAGACGATGAGAAGGAAATTGCAGATGTTATTGAACTTTATCTCCAGAATGACCAGTATAATGTGTACAAATTTTATACTGGCGAGGATGCCCTTGCCTGTATCCGCAGCATGAAGATAGACCTTGCGATTCTGGATATCATGCTGCCGGATGTGGATGGATTTCAGATCCTGAAGCAGATCCGGGAGAAATATACATTTCCGGTTATCATGCTGACGGCGAAGACCGAATACATGGACAAGATCACAGGGCTGACGCTTGGAGCGGACGACTATATCCCGAAGCCGTTCAATCCGCTGGAACTTGTAGCCCGGGTAAAAGCACAGCTTCGGCGCTGCACACAGTACAATGACGGCGGGAAGGAGACCGGTGACATCATAGACATCGGAGGGCTGTTTCTTAACCGGACTTCCCATGAATGTGTCTATAATGAGATCCCGCTGACACTGACGCCCATAGAATTTGACGTGCTCTGGCTTCTGTGCGAGAACCGGGGGAAGGTGATAAGCTCTGAAGAGCTTTTCGAGAAAGTCTGGCATGAGAAGTATTATAAAAACAGCAATAATACTGTGATGGTACATATCAGACACCTGAGAGAAAAGATGAGCGGGCCTACAGGGAAATCGGATTTTATCAAAACAGTCTGGGGAGTGGGGTATAAGATTGAAGAATAATTACCTGAAACTGAAGCTGAGTATACTCCTTCAGACGGTGCTTGTCACGGCGATCACAGTGTTAGTGGGCGGATTTCTGCTGAATTATGTTGTGGATGGTATCTATAATGATACTTTTGCAAAGACATTTGTAGATGTGCTCATGTCCATGCATGTGAAGGAGGAGACGGCGATCAGTCTGTATTGGAGCCTGATCGGCAACAATAAGACATTTTACATGATCGTAGGTTTTCTTCTTTTGTTTGCCCTGTTTTTTTATGTGGCGTTGTCCAAGATGACGAAATATCTGGATCAGGTGGGAGACGGCATTGAGAATATCATATCCGATTCCAATGAACCGGTGCATCTGATCACTGAGCTGAAGCCTATAGAGATACGGCTGAATGAGATAAAGGCAACATTAAGGCGCCAGGAACTGGAGTCCGTGGAGAGCGAGCAGAAAAAAAATGACCTTGTACTCTTTCTGGCGCATGACTTAAAGACACCGCTGACTTCGGTCGTGGCGTATCTGACGATGCTTGACGGCCATCCGGATATGAATCCGGAGGAACGGGAGAAGTATGTTCATATCGCGCTGGAGAAATCTATGCGTCTGGGAGATCTTATCAACGAATTTTTTGACATTACGCGTTATAATCTTCAGGATATCGAGCTGGAGCCGGTAGAGATCAATCTTACGCTTATGCTTGAGCAGCTCGCGGATGAGTTATACGGCGTGCTGCTTGAGAAGAATCTGTCCTGCGAGGTTGAAGTGGAGGAGAACCTGGAAGTCTATGGTGATCCGGACAAGCTTGCCAGGGTTTTTGATAATATTCTCCGCAATGCGATAGCGTATTGTTATGGGAATACGAAGATTCTTATCGGGGCAAAGAAGAAAGGGCGGGATGTGGAGATTACCTTTACCAATGAAGGAGACAAGATCCCGGGCGCGATGCTGCAGACTATTTTTGAAAAATTCTACCGTGTGGATGGTTCGAGATCCAGCGGTACAGGCGGAGCGGGTCTCGGGCTGGCTATCGCAAAGGAGATCGTTGAGCTTCACGGCGGGCGTGTTATGGCAAAAAGCGATGATCTGAAGACACAGTTTATCGTAACGCTGCCGTCCAAAGTACAGGAAGATACAGAAAGGGATACGGATGAGATTCATACACATCGCAGACGTGCATTTGGGGGCAAGACCAGACGCGGGATACGCATACGGTCCATTGCGCGCACGAGAGATATGGGAAGGACTGGAAAAGATAGTTGATCTGTGCGGCGAGAGGGAAGCCGATCTTCTCCTGATCGCCGGGGACTTGTTTCACAGGCAGCCTCTGCTCAGAGAGCTGAAGGAAGTGAATGGGCTGTTTTCGCAGCTTGAAAAAACTCACGTGGTGCTTTGTGCGGGCAATCATGATTATCTGAAAAAGGATTCCTACTACCGGAGATTTGACTGGTGCAGTCATGTGCATATGATACAGGACAGTCAGCTGGAGTGTGTGGACCTGCCGGAGATTGGGACGGCGGTTTACGGATTCAGTTATGAGTCCAAAGAGAGGACAGATAAGCCTTATCTTGGGAAACAGGCAAAAAGGCTGCGGCAGACGGAGATCCTGATGGTTCACGGCGGAGATGAACGTCATGTGCCGGTGAAAAAAGAAGAAATTGCCGGGCTTGGATATGACTATATTGCCCTCGGACACATCCATAAGCCGCAGAATGTTGTCCCTGGAAAGATGGCTTATTGCGGCGCGTTGGAGCCGGTTGACAGGAATGATACGGGAAAACACGGCTATATCTGGGGCGAGATCACTGATAAGAGTTGCAGGATACAGTTTGTCCCTTCGGCGGCAAGGGAGTATATCCATACAGATGTACAGTCATCCCGGGGGATGAGCGGAAGTGAATTAAAGAGGCAGATAAAGCAGATCATCGAAGAAAAGGGCATTGAAAATATTTATAAGATCATGATAAAGGGTTTCAGAAGTCCGGATATCCGTTTTGATCTTAAAGCGATGGATATATACGGGAATATTATCGAACTTATCGATGATACGAAGCCTTCCTATGATTTTGAAAAGATAAAGCAGCAGAACAAAGACAATATTTTGGGGAAATTTATCGGGCAGTTTGAGGGCTGCAGTGAGGATTCTGCCCAGTACAGAGCCATGTGCGAGGGCGTGCAGGCGTTGATGGAAACGAGAAGGGACTGACCGGATGAAGATTTTAGAACTTAAGATCAGAAGTTTTGGGAAACTTAAAGACAGGCGGATCAGGCTGTCTGAGGGGATTAATCTGGTATATGGTGAGAATGAATCCGGAAAGTCAACTATTCATATGTTTATCAAAGGGATGTTTTTCGGACTTGAACGGGGACGGGGAAGAGCAGCGGCAAACGATGCCTACAGTCTTTATGAGCCGTGGGAGAATCCTAATTTCTATTCCGGTGCGGTGAGGTTTGAGAGCGGCGGAAAGGTGTTCAGGATTGACCGGAATTTTGACCGGTATTCAAAGAAAGCGGAATTATATTGCGAGGATGACGGGGAGGAGATGTCTGTAGATGACGGTGACCTGCAGATACTTCTTGGACAGTTTTCGGAAGGAATATACAGCAGTACAGTATCTGTGGGACAGCTTAATATACAGCCGGGGCAGGCGCTGGCCGCAGGTCTCCGTAACTATGCAACGAATTATTTTGCTTCAGGCGGAGGAGACCTAAACATCGAACAGGCGCTTTTAAGGCTCAAAGAGCGAAGAAAGGAGATCGACCGGCAGATAAAAGAAGGTTTCCGGGTGAAGCAGGAAAAAAGGGAGCAGATTGAGCAGGAAGCATCTTACATATGGCGGGAGATCCACAGGCTTCAGACGGATAGGGATAATCTGAAAGAAAAAATCGCGTACCGCAGAGAGCACAAGCCCGCAAAGGAGGAACCGGAGAACAACAGAGTCATCGATGGACTCCGCCCGGACAAATGGCGGATTCATCCGCTGGAGATCTTGTCGTTTGTGGCAGCAGTAGTGCTGGTCTTCGTGTTTATCCACAGGCCCTGGAATTATCTGGTGGCAATCGTATTGGCGCTGCTGTGTCTGATCTATACGTGGAACCGGCTTAAGGTTAGCAAGAAGCAGGAAAAGACGGAGCCGGAGAGAATTTTAGAAGAGATCATGCCGGAGGAGGAGAAGGTTCCGCTGGAGAAGCTCTGCTGGGAGCTTGAACGGAGCGAGGAAGAGCTCGGTGAAAAGCTGGTACAGTACAATAACCTCCGCGAACAGTTAGAAGAGATGGATGAGATGGGCGAAGAGTTCTGGGAACAGGAGAAGCAGCGGGAGGCGGTAGATATCGCGGCGGATAAGATCAGTGAGCTGTCGGCCGGTCTTCAGAAGCAGATGGAACAGAAGATGAATGATCTTCTGTCGGCTATGATCTGCGAGTTCACCGGTGGGAAGTATACCCGTCTATTGATCGGTGAGGGTTTTAAGATGAGCCTGCTTAAAGACGGGCGGCGGATTCCTGTAGAGCATCTGAGTCGCGGTACTGCAGAGCAGGTATATCTGGCTCTTCGCATGGTATCTGCAGGAGTATTTCAGGAAGAGGAATTTCCGGTTATGCTTGATGATACATTTGCCTATTATGACGACATCCGGCTTAAATATGTGCTGGGATGGCTGGGAAGGAATAAAAAACAGGTGCTGCTGTTCACCTGCCAGAAGAGAGAAGAAGAGGCGCTTAAGGAACTGGGAATAAAGTACCGGAAAATTGAGATATAAGGGACAAAACATTACCGCCATTACGGAAGTAATGGCGGTGAATGTTAAGGGTTAGGTTAATTAAATAATATTTTTTTGGATAAGCTTTTGCTTATCCTGTTACATATTTAGAATACCATATTTTTACAAAAAGAGCAAGAAAAAATTACAGCAGTTATTTCTTGCTTTTTCGTTATTTTGACCGTTTGGAAGATCTGATATTTCCGGCTGAATCGATGGAGACTTTGAGACTCCTGCTCAGTTTGTTCATCTTTTTGATTAACCTCTTTTTCTCGCTTCCGAACAGTGTGCGTGGTTGGAAATCATTGGTATTTTTGTGGGAGGAAAGCGAACAGGGAATAATCCTTGCGTCGTTTCCGCTTTCCAGTTTACCGTTCTTTACTGAGAAAGTCTGCTGGAAGATCATGGTATCTTTGTCTTTCGGGTTGCTGTTGCCGCCAAAGCAGAAGTTTCCAAGACTATATACGATATAACGGTTCTTGTATTGTTCGATCCCCTGAAGTACATGGGGATGATGGCCGAGTACCAGAGAAGCTCCGCAGTCGATCGCATAATGTCCCAATGATTTCTGTTTTGCATTCGGATAATATTTGCGTTCGACGCCCCAGTGAAAGCTGACGATTATGATTTTAGCTTTGTTGCTCCTGGCCTGGGCGATCGCAGATTTTATCTGTTTTTTTGAGATGCGTTCCAGTGCGTTGAAGCCAAGAAATGCAGTCTTGACTCCATTTGCCGTTTGGTAATTGATCGTCGTGTTGCGGCAATAGCCGATCTTGTTCTTTGACATAGTATTCTGAGTGTCCAAGAGGGACCGGCTCCCGTAGTCCTTTGAGTGATTATTCGCAAGATTCACGACTTCGACAGAGCCCTTTTTCAGAATAGAAGCATATTTTTTGGGACCTTTGAAGGTGAATGTTTTTCGGGCGCGTTTTGCGGAGGTTGTAAGAGTACCTTCAAAATTAACAATAGTAATGTCATCCCCTGAAAAAACGGGCCGTACTTTCTGGAAAAAATAGCTGTCGCCTCTTCTTGCATAATATTTATTAAAGTTATGGCTGTACCGGGAATCTATGCCTAAAGTGCAGTCTCCGGCGGCGCTGATAGTGACGGAAGCTTCCGCTGTGTCTCCATAGGCATGGGCTGTCATCGGTATATTGCTGCAGAGAGACAAAGCGAGCAGTATGATCACAATTTTTCCCCTGACAGAGTATATTTTCATAAGGACCTCCTGTTAAGGAGAAGAAGTATCAGACTTCTTCTCCCCTCTTATATCTTTCTACGATATCTACAATGCGTTCGCTTGGATTCAGTATACTGTTGATAGAACCGTCATGGTTCAGAGTATCGATCATGAGTGCGATATATTTGCTCATATCACAGTCAATGTAGTATGGACGTTCAAGAAGCTCCGGCGTCTGGTAGATCAGATTAGAGGTCAGGATGCCGTCGATAAGACCTTCCTCGTAAGCTCTGTCAAATTTCTCGAGTCCGTTGGTGAACAGGCCGAAAGTAGCAGCTGCAAAGATACGCTTTGCTTTGCGGTTTTTTAGCTGCTGTGCAACATCCAGGATGCTGTCGCCGGATGATATCATGTCATCCAGAATGATGACATCCTTTCCCTCTACAGAAGAACCGAGGAACTCGTGGGCAACGATAGGGTTGCGACCGTCGACAATCCTTGTATAGTCACGTCTTTTATAGAACATCCCCATATCCAGATTCAATACATTGGCAAGGTAGACGGCGCGTTCTGTGGCTCCTTCGTCCGGGCTGATAGCCATCATGTGATCGCTGTCTATCTTAAGATCCCTGTGTTTGCGCAGGAGACCCTTGACAAACTGATAGGTCGGGCGCACAGTCTCAAAACCGCTTAGCGGAATAGCATTCTGTACCCGCGGATCATGCGCGTCAAAGGTAATGATATTGTCGGCACCCATGCGTACAAGCTCCTGAAGAGCAAGCGCGCAGTCCAGTGATTCGCGGCTGCTCCGCTTATGCTGGCGGCTTTCATACAGAAAGGGCATGATCACGTTGATCCTGCGTGCCTTTCCTCCGATCGCGGCAATGACTCTTTTGAGATTCTGATAGTGGTCGTCAGGCGACATACGGTTCGTGCAGCCGGTAAGAGAATAGGTCAGGCTGTAGTTGCATACATCTACCATCAGGTAGATGTCCCGTCCCCGGACGGATTCTGCGATAATACCTTTGGCTTCCCCAGAGCCAAAGCGGGGAACTTTTGCGTCGATAAGATAGGTGTCCTTTTCGTAGCCGTTAAAGACTACATCGTCTTTGAAGGCATGTCCGTCCTCGCGGCGCCACTTTACGATGTAATCATCCACCCGGCGGCCCATATCCTTACAGCCGTCCAGGGCGATGATCCCAAGCGCTCCTACAGGAATGTTTTCAAGAACACGTTCATTACGGCGTAACATCATTCGTACCTCCCAAATTTAATAATTTCTTCTGAATACGGATATCATCCCCCGTAAGACGCAGCATCTTATAATTACTGCTGATGCGGGAAAAAATCCGTTCCGAATAAGTAGATTTGATGTTCTCTAGTGTAAGATTTGTAGAAATAACAGTTGGTTTTCTGCGCAGTATTCTTTCGTTCAGACATACGAATAACTGTGAAATAGTAAAGGAATTGCTCAGCTCCGTCCCCAGATCGTCAATAATGAGCAGGTCACAGTTATAGACGTGATGAAAAGCATTATCATCTGCTTCCTCTCTCTTTCCAAATGTACTTTTTGCAAGACATTCGAAAAGCTGTACCGCGGAAAAATAAATGACAGAATAGGACTTATCCATCACTTCCTTCGCGATACAGTGGGTGAGAAAGGTCTTTCCGACACCGGTATCCCCGTATAATAATATATTGCAGAATTCCTCAGAAAAAGTATCTGTAAACTGACGGCAGACTCTCAGTGCGGTCTGCATGGATTCCTGCGCGGACCTGCCGGTGAGCTTATCGATGTGATTGCTGGAATAATAATCTGTGCAGAAAGTGGAGAAATTCTCCTGCATAAGTATCTCGCGCAGATTAGACTGCGTGTATAATAAATCCACGATTGCCTTTTTCAGGCAGTGGCATTTATCTGTTCCGATATAACCGGTGTCCCGGCAGTCGGGACAGGTATAATGAAGCTCTAAGTAGTCTGCGGGAAGTCCCGCAGAATCAAGAAGCTCCTTTTTCCGGATAAACAGAAGGGACAACTGTTCCTTTAACTGCGCCAGGGCAGAGTCATCGCCTTCAAGAAGAAGCCTGCCTTGAGAAACGCTCAGCGAAGAGATCGTGTCATCTAATTCTTTCAGCGTTGGAATACGGGCACAGGCTGCTTTGTACCGTTCGCGCAGCCTGTACTCATTATCAAGTTGTCTGAGTTCATAAGTACGCATCAGCTGATCGTACTGTGAATTAGAAAGTGCCATAAAAAGCAGTCTCCTTATATTCTCTGCTTACTGCTGCAGAAGCCTGCGCTCCAGATCATCCATATCGTAGGAACGGCTCTCAAAATTATTGAACTTATTGGCCGTCTTTCTGCCGGCAGCATCTTTTTGTGCTTTCGCGTTCTCGCGGCTTGCCGCCTTCTGTTCTTTTGCTTTAAAGTACTCGGAATCGGCTGCGGCGATATCCTCGGGTCCGCGGATACCTTTTTCAAACCAACGCTTTAATATGGATTCGGTATAATCAAAGCTGGGCTGGTGAATGGCATCCATTGTGCGGTTGACCGCTTCTACGATCATCGCAGCAGGGAAACCGTATTCCTCATACCATCTCCGGATAAAAGAGATTTCCGAAGCGGCAGGGGCACGTCCCTTGATTCCGTAAGCATTCAAAACCGTATAATAATTTTTGTTGTAAAAAACCGTATTGCACTTTGCCTGTGCTACGGTGGTAATATTCTGCTCATACCAGGACAGCGCTACTTTTTTGATATAGTGGATGCTTTTATGATTGTTCTCGACGCAGTATTCGATCAGATATTCGATCAGATCTGCGGACATGCCGAGTGATTCATAAAAGTAGGTAATAGCGTCCATCTCTGTATGAGACAGAGTTTTTTGCAGATATTGTTCTGTTACATGAAGTATTTCCCTGAACTCCTTGCGTGACCGGAACTGTTCGATGTCAGAAACATCAGAGGCGCAGATCTCGGCAGAAGGAACTGCTGCCGGAGCCTCTGTGCGTATCTCGTAGTCCAATAACCCCTGGTTTTTCCAATAATTTAATGCGCGGATAACATCCTTCTCTGTGTCGTCAAGGGCATCCGCGATCTGTGAGATCGTCGGTATGCCGCCTGGTCCTTTCAGATGGCGCAGCAAAAAAAGGTAAACCTTTACATACTCCCCATTAGCTTTTGCCATATGCTCATCGATGAACTCGTTCTCAAGAACGGTTGTATTCGTCTGCACATGGTTTGTAAGGGTTAACTTTGTCATAGTTTTGCCAGTCCTCCAAGACAGATAAATATTGATAAGGGGATGTCCTCCCCCGTTGTGCATGACCTATTATAGCATTAACCGGGCTGACAAAAAAAGAAGTTTTTGACGCAAAAACAAGGTTTTTTGTGGATAAAATTCTGTGGAAAATGTGGAAAACTACCGCTTTAAAAGCTCATCTCCAATGTTTACAACGTCTCCGGCGCCCATAGTTATCAACATATCGCCCTTTTCGCAATTTTCCAAGCAGAATGTCTCTATTTCTTCAAAAGAAGGCAGATAATACGCGTCTGTTCCGCTTTCGCAAAGCTTTGCGGCGAGGTCTTCGGAAGAGACACCTAAAGTGTCTGTTTCACGTGCCGCGTAGATATCTGCGAGTATCACATGGTCCGTGTAGGACAAAGCGTCTGCAAATTCAGAGAAAAGGGCTTTCGTCCGCGTATAGGTATGAGGCTGGAACACACACCAGATTTCACGGTGGGGATAGTGCCTTGCCGCCATAAGAGACGCTCTTATCTCCGTCGGATGATGTGCGTAATCGTCAATTATGGTAATACCATCTACTTCACCCTTGTATTCAAAACGGCGTTTTGTGCCGCGGAATTTTTTCAGTCCTGCGCCGGCTTCCTCTGCGGAGATGCCAAGAAGGTCTGCCACAGCCAGTGCAGCCAGTGCATTCTGGACGTTGTGGTCACCGTTGACAGACAGGGTGATGCGCCTGATAAAGGCTCCCTTTTTCATAAGATCAAAGGAAGCGTTGCCAAGCTCATTGTGAGAGATATTGGCGGCGCCGTAGTCAAAGCCGCTGCCGGTTCCGAAAGTGACAACCTGGCAGGCCAGGCCGTCCGTGAGCTCGTTGAGTCGTTCGGTCTCCCCGTTGATAACCAGATGCCCGCCGGATGGAAGGAGCTCTGCAAATCTGCGGAAGGAACGCCGGATATCCTCAAGATCCTTGAAGAAATCCAGATGATCTTCATCAATGTTCAGGATAACACTTATTTTCGGGAAAAATTCCAGAAAGCTATTGGTATATTCGCATGCTTCGGTTACAAATATTTCAGAATTGCCGACACGGATATTCCCTCCGATCGCATTCAGAATCCCTCCGACGGAGACAGTAGGATCAGTATCAGCCGCCAGAAGGATGTACGTCAGCATGGAGGTAGTAGTTGTTTTGCCGTGAGTTCCGGAGATGGCAACAGGAATATCGTAGTTGGTCATGAGCTGCCCCAAAAGCTGTGCGCGGGTCAGCATAAAAAGCCCCTTTGTTACAGCTGCCTGATATTCCTCGTTGTCAGTATGGATCGCCGCTGTGTAGACGACGACATCAATATCTTCCGTAATATTAGAAGCTTTCTGTCCGTAAAATACGGCGGCACCTGCCGCTTCAATCTGCTCTGTCAGAGGGGAACGTTTGTTGTCTGACCCGGAGACAGTAAAGCCTTCTTTAAGAAGGACTTTCGCCAGGCCGCTCATGCTGATGCCTCCGATCCCTATAAAATGTACGTGTACCGGTTTTTCAAAATTTATTTTGTACATAAACACCTTCCTGTTCCATATAATGGCATGAGTGCCAATCATTTAAACGCATTTCCTGTTAATATTATCTTACAATATATCATATAATATATGCTCCTGTCATATTATTATAAACATATCTGAAAAAAAAACCAAGATTAAGTTGTTAGGCATATTTCCATAAAAAGATCATAGAAAAGATAAAATAATTGTAAAAAACGTTCACTATAGCAAAAAAGTGTGTTATAATGGCATTAACTAAAACTGAGAAGGGGTGATGAGATGAGAAAAAAAGAAATGATAGCAATGCTGCTTGCCGGTGGACAGGGCAGCAGGCTCGGAGTACTTACGGCAAAGGTTGCCAAACCGGCAGTAGCTTTTGGAGGAAAGTACCGGATTATCGATTTCCCGCTCAGTAACTGTATTAATTCAGGAATTGATACGGTCGGGGTGCTGACCCAGTATCAGCCCCTGCGTCTGAATACTCATATAGGTATTGGTATCCCATGGGATTTGGACCGTAATTTCGGCGGTGTATCTATTCTTCCGCCTTATGAAAAAAGCGGAAGCAGCGAGTGGTATACAGGGACTGCCAATGCGATCTATCAGAACCTTGATTATATGGAGACGTTTAATCCGGATTACGTACTCATCCTTTCGGGAGATCACATCTATAAGATGGATTATGAGGTTATGCTGGATTTCCACAAGGAGAACGGGGCGGATGTAACGATTGCTGCTATGCCGGTTCCTATGGAAGAGGCAAGCCGGTTCGGTATCGTTGTGGCAGAAGAGGACGGGCAGATCATAGAGTTTCAGGAGAAGCCGGAGCATCCGAAGAGCAATCTGGCATCCATGGGGATCTATATCTTCAGCTGGCCGGTACTTAAGGAAGCACTTATCGCGCTCAGGGAAGTACATGGATGTGATTTTGGCAAACATATCATCCCCTATTGCCATGGGAAGGGCAATCCGTTATTTGCATATGAATATAACGGCTATTGGAAAGATGTAGGGACGTTGGGTTCTTACTGGGAAGCTAACATGGAGCTTATTGACATCATTCCGGAGTTTAACTTATATGAGGAGTTCTGGAAGATCTATACGAATAGCGAGACGCTTCCGCCGCAGTATATCTCGGAGAATTCCGTGATTGAGAAGAGTATTATCAGCAATGGCTGTGAGATATACGGAGAGGTGCATAATTGTGTTATCGGAGCAGGTGTAACTATCGGACAAGGTGCAGTGGTCCGTGATTCTATTATTATGCAGGACGTACGGATCGGAGACGGTTGTGTCATCGATAAGGCGATAATAGCAGAGAACAGCAGGATAGGGAAGAACAGTACTCTTGGAATCGGCAAGGAAGTCTCGAATAAGCTTAAGCCGTCGGTTTATTCATTCGGTCTGGTGACGATCGGAGAGAACTCTGTAGTACCGGATGGCGTGCAGATCGGAAAGAATACTGCGATCAGCGGTGTTACGGAAAAGCAGGATTATCCCGGCGGCGTATTGGAGAGCGGAGAGACTTTAATAAAGGCAGGTGAGCGTTGATGAGAGCAGTAGGACTTATATTGGCTGGCGGTAACAGCCACAGGATGCGTGAACTGACCAGAAAGAGAGCAGTAGCCGCCATGCCGATGGCGGGAAGTTACCGGGCGATTGATTTTACGCTCAGCAACATGTCTAACTCCCATATTCAGAAGGTGGCGGTACTTACCCAGTATAACGCCCGCTCATTGAATGAACATCTGAATTCTTCCAAGTGGTGGGATTTCGGGAGAAAACACGGGGGGCTGTATGTGTTTACCCCGACGATCACGGCGGACAACGGGAACTGGTACAGAGGCACTGCGGATGCCATTTACCAGAACCTTGATTTCCTTCGGAAATGTCATGAACCTTATGTAATCATTGCTTCCGGTGACGCCGTTTATAAGATGGACTACAACAAGATACTGGAATATCACATTGCAAAGAAAGCAGATATTACCATAGGATATAAAGAGCTGGCTTCCTATGAGGAGGCCAGCAGGTTCGGAACAATGAAAATGAACGAATCTATGCGTATTGATGAGTTTGAAGAAAAGCCGATGGTGGCGAATTCAAGTGTAGTTTCGACTGGTATTTATGTGATCAGGAGGAGACTTCTCATCGATTTGATCGAGCATTGCGCAGAAGAGGACAGACATGATTTTGTGACCGATATTTTGATCAGATATAAGAATCTGAAAAAAATATACGGTTATAAAATAAAAGATTACTGGAGCAACATTTCAACGGTAGATGCGTACTATCAGACAAATATGGATTTCCTAAAGCCTGAAGTAAGAAATTATTTTTTTAAAGAGCTACCAGCGATTTATTCCAAAGTCAGCGATTTGCCGCCGGCAAAGTATAATCCGGGGGCAGTAGTTAAAAACAGCATCATAGCGAGTGGGAGTATCATCAATGGAACAGTAGAAAATTCTATTCTTTTTAAGAAGACATTTGTCGGCAACAATTGTGTTATTAAGAATTCGATAATTCTGAACGACGTCTATCTCGGGGACAATACGTATGTTGAAAACTGTATTGTGGAAAGTCGGGACACGATTCGCGCTAATACGCGTCACGTAGGAGAAAATGGTGTTAAGGTGGTCGTTGAAAAAAATGAGAGATATGCACTATAGTTCAACGATTGGACAGAAAGGAGCCATGACAAATGCAGATCACAGATGTACGTGCACGCAAAGTGGCGAAAGAAGGGAAACTAAAGGCAGTCGTATCAGTTACTATGGATGGTGAATTTGTAGTACACGACATCAAGGTTATCGAAGGTGAGAAAGGCTTGTTCATTGCAATGCCGAGCAAGAAAGCAGTAGATGGCGAATACCGGGATATTGCACATCCGATTAATTCAGGCACCAGAGAGCGCATTCAGAGTATTATTCTCGAGGAATACGAAAAAGCGCTGTTAGAAGATGCGGTGTAATATTATTCCAAAGTTGGAGGGACGCCCGGAGGTTATAGGTAATAGCCTCCGGGCGTCCTTAAGTTTTTTCAGGAAAGAAGACAGAACTTCATCCTCTTTTTCGTCTTGGGATGGGTAAACTCCAGGCGATAGGAGCACAGCTTTAATTCCTGCCAACCGGTCTGTACGGATGCCTCCGGGTTATATTTCGTATCCCCGATGATCGGGCAGCCGATGCGGGCAAGCTGTACGCGGATCTGGTGATGCCGTCCGGTGTGGAGGCGGATATCGAGCTCTGCCGGGGCGGGCGCGCCGGGAGCTTCCCCGGGCAGTGAGAAATAGTGTTGATTTTCAGGTACGGTTTCATATGTCAGTTTTGCTTCTTTCGCCCCGGGCGTTCCTTCCCTGCATATGCGGGAAGTGTTGGTTTTTGCGTCTTTTACCATAAAGTTTTTCAGGATACCGCGCGGTTTTGCCGGAGCAGGGCAGACAAGGGCGCGATAATATTTTCCAAAGCCGCCGGTCTGCAGTTCCCTGTTTAATTCTTTGGCGGCAAAGGGTGTCTTCGCGAAGACCATGATCCCTTTGACCGGCTGGTCTAACCGGTGGACGATGGCAAGGTACGGATTACTGCTGCCATTTATTTTCAGATGATTTTTTATCAGACTTTCCATGTCCTGGGATTTGACGTTCTTACTCTGGGTGGCGGTGCCGGATGGCTTTACACATACAAGGATGTGCCGGTCTTCATATAAGATGTCTAAAGATTGCGGGTTCATCGTTAATTCTCCTTGACTTTGTAATTATTCACTTTTATCATTTAAACATAGAGAATTAAAATTTGCAAACAGAAATATGCTGCGGAAGTTATCTTCGGGAGGATGACAGATGGATTATATACTGTTGATTTTAGGATTTATACTGCTGATCAAGGGAGCAGATTTTTTTGTGGGCGGCAGCTCCAGCGTGGCGAGGCTTCTTAAAGTGCCGGCGATCATCATCGGCCTTACGGTGGTTGCTTTCGGGACAAGCATGCCGGAGTTTTCCGTCAGTGTGACGGCGGCTCTTTTGGGGAATAATGATCTTGCGGTGAGCAATGTACTGGGATCGAATATCTTTAACCTGCTGGTAGTGCTTGGATGCTGTGCAGTCATCCATCCGGTGAGGGCGAAGGAAACGCTCCTTAAGAAAGAGTTTCCCTTTTCAATTTTTATCAGCGTGATATTGCTGCTGTTGAATTCAGATTTTTCCATCAGCAAGGTACTGGACGGAAAAGGGACATTTGTGCTGGGGAGAATGGGCGGCGCGCTGTTTTTGGTGTTGTTTTTCGTCTTCTTGCTGGCGACGGTGAAGGAGGCGTTGTCGTCCCGGGAACAGCAGGAAAAAACAGATGAGGAATATGAGGTGATGTCTCCGCTAAAGAGCTGTATTTACATCGCGGGCGGTCTTGCGGGTATCGTGCTCGGCGGGGATCTGGTGGTGGACAGCGCGTGCAGTATCGCGGAGTTTTTTGGGATGAGCCAGACATTTATCGGGCTTACGATCGTGGCTCTCGGCACATCGCTTCCGGAGCTGGTGACTTCCATGGTGGCAGCAGGACGGGGGGAAAATGACCTGGCGGTGGGAAATGTGGTCGGCTCCAACATCTTCAATATCCTTCTGATCCTTGGCATATCCTCTGTGATCACGCCGATCCATCTGGATATCACGGCGGTGTACGATACATTTATCCTGATCATCGCCAGTGTGATCGTCTATGCGGCGGCGGTGAGCAAAGGCGAGATAAAGAGAAAAGAAGGGCTTTTGTTTCTTGCGGTATACGCGGCGTTTTTTGTGTATATCCTAAACAGGTAGGTTCGTTTGGCATTGCAGATTCGCGGCCGGACGATTATAATAGAAAGTAGTACATGATCAGGAAAGGACAGGGATAAAAAGGATGAAGATTGGTATTGGCAACGACCATGCGGCGGTTGAGATGAAGAATGATGTGGCTGCATATCTGAAGGAAAAAGGTTATGATGTGGTAAATTACGGGACGGATACCCATGAGAGCTGTAATTATCCGGAATACGGCGAGAAGGTCGGAAAAGCTGTTGCGGCCGGAGAGGTTGATCTGGGAATCCTCATCTGCGGGACAGGCGTTGGCATTTCCCTTGCGGCCAATAAAGTAAAGGGTGTCAGGGCTGTTGTCTGCTCGGAGCCTTATTCCGCAAAGCTGTCCAGACAGCACAACAATACGAACGTGCTGGCATTTGGGGCAAGAGTAGTGGGTATAGAGATGGCAAAGATGATCATTGATGAGTGGCTCGACGCAGAATTTATGGGCGGACGGCATCAGACCAGGGTTGACATGATCATGGCGATTGAGGATAAATAAAGCGGACTGTTTATGAAAAAAGGTAAAGGAGAAAGCTATGCAGGCGGCGGAATGGAGAAAAGATTACGAAGAATTTGAAAAAGTGACCAGACAATTTTATGCAGGCGAGGTTCCGGCCCAGAAGTATAAAGGGTTTTCCGGCGGCTTCGGAAGCTATGCCCAGAGAGGCGGAAAAGCGAGTATGTTGAGGCTCAGGTTTCCGGGCGGCAGAGTGAGCAAAGAAAAGCTGAGGTTTGTCGCAGGGGCGATAGAAAAATACGGTATTGACAAGGTGCATTTTACGACATGCCAGACGATCCAGCTTCATAATCTGGATGCGGACGCGGTGTGCGCCCTTGCGGTAGAGGCGCTGGACTACGGAATCGTTACAAGAGGCGGAGGCGGGGATTTCCCGAGAAATGTGATGGTATCGCCTTTGTCCGGAGTGGAGGAAGGTGAGTATTTTGACGTGTCTCCGTATGCGCAGGCAGCGGCGGATTACCTTATGGGTTTCATCAAGTCGGTAAAGCTTCCGCGGAAGTTAAAGGTGGGTTTTGCCAATTCACCCAAGAATGAGACTCACGCGACGTTCCGCGATCTGGGTTTTGCGGCTAGAGAAGACGGGAAGTTCGATGTCTACAGCGCAGGAGGCCTTGGCAATAACCCGAAGATGGGGGTGAAGGTGGCAGAGGCGGTTGAGGGAAGCCAGATTCTTTACTATATCAAGGCCATGGTGGATATGTTTGTGGAGTATGGCAATTATGAAAACCGGGCGAAGGCTAGGACGCGTTATATGCAGGATGTGCTTGGAGACAGCTATGCCTCGCGTTTCAGGGAAAAGCTCGAAAAGGTGAAAGAAGAAGAGGACTTAGATATCCAGGTGGAAATCCGGGAGATTACGAAGAAGCCTGACGGTGTGGCTGTGGAGGATAAAAGAGCGGTTCCTCAAAAACAGGCGGGTCTTTATGCGGTGGAGTACCATCCTATCGGCGGGTGCCTGGATCCGTTAAAGCTCAAGGAGATCTGCGGGGCGATGGCGGATATGGAGCAGACAGAGCTTCGCATCGCTCCGGACGAAAGGGTTTATATTATTAATTGCAATGGAAATGAGGCGAAAAAACTGCTGGCTGTCACTGCGGACAGTGCGGATACGGAGTTTGCGTCTTCTGTGGCCTGTATCGGAGCCTCCATCTGCCAGGTAGGTGTCAGAGATTCCCAGAAGCTCTTAAAGACGCTTGTAAAAGAAGCAAAGGAATGGGGTTATGCGGACGGCGTGCTCCCGAAGATCCATATCTCCGGCTGCCCGTCTTCCTGCGGGACGCATCAGATCGGCAGGATAGGCTTCCGGGGAGGAGTAAAGAAAGCGGACGGCGCTATGCAGCCTGCATTTGTCCTCACAGTAAACGGCGAGGATGCAGCAGGAAAGGAGCGGTTCGGCGAACAGATCGGGACGATACTTGAGCGCGACATCCCGGCGTTTTTTAAAGAGTTGGGAGCGGAGATCTCGCAGTCAGGGATGAAATATGATGAATGGTATAAGGGCCATGCAGAACGGTTTGCCGAGATAGCTAAGCCGTATGTTGAGTAGCGGATAGGATGAACAAATCAGTCTAAGATAGAAAAGCTGCCGGAGAGTAAAGAGCTTCGCAGCTTTTCCTGTTTTCCTGCGGCTTTTCCTATGGATTATCACCTGCATAATTATTGACAAAATAATAGCAAAGTGGTATATTAAAACTATATTGTAGACCAAGGTACAGACCGTAGTCTACAACGTAATTTTAGAAGCGGATATCATACCTGTTTCCAGGAAAAACCTGTGAGCAGGGGGCATGGTATCAGATGTTGTCATTCAAGAGGAAAATAGGATGAAGAATATTACAAACATACAAAAGTTCTCTATCCACGACGGGGACGGGATCCGCACTTCTGTATTTTTTAAGGGGTGCCCCTTAAAGTGTGAGTGGTGCCACAACCCGGAGACCCAGAGGTACGAGCGGGAGATGCAGTTTGATTCGGGGAAATGCGTGGGCTGCGGAGCCTGCGTGAAGGCCTGCCCAAACGGTGCGCTCACCATGAAGGATGGAAGGCCGGTGCTTGATGGGGCGCTCTGTACGCTTTGCGGCAAATGTGAGAACTTCTGCCCGGCGGGCTTGCGGGAGATCGTCGGCCGGGAATACACGGTGAAGGAGCTTGTGAAGGAGCTTTTAAAGGATCAGATGTTCTACGAGGAGTCCGGCGGGGGAGTGACGCTCTCCGGCGGGGAAGTGATGGCGATGGATACGGATTATATCAGGGCGGTGGCAAAGGAGCTTAAGCGCCAGGACATTAATCTTACCATTGATACCTGCGGATATGTGCCTTATGAGAAGTTCGAGGCGCTCCTTCCGTATGTGGATACCTTTCTCTACGACGTGAAGGTGATGGACCCGGAAATACATAAGCGGTATATCGGAGCGGACAATGCATTGATCCTGGAAAATCTTGCCCGGCTGTCCGCGGACGGGGCGAGGATCTACATCCGCATCCCGACGATAAAAGAAGTGAATGGCAACCCGGAAAATATGAAAGAGACGATAGCGTTTCTGAAAGAACACGATATTCATCCGCCTCAGATCAACCTGCTGCCCTACCACGATACCGGGAGCAGCAAGTATCCGAAGCTGGATATGGAATATAAGGGAACAGATCTACATGCACCGGATAAGGCGAAGATGGAGGAATTAAGAAAGCTATTCATCGACGCCGGATTCCAGAACACCAAAATAGGAGGGTAAAAAGATGGCGAAACTGCGTGGGATGAACGAAAGAATTCAAAAACTCCGGGAACTCAGTGTGACGACTCCTGTTCACATTGACCTGGAGAGGGCAAAGATTGAGACGGATTTTTACAAGGCAAATGACGGGAAATACTCCATTCCGGTTATGCGCTCGATGGTCCTTAAGGAGTATTTTTCGAAGAAGACGCTCTACCTTGGGGACGGCGAGCTGATCGTCGGGGAGAAGGGAAGAGATCCGCAGGCTTCTCCTACATTCCCGGAGCTTTGCTGCCACAGCGTGGAAGACATGGTAGTCATGAGCGAGCGTGAGCTTGTGTCCTTCAAGACGACGGAGGAGGACCGGAAATTACAGGCGGAGGAGATCATTCCTTACTGGACTGGACGGAGCATGCGGGAGAAGATCCTTGCGCGGATGACGCCGGAGTGGCATGAGTGCTACAGCGCGGGGATGTTTACGGAGTTCATGGAGCAGAGAGGCCCGGGGCACACTTGCGGCGGCGAACAGGTATTTACGACAGGATATCTGGACTACAAAGAAAAGATTAAACGTACGATGGACGCGCTGGATTATATCAATGACCCGGACGCGGTGAATAAATGTGAAGAGTTAAAGGCGATGGATATCGCCTGTGACGCAGTGATCATCCTTGGCGAGCGCTACCACAAGCTTGCCCTTGAGATGGCGGGAAAGGAGACGGACGAGACAAGGAAGGCGGAGCTTTTACAGATTGCGGCAAACCTTGAGGTCGTTCCGGCGCACAAACCTATGACTTACTGGCAGGCAATCCAGCTTTACTGGTTCACCCACCTTGCAGTTACCACCGAGTTAAATCCGTGGGATGCGTTCAGCCCGGGAAGGCTTGACCAGCACTTAAACCCGTACTATGAGAGAGACGTAGAGGCAGGCATCTTAGACGACGATAAGGCTTTAGAGCTTCTTGAATGCCTGTGGGTGAAGTTCTATAACCAGCCGGCTCCGGTGAAGGTCGGTATCACCTTGAAGGAGAGCGCGACTTATACGGATTTTGCCAATATCAATACCGGAGGGGTAACGCCGGACGGACGCAACGGAGTGAATAATGTAAGTTATCTGATCCTGGATTGTATGGATGAGATGAAGCTGGTGCAGCCGAATTCGAATGTTACGATCAGCAAGAAGACCCCGGCTAAGTTCCTTAAGAGGGCATGCGAGGTGTCCAGAAAGGGATGGGGACAGCCTGCGTTCTATAATACAGAGGCGCAGATCATGGAGCTTGTCAATGCGGGCAAGGAGCTTGAAGACGCAAGGCGCGGCGGTTCCTCAGGATGTGTGGAGACC
>CATLEM010000020.1 GCA_949916155.1 uncultured Dorea sp.
ATATTACAGAGCATCAGAGATGAGGCGTTAAAAGCAATCGAAGAAGCTGATATGCCGGAAAAACTGAACGATGTACGTGTAAGGTTCCTCGGGAAAAAGGGTGAGCTTACTGCCGTATTAAAAGGAATGAAAGATGTGGCTGCTGAAGAGAGGCCTAAAGTGGGCCAAATGGTAAATGAGACAAGGGCAGCGATAGAGACGCTTCTTGAAGAAAGTAAAAAGGAGATGGAGCGCGCAATCCGTGCGGAGAAACTAAAGCAGGAGATAATAGATGTTACGCTGCCGTCAAAAAAGAACATGGTTGGACACCGCCATCCGAATACTATTGCATTGGAAGAGGTGGAGAGAATCTTCATCGGTATGGGTTATGAAGTGGTAGAAGGACCAGAGGTGGAGTATGACCTCTATAATTTTGAAAAATTGAATATCCCGGCAGATCATCCCGCAAAGGATGAGCAGGATACCTTCTACATCAATAAAGATATCGTACTGCGTACCCAGACATCTCCTGTGCAGGCACGCGTGATGGAACAGGGAAAGCTCCCCATACGCATGATCGCTCCGGGAAGAGTGTTCCGTTCTGATGAGGTAGACGCGACCCATTCCCCGTCTTTCCATCAGATCGAGGGGCTTGTCATTGATAAAAATATTTCCTTCGCGGATCTTAAAGGGACATTGGAAGTGTTCGCAAAAGAATTGTTCGGCCCGGACACAAAGACAAAGTTCCGTCCCCATCATTTCCCGTTCACCGAACCAAGCGCAGAGGTGGATGTATCCTGTTTCAAGTGCGGAGGCAAAGGATGCCGTTTCTGCAAAGGCTCCGGCTGGATAGAGATACTGGGATGCGGTATGGTGCACCCCCACGTGCTGGAAATGTGCGGAATCGACCCCAATGAGTATACCGGTTTCGCATTCGGCGTAGGATTAGAGCGAATCGCCCTTCTGAAATACGAAATAGACGATATGAGACTTCTATACGAAAACGACATCCGATTTTTGAGACAATTTTAGCGTTGGCAATGAGCAGTGCGCCCGGGCAGATTCTTCCGGCAGCGTCGTGCTTGCACGTAAGCGGCCGGAAGAATCTGCCCGGGCATAGGGCGAAGCCCGTAAAGTGAGATGGAGCGAAGCGGAATCGAACTTAGCACGCGGGGCAGATAAAAATCAGGCGAGATAAGCGAAGCAAAATCGAGCTCCAGCTAGGCGAGATAAGCGAAGCAAAATCGAGCTCCAGCTAGGCGAGATGAGCGAAGCAAAATCGAGCCCCAGTCAGGCGAAATAAATTATATAAAGGAGTAAAATAGATGAATACATCATTATCATGGATAAAAGCATATGTTCCGGATCTAAATGTAACTGCACAGGAATATGCAGATGCAATGACTCTCTCTGGAACAAAGGTAGAAGGATATGAAAAATTAGATGCTGACCTTGACAAGATCGTTGTCGGTCAGATCGACAGGATTGAAAAACATCCGGATGCAGATAAGCTCATTATCTGCCAGGTAAATGTGGGTACAGAAGTTATTCAGATAGTTACAGGTGCGCCGAACGTCAAAGAAGGAGATAAGATTCCGGTTGTTTTAGACGGAGGACGTGTGGCAGGAGGCCATGAGCCGGGAAGCCGTGTACAAGGCGGAGTAAAGATCAAGAAGGGTAAGCTTCGGGGAATAGAAAGCTTCGGAATGATGTGTTCCATTGAAGAACTTGGTTCTAACAGGGATATGTATCCGGAGTCGCCCGAATATGGAATCTATATTTTTGACGAAGATGCGGTAGTTGGCACAAGCGCCATATCTGCGCTCGGACTTGACGATGTGGTATTTGAATATGAAGTAACATCAAACAGAGTGGACTGCTACAGTGTGGTCGGTATTGCGAGAGAAGCAGCAGCGACTTTCCGTAAAGAATTCTGTCCTCCGGTGGTGACAGAGACGGGCAATGATGAGGATGTGAACAGCTATATTAAAGTTACCGTAAAAGATACAGAGCTTTGCCCAAGATATTGCGCAAGAGTGGTGAAAAATATCAAGATCGGCCCGTCTCCTAAATGGATGCAGAGAAGGCTCGCCTCAGTAGGAATCCGTCCGATCAATAATCTGGTCGACATAACAAATTACGTGATGGAGGAATACGGTCAGCCCATGCACGCGTATGATCTTGACACGATCGCAGGACGCGAGATCATCGTGCGAAGGGCCGGCGAGAATGAGAAGTTTGTGACATTGGACGGACAGGAGCGTCAGATGGATGATTCTGTACTGATGATCTGTGACGGGGAGAAATCCGTCGGTATCGCAGGTATCATGGGAGGTGAAAATTCCATGATCACAGATGATGTACACACGATGCTTTTTGAGGCGGCATGTTTTGACGGAACAAATATCCGCAAATCCAGTAAAAAAGTGGGCCTTCGTACAGATGCCTCCGGAAAATTCGAAAAGGGGCTTGATCCGAATAATGCCGAAGCAGCGATCAACCGTGCCTGTCAGCTGGTGGAAGAGATGGGAGCCGGTGAAGTGGTCGGCGGTATCGTAGATGTGTACGGCAGGAAGAAGGAGCCGGTGAGAGTGCCGTTTGATGCAGATGAGATCAATGCCCTTCTTGGAACAGATATATCTGAGGAAGACATGCTTTCCTATTTTAAGATGATCGGACTCGAATATGATGAAACGGCCGGTGAGGTGATCGCGCCGACTTTCCGTCATGATCTGTTCCGTCTGGCTGATCTGGCGGAGGAAGTTGCAAGATTTTACGGATATGATAATATTCCGACTACGCTTCCTAAGGGTGAGGCTACTGCAGGAAAGCTTTCTTTTAAATTAAGAATAGAAGAAACTGCCCGTGATATTGCGGAGTTCTGCGGCTTCAGCCAGGGCATGACGTATTCTTTTGAAAGCCCAAAGGTATTTGACAAATTGATGCTCACGGCAGATTCCCCGCTCAGGAATGCAGTTGAGATCATGAACCCTCTGGGAGAGGACTACAGCATTATGCGGACTGTCTCTCTGAATGGGATGCTGACGTCTCTTGCAACGAACTATAACCGGAGAAATAAGAATGTAAGGCTTTATGAGTTAGGGAATATATATATGCCCAAAGCGCTTCCGCTTACCGAACTTCCCGAAGAGAGAATGCAGTTCACACTCGGAATGTACGGGGAAGGTGATTTCTTCAGTATGAAGGGAGTCGTTGAGGAATTTTTTGAAAAGGTGGGACTGCGTAAGAAGGAGACTTACGATCCGAATGCAGGAAAGACGTTCCTTCATCCGGGACGTCAGGCCAATATTATCTATGACGGAAAGATCGTGGGATATCTCGGTGAAGTACATCCGGATGTGGCAGATGTCTACGGAATCGGAGTAAAAGCTTATGTGGCGGTTATTGATATGCCAGAGGTTGTAGAGCGCGCTACGTTTGACAGGAAATACGCAGGAATCGCGAAATTCCCGGCAGTAAACCGTGATATCAGTATGGTAATGCCGAAAGAGATCCTTGCCGGTCAGGTGGAAGAGATCATCGAGAAGAAAGGCGGGGCTTATCTGGAAAGCTACTCTCTGTTTGATATCTACGAGGGTTCACAGATTAAAGAAGGTTATAAATCTGTTGCTTATTCGATCGTGTTCCGGGCAAAGGATAAGACATTATCCGATGCAGAAGTGACAGAGGCAATGGAGCGTATCTTAAAGGCACTGGAAGCGATGGGTATTGAGCTTCGCAAATAAAGAAAGAGGTTTTATGCATGAATAAGAAGCAGACGGTAGGTCTTGTAATAGCGGCGGTATTATTTATTTTGATCGGTGTGAGCAGTGTGCTTACCAATGCGCTGTCCCAGAAGGCGCTGAATGAGAGTGTAAAAGAGGCGTTTTCACTGACAGGCGGAATGGAGTTTAATGCACCGAAGCAGGATTATATTGCAGTGGTTAATGTGGTCGGGACGATAGAAGAACAAATGCAGGCAGGAGTTTTTGACACGGAGCAGAGTTACCGGCACGTTACGACATTGGAATATATTGACAGATTGATAGCTGATAAGAACAATAAGGGGATGCTGCTCTATGTGGATTCTCCGGGAGGAGCAGTCTATGAGTCAGAAGAGCTGTATCAGAAGCTTCAGGAATACAAGGAGAAAACCGGCCGTCCGATTTGGGATTATATGGCGCATTATGCAGCATCCGGCGGATATATGATATCTATGCCGGCAGATAAGATTTATGCGAATCCCAATACTGTGACAGGATCTATCGGCGTCATCATGTCCGGGTTTGATATGACAGGACTTTATGAAAAGCTTGGGATGCGTTATATCAGTATTACAAGCGGAAAGAACAAAGACAGCACCAAGATGACGGATGAGCAGATTGAAATCTATCAGTCGCAGGTAAACGAATGTTATGAGGATTTCGTGGAAAAAGTATCAGAAGGAAGAAATATGCCGGCAGAGACGGTAAAAACTTTGGCGGACGGGCGTACTTACACCGCAAAACAGGCAAAAGCAAATGGACTTATAGATGAGATCAGTCTTTTTGAGGACATGAAAGCAGATATGAGTAGTGAGTTGGGGATCAATGAGTTCTACCAGCCGAGATCAAAAGAGAAGATATTTGCCGAGCTGTTTTCGAAAGCGTCTGAACTGGTTCCGAAGTCAGAAGCGCAGGTACTCAAAGAAACCGCAGAGGAAAAGGAAAGCGGGGTGCTGATGTATTATGCAGAACAGTTACAGTGAACACTGTGATAACAGGCAGGAGGATTACGAATTCGCAGGTTTTTGGGTGCGTTTTGCAGCGTATCTGCTGGACAGTGTTATCGTGTTTTTTGCATTGCTGGCCGTCCGCCTTGCAGCGGCAGGTGTTATGGCAGCAGCGAAGGGAACGGCGCTGGGGGGGAATATCCTGTTCCAGTATAATCTGAAGGATATCGTATTGTATGCAGCAGAAGCGCTCTATTTTGTCCTCTGTACTTATTATACGGGAACTACTCTCGGGAAAAAGGCGATGAATCTTCGTGTGGTCTGTGCAGACGGAGAGGGCAGCTTAAGCTTTCTTACTGTGCTGTACCGCGAGACAGTGGGAAGGTTTCTTTGCAGCGTGATCATGGGAATCGGATATCTTATGATCGGCATAGATAAAGAGAAAAAGGGTCTCCATGATATCCTTTGCGATACAAGAGTCATCTATGCGAAAAAGATCACGGTACTTAAGATGGAAAAAACATTTATACCTCTTGCGGAGCCGATGGGAAGAGCCTCAGGGCAGGAAATGGGGCCGCAGGAGGATATGCCGGAAAATCATTCTCCGATGCCCTGGGATGCTCCGTATATAAGCCGGAATAATACCGGGGAACCGGCGGATACCAATGATTCGGAAAAAACAGAAAGGGATTCATAATCGATGAAACGTCAGGATTTTTATTATGAATTGCCGGAAGAACTTATCGCGCAGGATCCGCTGGAGGATCGTTCCAGCTCCAGACTTCTTGTCCTTGACAGGGAGTCCGGGGCTGTTTCTCACCATATATTCAAGGAGATCACAGACTATCTCCGCGAGGGGGACTGCCTGGTCATCAATGATACAAAGGTTATTCCGGCACGGCTTATCGGTTCCAGGATAGGGACGGATGCCAGGATAGAAGTATTATTGTTAAAGAGAAAGGAAAACAATGTGTGGGAGACTCTTGTGAAGCCGGGCAGGAAGGCGAGGCCCGGTACGAAGATCAGCTTTGGAGACGGACTGCTTACAGGGGAGGTTGTGGATATTGTCGAGGAGGGAAACCGGCTGATCCGGTTTTCTTATGAAGGGATTTTTGAGGAAATATTGGATCGGCTCGGACAGATGCCGCTTCCGCCTTATATCACACATCAATTGCAGGATAAAAACCGTTATCAGACGGTGTACGCAAAGCATACCGGCTCGGCGGCGGCGCCTACAGCGGGGCTTCATTTTACGCCGGAATTATTAGAGAATATCCGGGAGAAAGGGATTGAGATTGCCAAAGTAACGCTTCATGTGGGCCTTGGGACATTCCGCCCGGTGAAAGTGGATGAGATCACCGACCATCATATGCATGCCGAGTTTTACCAGATTGATGAGGAAGCTGCTGCAAAGATCAACCGGACGAAGGAGTGCGGCGGCCGGATCATTTGTGTGGGGACTACGAGCTGCCGGACGGTAGAATCTGCAGCAGATGAACAGGGGGTCATTGCGGCGAAGAGCGGATGGACGGATATCTTTATCTATCCGGGATATGAATTCAGGGTGCTTGACGGGCTGATCACCAATTTCCATCTGCCGGAATCAACGCTGATCATGTTGGTGAGTGCGCTGGCAGGAAGGGAGAATGTCCTGGCGGCGTATGAGGAAGCAGTGAAAGAGGAGTATAGATTTTTTTCTTTTGGAGACGCAATGCTTGTGGTCTGAATAAGAATTTGGTAGCGCTTTGGAAATTCAGTGTTTTTAAAGGGTGAGGGTATCCGAGAGTATTCAAATATAGAAAAGAGGTATCGTATATGACAAGAGTTGATATTATCTCCGGCTTTTTAGGAGCCGGTAAGACGACATTTATCAAACAATTGATCGATCAGGTTTTTGCCGGAGAGAAGCTGGTGCTGATTGAAAATGAATTCGGTGAGATCGGTATTGACGGCGGTTTTTTGAAGGATGCCGGAATTGAGGTCACAGAGATGAATTCCGGATGTATCTGCTGTACGCTGGTCGGAGATTTCAGCAGGGCGCTGAAAAAGGTGATTGAGAAATACAGGCCAGACCGTGTGATCATCGAGCCTTCAGGTGTGGGAAAGCTTTCCGATGTGGCGAAAGCAGTTGAAGCTGTGAGAGAAGATGCAGAGATTGAGATCACCGGAAAGATCACAGTAGTTGACGGAAAAAAGGCGAAGATGTATATGAGGAATTTCGGCGAGTTTTTCAAAGATCAGGTAGGTCATGCCTCGACTATCGTTATCAGCCGTACACAGATGATGAGCGACGAAAAGGTCGAGGAATGTGTGCATATGCTTCGTGAGGCGAATGAAAGAGCAGCAATCATCTCAACGCCGTGGGAACAGCTCGGCAGAGATGCGCTGGTGCGTGCACTGGAGCATGGTGCAGAATTTGAGGAACTGCTTGAGCATCATCAGGCAGAAGGCCATACTCATCACCACCATGAGGCGGGCCATGTTCATCATGACAGTTGCTGTGATCATGAACATCATCACGAACATCACCACCATGAAGAAGATCATGAACATCATCATGACGGCTGCTGTGACTATGAACATCATCACGGACATCATCACCATCATGCAGATGAGATATTTACGAGCTGGGGCAGGGAGACAGCTCACAAGTATACGGATGAAGAGCTTAGCTGTCTTGTAAAGGCGTTGTCAGAGACGGATGCCTGCGGTACGGTCCTGCGCTCGAAAGGTATAATACCGATGGCCGATGGAAGCTGGAAGCAATTTGATCTGGTTCCGGAGGAATATGAGGTGAGAGAGGGAACCGCAGATTATACGGGACGTGTCTGCGTGATCGGGACAGAGCTGAAAGAAGATGAGCTTTTGAAATTGTTTCATATTTAATCTTGATATTTAAGATGATTTGCGGAGGTCAATGTGATGTTTGGACAGGCACCGATACCGGTATTTGTAGTGACGGGATTTTTGGACAGCGGAAAAACCACCCTTGTTAAAGAAACACTTATGGAGCAGGAATGGATTGAGCTAGGACTTACGCTTCTGATTCGCTGTGAAGAGGGTGAGGAGGAGTACCAGAAAGAGTATCTTAGTGAGAATGATATGCTCCTTTTGAATATAGAAGAGCCGGAGCAGCTTAATTCTGAGTTTTTTAAAAACTGTGAGAAGAACTATCATCCGACGCAGGTAGTGATTGAATATAATGGTATGTGGAAGCTTTCGGACCTGCTTTCCATTAAGTATCCGAGGAACTGGGAATTGCAGGGTGTTTATTCCACGGTGGATGGGACGACATTAGACATGTACCTTGCCAATATGCGGAACATGCTTATGGAACAGCTTGCGGAGTCTGAGCTGATCGTAGTAAACCGCTGTGCGCCGCAGGTAGACCGTTCAGGTTTCAGAAGGGCGCTGAAGGTGCAAAATCCCATGGCGCAGCTTATTTTCGAGGATTTGGAAGGAAAGATCATACAGCCGTCAGAAGAAGATCTGCCATATGATGTCAAGGCAGATAAGATTGTTATAGAAGATGAGGACTTCGGTATCTGGTATGTGGATGCATACGATCATCCGGAACTTTATCTTCATAAAGAGATAGAATTTACCGCACAGGCGTTTCGTCCTAAGGGGATGTCAGAGGATATGTTTGTCCCGGTAAGAAAGATTATGACCTGCTGTGCGGATGATATCCGTTTTTACGGATACCCGTGCCGGCTGCCGGGTAAGCAGGAGATTCCCAGACATCAGTGGATGCATATCAAGGCGAAATTTGGCTATGAGGCGGTGGCATCCTTTGGCAGCAAGCAGCCGGTGCTCTATCTGATCCGGATGGAACCGGCAGAGAAACCAGAAGAAGAAATCGTGTATCTGGGGTAATATTTTGCCAGGCATAACGGATGGATGATTTGTATATGAGCGAAAAAATGGCAGGGAGCATATCCCTGCCAAGTGTGTTGTACGCATTTACCCGGCTGTTTTCAGGGAAGAGTACATGGCGACTCCCAGGATTACGGCGCCGCCTACAAGCTCCCGCCCGCTTGGAATTTCTCCGAGAGACAGCAGCGCGTAGATAATTCCGTAGACGGTCTCCATCCCGGAAATGATCCCGGCGGTCTGTGCCCGGACATTTTTCTGCGCGGACACATACAGGGAATATGCAAATGCCGTGCAGATAAATCCCACGAACGCGACTCCGGTGATATCCTGCACCCGCCAGCTTGTCTTTACGATAAAAAGTGCGGGGAGGAGCACTACTGCGGCGGTTCCCTGCTCGTACAGACAGATGATGCGCCCTTTATACCGGGCGGAAAAGTATCGGTTGGCAAGGGTCATGACCGCATAGGTAAAGCTGCAGAGCATCCCCCAGATGATTCCGACGGTTGTATTATTTTCCATGGAAAATTCAGGGATGGTGATAAGTACGCCCGCAAATAGGATGACCGCAGTGAATACGCTCTGTTTTTTCAGTTTTTCGCGGAATACGAAAGGCTCTATAAAAGTCAGAAATAACGGGAAGGTGGAAAAGGTAATGGTTCCGATTGCCACCGAAGACACCTGTATAGACTGGAAAAAGGTCGTCCAGTGGACGGCCATAACGATTCCCGTCAGGATGATTAGCCCGTAATCTTTCCCGGAATTTAGTTTCAGGGTGTCTTTTTTTACGGCGGCGATGAGAAATAAGAGCAGGGAAGAGCAGACGACCCTTCCCAGCGCCACCATGACCGCTGAGACTTCGACGAACTGTGCCACAACGCCCGAAAGCCCGAAGAGCATAACAGCGATGTGGAGAAATAAGATGTTTTTATTAAATGTATGTTTGGTATTCATAGGTATGTAAATCCTCCATGCAGTATATTAAGTGAATGGGATGAAAAAGTCAATATTTTAACAAAAGATGTGGTATACTTATCTGAAGAGCAATGAATATCTGCTGCGGCGAATATATGATTAAGGAGAGACGATTATGAGAAAAGAGGCATCATTGGAGCAATGGGGCGCATTGTATGAAACGGCAACCCAAATCAAGGCCATAAAGCCCTGGGAAAAGTTTTGGGATATGGATTTGATAGGGGTTCAGAACGGAGCACAAGAGGACACAGTATTTTTCAGTATTCTCGGCAAGGGCGGGGATTGTTATGGGATTGCGGTCTATGAAGGATATGAAGGGTTAAATACATATATGATGCTCGCGATGCAAAAGAGCATGAACCTTTCGCCGGAGTATGCGATGTTCAATCAGAAAAACCTTACCTGCTATTGGGGAAACCGTGATGAGCTGTCGAATAAGCAGAGAGCGGTAATAAAAGAACTGGGTTATAAGTACAGAGGGAAGAACCAGTGGCTCTATTTCCTGTCTTATGAACCGGGGTACTGGCCGTTTGATTTGGATGAGGAAGAAGTTGTGCGGATGACGGAGCATATGCAGGATTTGGAGAAAGCATTGCAATGCTATGATGAATCGGGCGCAGATGTGGATTTTGAAAATGCAAATATGCTTCTTTTATCATTTGGAAAGGATAAAAAGACCTGGGAATGTAAAGAAGTACCCTTGCCGTTTACTGGTTTTCGGTTCGGACATCTTGTCATTGACGATAAGGGATTGCTGTCAGACTTGGCGGGGAGCCCTAAGTGCAATGCCGTTTTGGAGGCGGGGATCATGCCTATGGGGGCGTCTATAGCAGATAAAAAGTATGACCGCCCGGCCAATCCGATGCTTTCGCTATTGGGAGATGCGAAGTCGGGAATGATGCTGAAATTTGAGATGACAGAGCCGGACGACAACGCAGCGGAAGTGCTTGCGGAAACGGTCATAGACTTTATCCTGGAATACGGTTCCCCGAAAGAAATCCGGGTGTCAAACGTGATTGTTGAAAGCAGTCTTAAGCAAATCTGCGATGTGTGCAAAATTAAGCTGCGCCGGGTGAACCGGCTGAGTGAGCTTGAAATGTTTGTGCAGGAAATGAAAAAATTCGGAATTTAAAAATTTTTTTAAAAAACCTGTCACAAAACGGACATTTTATTCGTTATATATAGTAGAAAGCTTTTTTAAGAAGAAAAAGCCTTGCCGGGATTAATGTCCCGGCAGAGATGGCTGCCGTATGGATTGCAGAAAATAAGGCGAGGGGCAGCAGGAGGATAAAAATGTTCGGGAAGAGATGCTTGATTCAGACAGATTCGCTGGAGCTTGCCCGGAAGATAAAATACATGCTTGAGAGACAGCGGATTCCGTATGAAGAGAAGGTAAAGGACGGCATGAGCGCGGAGCAGCTTATGTCACGGCTGCTGTCCGGCGGGGAAGAGCGCGCGGGCAGCGGACAAGTCCGGCACATCTCCCTCTATATACATAAATGTGACGTCAGACAGGCGGAGGAGCTTGTAAGGGCGGTCAAAAGAAATCCTGATTTCACAATCGAACAGATTGCGGGAGAGGTAGGGTGCAATGCCCGAGCACGCCTAGGCAACGATCTTTTGCCAAAGTCTCAAGCATTTCGTTCTCAAGTCGGAACGTAGTGGCAATATCCAGCTCTTTTCCCCCAAGCGACTTATAAAACTTAATGCTGGAATAATTATCTTTCAGGCAAATCCACTCTATTCTCATACCACCGCGTTCCAACGTAATCTGCGCCAGCCGTTTAAACAGCATTTTCCCATAGCCATGTCCACGGTATTCCGGCTTTATATATAAATCATCCAGATAGATGCCGCCACGCCCAGGATAAGTTGCATAACTCGAAAAGAATAGCGCAAATCCAGCCTCCGTTCCATCAACTTCTAAAAACAGTACCTATGCACATTTTTTATCAAACAGCCATTCCTCTAAAAGCAATTCTGTGGCAGTGACCAGTTCTGGCAGTTTCTCATGTTCCGCCAGTTTTCTAATAAAAACAAGAATCAGCGGCACGTCTTTTCTCTCAGCGTAACGAAAAGTTATTTTGTTTTCCATGGTTTCCTCCCGTTTTAATCTCTCTTCAAGTATTTTTGCGTATACAGACATACCGCAAAACATTTCCCACACAAATCTGTCTCTATGCCTGTTGCCTCGTACATAATTTCCGTCTGTTTATTGTAGCATTTTTTTACGTTAACAAGCTTTTCCCTCGGCATGCCCATTTCCCATAATGCTCCTTGCAATGCCTGGGCTGGGCATTTCCGCACACACAGAGAGCAGCCGCCGCATCTGGATTTATCAATCGGGCTGCTGCACCTCAAGGGTGCATTTGTCAGCAAAGAAGAAATCCGCACCGCCGATCCGAACGTTTCTGTTACAAGCAGATTGCTCTTCCCTATCCAGCCAAGCCCTGCCCTTGTGGCTACTGTTTTGTGCGGCAGTCTGGATCTATTCTCCGAATCTGTCTGTACGCGGTCTGTAGTCTGTGCATAAGCATCAAACCCCTTTTCCTGCAAAAACCTTTCCCCGGTTGTTACAATCCCATTCAGTTTATTATTTAAAATGTCATACAGTTCGTAATATTCTTTTGTAGGCGCCTCCTGTAGGTTACGGATAACATGTTTGGGCAGCGGAACCGCAACAGACACTCCTGTATCGTAGCCAAATTCTCCAACACTTTTCAAATCTCCGACTCCGACAAGCGCTGCCCCGCTTTCAAACAGCCGCTCTTTTAAATCTTCTGTCAAACCCATCAATCCATATGCCCCCAAGATAAAACATCCCAAAAATACTCGTTTTATAAACTATCAGATTCCAAGAGTTTTGTCAATCAGAATTTAATCTTTTGCCTCAATGCAGTTATCCGAATGGGGTAACTGCATTTTTTTGTAAAGATTTATAATTTTTGTGTGGGCATATTTCATTTTTCTTAAGAAACATTTCCAGTATTCTTTAAGAAATGTTTCCAGGATGTTTAAGAAAAAGAGGTTATCATATAGGTAACGATAGAAAGCGGGGTGGCGGTGATGGAAAAGCAGAAGGATGGATGGAAACAGGCGCGCAGGTGGATATCGGCAGGACTGCTGGCAGTATGTGCGGCGTTCTGCATCGTATTATTTAAGGCGTATCTGGACGGCAGATTTGATTCGGTAGAAACTTTGCAGCAGTATATCTCGGAATTTGGCATACTGGCGCCGATTGCCCTTACCGCTCTCCAGGCGGCGCAGGTGGTGTTTCCGGTACTTCCCGGATTTTTAGGATGTGTGGCGGGAGCAGTTTTGTTTGGCTGGGCGGGAGGTTTCTGGTGCAGCTATATCGGGATATCCGCGGGTTCCGTCATTGCTTTCCTGCTGGCAAAGAAATACGGGAGCGCGCTTGTGGGCAGGATGTTTCCGGGAAAACGGTACGAGAAATGGTCGGCATGGGCGGCTGAGAGCAAATCTTATACGGCATTTTTACTTTTTATCATGGTGCTGCCCTTGTTTCCGGATGATTTTTTCTGTTACTTTACCGGAATCACGAAGATGAGCATCCGGAAATTTGTCACCATTATCATGGTTGGAAAACCGTGGTGTATCTTGGGATATTGTCTCTTTTTTGAGAGCGGGCTTTTGAAATGATATTTTGGAAAGACATTTTGAAAAGACATTTTGAGATGATGTCAGCAAATGAGGCGAGAGCTGCAAAATTATATAGCAAAAGAGGAATGTATGCCGCAAACAGCCTACATTCCTTCTTTTGTCAGATGGGTATATAAAAGTATTTAAAAGGAAACAGTCAGTTTCATCTTAAACTTCTCTTCCCCATACACTGCATGGGGGATATCTTTGGGCATGATGAGCGTCTCCCCTTCGGTCAGGATAAACACTTCCCCGTCCACCGTAAACCGCCCGGTACCCTCAAGGACTGTCACCATGGCGTCTCCGCCCGCCGCATGGGTGGAGATTTCCTCGTCCTTGTCAAAGGAAAACAGGGTAACGCCCATTTTTTCATTCTGTACCAGCGTCTTGCTGACTACCTGGTGAGGCTGGTAGTCAATCTGGTCTTTCAGCCTGAGTTTTGTCTGCTTTTCAATATTCTTATACATTGCACAGCCCTTCCTACATCTTGGACAGCGCAGCCTCGTCCGCTACGATTGTCACATCCGGGTGGAGCTGCAGCACGGATGCCGGAACTTCGGGAGTAATCGGGCCGCATACGACTTTCTTAAGAATCTCAGCCTTGTCCTCGCCGCTTACGACAACGACGATTTTTTTTGCTTTCATGATGCTGCCGATACCCATCGTGTAAGCCTGGCGGGGAACGTCTGCCTCGGACTCGAAGAAACGCTTGTTGGCCTCGATGGTGCTTGGGGTCAGGTCTACGCAGTGAGTTCCGCAGGGGAAGATATCGCACGGCTCGTTAAATCCGATGTGACCGTTATGCCCCAGACCTAAGAGCTGTAAGTCCACGCCGCCGCTCTTTTCGATGATTGCATCGTAATCTTTGCACGCCTTGTCGGCATCCGGCTCTAATCCGTTTGGAACAGAGGTGTTTGCCTTGTCGATATTTACATGGTTAAAGAAGTTGGTATTCATAAAGTAACGGTAGCTCTGGTCATTTTCCGGGTCAAGCCCCTTGTACTCGTACAGATTGATGCTGGATACTTTTGAGAAATCCAAATCGCCTTTTTTATACCATTCAATTAACTGCTCATAGGTTCCGACAGGAGAAGAACCGGTGGCAAGCCCCAGCACACAGTCCGGTTTCATGATTACCTGTGCGGAAATAATGTTCGCTGCCTTCCTGCTTAACTCCTTGTAATCTTTTGCTCTGCAAATAACCATACCTTTCATTTCCTTTCTCTTCCATATGCTCACAGTTTCCTCTTTCTGTCAGCAATATCCTTTTCTTATAAGTATATCAGCAAAATCAGGAATTTCAATAAAAATCAGCAGAATTGGAGATACTTTCAGTTGTGGAAAGAAAGTACTTTTATTTGTGCAGATTTACTAATCGAAGGCCGCGTATACAGGGTCAAAAACAGGCAAATTTGGAAAAGCATGAAAGAACTTTCTAACACTGATAAAGGTATTGAAAATAAAATCCATGCTGATATACTTAATGCAACAAAAGGAGGGCAAGATAAATGACAGAACAGAAAGTAGAAAGCCTGAAAGGGAAACTTATCGTTTCCTGCCAGGCATTACCTCACGAACCGCTCCACTCTTCCTTCATCATGGGAAGGATGGCGCTGGCGGCAAAGGAGGGGGGCGCATTCGGCATCCGCGCCAACACGAAAGAAGACATTATGGAAATCAGGCATAATGCAGACCTCCCTATCATCGGGATTGTGAAACGGGATTATGCGGACAGCAAAGTTTACATCACACCGACCATGAAAGAAGTGGATGAGCTGATAGAGGCAAAGGCGGAGATTATCGCGCTGGATGCAACGGGGAGATTAAGGCCGGGGAATGTGACGCTTGATGATTTCTTCCGGCAGGCGAAGGAAAAGTATCCGGGTCAGCTCTGGATGGCGGACTGCTCCACGGTGGAGGAGGCGCTTTATGCCGATGAGCTTGGCTTTGATTTCATCGGGACGACGATGGTAGGCTACACCGAGGAGAGCGAGGGCGACCGGATTGAGGAGGATGATTTCCGGATTCTGCGGGAGATTATCGCCAAAGCGAAACACAAGGTCATCGCGGAGGGGAATATCAATACGCCTGAGAAAGTTAAGCGGGTCATCGAGCTTGGCGCTTACAGCGTAGTAGTAGGCTCTGCAATCACAAGGCCGCAGCTCATCACAAAGGAATTTTCCAGGGTGCTCGATTAGATATCACATAAATCACAAAAACAAAAAAAGAAAAGGAGAGAAAAACCATGAGGAATCTTGAGAAGTACAAAGGCGTTATCCCGGCATTTTACGCATGTTATGACGAGGAGGGCAGCATAAGCCCGGAAGGTGTAAAAGCACTTGCCAGATATTTTGTGGAGAAAGGCGTTAAGGGCGTGTATGTAAACGGCTCTTCCGGCGAGTGCATCTACCAGAGCGTAGAGGACAAAAAAACGGTCCTTGAAAATGTGATGGAGGCGGCAAAGGGCAAGCTTACGGTAATCGCCCATGTGGCATGTAACAACACGAAGGACAGCATGGAGCTGGCACGTCACGCGGAGAGCGTGGGAGCAGACGCGATTGCAGCCATCCCGCCTATATATTTCCGCCTGCCGGAACACGCCATCGCCCAGTATTGGAATGATATCAGCTCTGCGGCGCCGAACACGGATTTTGTCATCTACAATATCCCGCAGCTTGCAGGCGTAGCCCTCACCATGAACCTTTTCGCGGAGATGAGAAAAAATCCGAATGTGATAGGTGTCAAGAATTCCTCCATGCCGGTTCAGGATATCCAGATGTTTAAGGCGGCAGCCGGAGATGATTATGTAATCTTCAACGGGCCGGACGAGCAGTTTATCAGCGGCAGGGTAATCGGAGCGGAGGGCGCCATCGGCGGCACATACGGGGCGATGCCGGAGTTGTTCCTGAAGATGGACGAGCTGGTGCGGGAAGGAGAGCTTGGAAGGGCAAAGGAACTCCAGTATGCAGTCAATGAAATCATCTACAAGATGTGCTCCGCCCGCGGCAATATGTACGGCGTGATCAAGGAGATTCTTAAGATTAATGAAAATCTGTTCCTGGGCGGGGTGAGAAAGCCGCTGCCGGCTCTGGTAAAGGAAGACATGGCAGTTGTAGAAGAGGCTGCAAGGATGATTCGCGATGCAAAGGAAAAATATCTGGGATAAAAAAATACAAGGAGGGAAAAGCAATGCAGGGATTTACAATGATTGACCTGGTTATCTTAGTTGTGTATCTGGCAGCAGTATTATTCGCCGGCCTTCACTTCGCGAAGAAGGAGATGAAGGGAAAAGAATATTTTAAAGGTGACGGAACCGTGCCGTGGTGGGTGACTTCCGTATCCATATTTGCTACATTATTAAGTCCGATTTCATTTTTGTCACTGGCGGGCAACTCCTACGCCGGAACATGGATCATGTGGTTCGCACAGCTTGGAATGCTGCTGGCGATTCCGCTGACAATCCGGTTTTTCCTGCCCATTTACAGCAGGCTTGACATCGACACTGCGTATCACTATCTGGAGCTCAGGTTCGGCAGCAAGGGGCTCAGAGTGCTGGGAGCGGTGATGTTCATCATCTACCAGGTAGGCCGTATGTCCATTATCATGTACCTGCCGTGTATGGTGCTCGGCAGCCTTACCGGAATCAGCGTAAATGTCCTGATTATCATTATGGGTGTGATTGCGATTATCTACTCCTACACCGGCGGTCTTAAGTCCGTGCTTTGGACGGATTTCATCCAGGGCTCCGTACTTCTCATCGGAGTGACCTTTGCGCTGGTATTCCTTCTCGCGCATATTGACGGAGGAATCGGTGCGGTGTTCGGTGCGCTGGCAAATGAACACAAATTCCTTGCAGTTGACCAGCCGATTTTTGACATCAACATTTTGAAAGACAGTGTGTTTATCATGATTGTGGGAGCGGGATTCAATACGATGGGCTCCTATGTGTCAAGCCAGGATATTGTGCAGCGTTTTACCACGACTACAGACACGAAGAAGTTGAACAAGATGATGCTGACAAACGGGGCGCTCTCTATCTTCATCGCGACGGTGTTCTACCTGATTGGTACAGGGCTTTTCGTCTTCTACCAGCAGAACGCACTTCCCCCGGCAGCGGCGCAGGATCAGATTTTCGCATCCTACATCGCTTTCGAGCTCCCGGTAGGCATAACGGGAATCCTCCTTGCGGCGATTTACGCGGCGTCACAGTCTACGCTGTCAACGGGTCTTAACTCCGTAGCGTCAAGCTGGACGCTGGACATCCAGGCGCGGCTGACGAAGAAGGAATTAAGCTTTGAGAAACAGACAAAAATCGGGCAGTATGTGTCTCTGATCGTAGGAGTGTTCGCAATCATCGTTTCCATGGTTCTTGCAAACGGCGGCGTGAAATCGGCATATGAGTGGTTCAACGGGTTCATGGGACTGGTGCTTGGAATCCTGATTGGAACATTTATCCTCGGAGCATTTACAAAGGTTGCCAATACATTCGGCGCGACAATGGCGTTTATCGCGGCATCCGCAGTGATGGTAGGCATCAAATACTTCGTTCCGGCAGAGGCGGTATCCATCTGGTCATACTCCATCATCTCCATCGCCGTTTCCTTAGTCGTGGGAATCCCGGCAAGCATCATCTGGAGAAAGATAAAGGGAGATACATCCGTTCCGGCACCCCATACGACCATTTACAACGTGTAGGAGGATTAGCTTATGATATTCGGAAATATAAACCATCTGGAAGAGTTTGGATTTTTAGAGGATTCTGTGAAAAAATGCTTTGCGTACCTGAAAGACCATGACCTTGCGTCCTACGAGAAAGGCACTCACGAAATCGACGGCGGGCGGCTGTTCGTCAATGTGGTGGAATACACCACCACCGCAGCCGAGAACCGTTTCTGGGAGGCGCATAAAGATTACCTGGACGTCCATGTAATGCTGAAAGGACAAGAGCAGATTGACGTGAACTTTATCCAGAACATGGAACTTAAAGAGTATGTAAAAAAAGACGACTTCCTCCCTATGGAAGGAGAAAAAAATGCGTCAGTGGTGTTGCGGGAAGGAGATTTCCTCGTGTGCTATCCAAGCGACGGACATCGGACGGCAGTGCAGGTCGAAGAACCCGAGACCATTAAGAAAGGGATTTTTAAGGTTGTTATATAGGGGGCTTGGGAGGAGGACGCCCCGGCGGCGGGATAAGTCTCGTCACCGCGCTCTCGCTCTGAAAAAACGTAGCGGTACTAAGCTCGGCACGGTTCGCCTGTAAGGCGGACCGCGCCTCACTAAGTGCCGACGTTTTTTCAAGGGATTCCTACGACTTATCCCGCCGCCGGGGCTGTGCATCGAAAGCCGTATATAAAACTTGAAAATCGGCGGGAGTGGGTGGCTTGGCGGGCGAGAGTGGGGTGCGGGGTGCGGGAGGTTAGTGGGAAGGGGGCTGGCTGTAAGGTGAAAGCCAATATCCTGCCGGCCGACATAAACAAACTACCGCGCAGCCAACTTCCCCTGGCATGCGCCCGCCCGCCGGAGCGTTTTTGGGCAGGCGATGCACAGGTGATTGGGGCTGGGGGTTCCTCTTAGCAAACGTTGGAGGGGCGCCTTTAGCGGAGATGAAATCCACTGCTTACAAAGGCTTAAGCGTGAGGGCATTCCCGAACGCTTTAGCCGCAGTTAGCAGTTAGTTCATCGCAGCGTTGCCCCAGTTTGCGTGAGGAACCCCCAGCCCCAATCACCGTCCTCCCTCCCAAAAACCCTCCCTGCAAAAAACTTTGACCCTTTTGGGGGGATATATTATAATGAAAGACAGGCAGAGTATTTATGAAGAGATATATTAGCATTGACATTGGCGGAACTGCGATTAAGTATGGGATTATCAGCGGTGACGGGAAGATTTTAAGCAGGAGCACGATGAGGACGGAGGCGCAAAGGGGCGGCCCGGCGATTCTTGATACAGTGCTGGGGATTGCGGGGCAGCTTTCTTCGAAGGAGAAGATTAGCGGTATCTGCATATCGACGGCGGGAATGGTGGATGTTGAAAAGGGTACGATTACCTATGCGGCTCCGCTCATTCCGGATTATGCGGGAACGGAGTATAAGAAGGCGATGGAGGAGCGTTTCCGGATTCCCTGCGAGGTGGAAAATGACGTGAACTGCGCCGGGCTTGCGGAGAGTGTCTCGGGTGCGGCGGCGGGCAGCCGGATTTCCCTTATGCTTACCGTGGGAACGGGGATTGGCGGCTGTATTGTCATTGACGGGGAAGTCTTTCGGGGATTTTCCGGGAGCGCCTGTGAGGTGGGGTATATGAGCATGAGAGACAGTGATTTTCAGACGCTCGGGGCAGCCAGCATCCTGTCAAAGAAGGTGGCGGGATGGAAACAGGAGCCGCCGGAGCGCTGGAGCGGCTACCGCATCTTTGAAAGTGCGAAAGAGGGGGATGACTTGTGCATCCGCGCCATTGACGAGATGGCGGATGTGCTGGGGCAGGGAATTGCCAACATCTGTTATGTGCTGAACCCGGAGATTGTAGTTCTCGGCGGAGGGATTATGGCGCAGGAGGAATTTCTGCGGGATAGAATCGAGGCGGCAATCGGAAAATATCTGGTTTCAGGAATTGCCCGCCATACGAGGCTTGCCTTTGCAAAGCACAGGAATGATGCGGGGATGCTGGGGGCGTTCTATCATTTCCGGCGGCGTCACCCGGAGAGCTGACAGCGGATAATCTGGCGGAATCAGTATGAAAGCGCGGCGTTGCCTGAGTCTTGATACAGGAGTAAAAGCGAGGATGAGATGGAATACTATGTGAAGTCGGTAGTGCCGATTATTGAATCAAATTACGATAATTTTACAACGGTGGAGAAGAATATTGCGGATTTTTTTATACAGAACCGGAAGGAAGTAGATTTTTCGGCAAAGGCAGTGGCGGAAGAACTGTTCGTTTCGGAGGCGTCGCTGTCACGGTTTGCGAAGAAATGCGGATACCGGGGTTACCGTGAATTCGTGTACCAGTACGAGAAGACTTTTGTGGAGAAAGACGAGTCCATCACCGGGAATACGCGGATGGTCTTGAATGCCTATCAGGAACTTTTAAATAAGACTTACAGCCTGATGGATGAGGCGCAGGTGGGGCGGATTGCCCGGTACCTGAATAAGGCGGAGCGTGTGTTTGTGTGCGGAACGGGAAGTTCCGGGTTTGCGGCGGATGAGATGGAGATGCGGTTTATGCGTATCGGCGTGGATATCAACTCGGTCAGGGATACGGATATTATGCGGATGCAGACAGTGTTTCGGGATGAGCGGAGCCTGATTTTCGGCATCAGTATCAGCGGCGGGCAGGAGGCAGTCCGGTATTTTCTTAAGGAATCATATCGGAGAGGTGCGAAGACGGTGCTGATTACGGCGCACAACAAGGGGGAATTCGATGAATTTTGTGACGAAGTGGTGCTGATTCCTTCGTTAAAGCATCTGAATTACGGCAATGTCATCTCTCCCCAGTTTCCCATACTGGTTATGGTCGATATTATTTATTCCTGCTATGTGGAGCAGGATAAATATAAAAAAGAGACATTTCATGATTATACTTTGCAGGCATTGGAGGGAGTGAAGAGTGATGATTATTAAAAATGTGAAGGTTTACACGGAGGAAAAGACGTTTGCGGACGGCGCGGTGGTGATTAAGGACGGAAGATTCGATAAGGTGCTGCTGGGCGCAGAATGGGCGCAGCAGCCAGGGGATACGCAGGATGGACAGGCGGCAATGCAGACGGCAGAGGAAGAAGTCATAGACGGCGGGGGCGCGTATGCGATTCCGGGGCTGATTGACATTCATTTCCATGGATGCAAGGGCTATGATTTCTGCGACGGCACGGAGGAGGCTATTGAGGAGATTGCCAGATACGAGGCATCTGTAGGCGTGACCGGAATCTGCCCGGCGACCATGACCCTTCCGGTGGAAGAGCTTACGAAGATTCTCGCGGTTGGGGCATCTTATGCCGGTAAGGGTACGGCACAAAAAGACGGGGCAGGAAAACTCGCGCCGGCGGCAGACCTGCTCGGTGTCAACATGGAAGGTCCGTTTATCAGTGTGGAAAAGAAAGGCGCTCAGGATGAGCGCAACATCATCCCCTGCGACGCGGATATCTGCCGGAAGTTTCTGGATGCGTCAAAGGGGCTGGTGAAGTTCGTAGGCATTGCGCCGGAGCGGAACGGGGATTTTGTGTCCTTTATTGAGCAGGTGAAAGATAAGGTAAATGTATCTCTCGCCCACACCAATGCGGATTACGACACGGCAAAGGCAGCATTTGACGCGGGGGCGAACCATGCAGTCCATCTGTACAATGCCATGCCGGTATTTACCCACCGGACGCCGGGGGTAGTGGGAGCGGTGTCGGACAGCCCTCATGTAAATGTAGAGCTTATCTGCGACGGTGTGCATATCCACCCGTCCGTTGTGCGGGCAACGTTCAAGATGATGGGCGGGGAGCGGATGATCTTGATCAGCGACAGTATGCGGGCAACCGGGATGCCGGACGGACGGTATCTTTTGGGTGGTCTTGAAGTGGATGTACAGGGGAACCGGGCGACCCTTGCCTCTAACGGGGCTCTTGCGGGCTCTGCGACGAATCTCATGGACTGTATGCGGACGGCGGTAAAGAAGATGGGGATTCCCCTTGAGACGGCGGTGGCATGTGCCACGATGAATCCGGCAAAAGCCATCGGGGAATATGAAAACTACGGTTCCATCGCGCCGGGGAAAAAGGCAGATGCAGTGCTGCTCGATAAGGAGCTTGAGATAAAGGAAGTTATCAAGGGCGGAGTGAGGTTGTAGGAAAATCGGTTATCAAACTCTGCTAAATAGTTATCAAGATTTGAAAAATAGTTATCAAACTCACGATATTACTTAACAAGTTCTGATAAATAGTTGTCAAAATTTGAAAAACAGTTATCAAACTTATTGCATAAGTAGTGAAATTTGGGTATACTATGAACAGAAAGGGGATTCTACTTATGCAGGCAGAAACATTAATGGGGATTGTGCGTGATATTCAAAGACAAAAGACTGAAAAGCAAACGGTAGAGCTGAAACTGGCGGAGCGGGGATGCCCCACAAGGCTGTTTGATACGCTGTCTTCTTTCTCGAATCAGGATGAAGGGGGCATCATCATCTTCGGGGTGGACGAAAGTGACGACTATAGAGTGAAAGGGGTTTATGACCCGCAGGATTTGCAGAAGAAGGTGACGGAACAGTGCAAGCAGATGGAGCCCGCAGTCAGAGCTTTGTTTACCGTATGCGAGATGGACGGGAAGGTGGTCGTTTCGGCGGAAATACCCAGTGCGGATATCGCAGAGCGTCCGGTATTCTATAAAGGTGTTGGGCGGATCTTATGTGCGGGTGGGCGAGTCGGATGAGCCTATGAGCGAATATGAAATCTACAGTTATGAGGCATTCCGAAAAAGGATACGCGATGATGTCCGGACGGTGGACAATGCAAAGATGCATCTCTTTGACGAAGAGCGTCTGGAAGACTATCTAGCAGCAGTAAAACGGGAGCGGAAAAACCTTGCGGAACATGTGACGGACAGTGAGATACTGGAACTTATGGGCGTGACTTCTGAAAATGTCCCTACGCTTGCGGGGCTTTTCGCATTTTCCAGATATCCGCAGGCTTATTTTCCGCAGCTTTGCATTACGGCCGTATGTCTTCCGGGAACACAGATGGGGGAGACGGGCAGCGGCGGGGAACGTTTTATCGATAATAAGCGGATTACCGGGGCGATTCCCGATATGCTTGAGGAGGCGGTGGAATTTGTCCGGAAAAACAGCAGGACAAAGACAATCATCGATGATGAAGGGCGCAGGACGGACAAGCCGGAGTATCCGATGAAAGCCGTCCGCGAGGCAATATTAAACGCGCTTGTACATCGGGATTACAGTATTCATACTGAAAATGTTCCCATACGGCTCGAGATGTACCGCGACCGGATGGAGGTACAAAGCAGCGGCGGGCTGTACGGGCGGATATCTATTGACGCGCTGGGGAAAGTCCATCCTGAGACGAGAAATGCCGTGCTTGCCAATCTGCTTGAACTGCTGAAAGTGACGGAAAACCGCTACTCCGGCATTCCGACAATGCGGACAGAGTTTGCGGGTGCAGGGCTGCCCGCCCCGGTTTTCAGTGTCTCCCACGGCGAATTTAAGGTCGTGATGAAAAATGATTATTTTAAAGAAAATATTACTTCCGAAGAATCTATTCTGGAGTTTTGCTCTGTGCCGAGGTCACGTTCAGAATTGATTGCATTTACCGGGAAATCCCGGACGCATACGATGCAGAATATCGTGGATCCTCTTGTGAAGTCCGGAAAGCTCAACCTGACTTTGCCGGATAAGCCTAAGAGTTCAAAGCAACGGTATGTGAGGGCAGGAAGGGAAAAAGGCTGCTGATGAGGCAGCTCCGCATACAGACAGGACATATTCTTTCGGATGCAAAGCTTGTATGCCAGTCTATAGAGGAGGACGGGAAGAAATTGACCTGGAGAGAGGCGGCAGAGAGGACGGATATGGTGCTGTATTTGAGATCCCGCTGTGGAGATTTACTGTCTCTATAAAAGCTACGGCGTTTATACGGCTGCTTCTTCCTTTTTATGTCTTGAACAATGGGGATTTTCTCTGTATAATAAAACTATAGCAGACAGGGCATAGCTAATCTGCCAGACTGATTGGTAAAAACCTGAATCGGGGTGATACTGTGCGGGGTGAAACATTACAGGAAGAACCAAAAGAGAAGATCATGCGTACCCATGTTGCAAGTGAAAAAAAAGCTGCAACAAAAGAGACAGCACGCAGAGCTGCAGAAAAGATGTTAAAGGAAATTGAAAAAGAATTATTTCAAACAATCTAATATCTGCCGGCAGGCAGACACAAAAGAAAGAATATATAGAATCCCCGGTTGTGAACGGATACAGCCGGGGTTTATTCACATAGAGGATGAAGTGAAAGAATCTTGTACAATTCTTGTACTCGAAGATGATTTAGAATTAAATCATACGATTTGCAAAGCCTTACAAAAAGAAAATATACATGCTGGGGTGATTGGGAACGGGGCTGCGGGCGGAATTGCCAACGGGCTCTGCAAGCGAAGAAAGGAGAGAACAGATGGAGTTTCAAAATTGTTTTCCTATATGGGACAAATTGTCGAAAGCCCAGCAGGATTGTATTCTTGCCGGTCTGATTTCCCGTCAGATAAAAAGGGGAACCGTGATCTACAATGGCAGCATGGACTGTGCCGGGCTGCTGTTGGTCCGGTCCGGACAGCTCCGGGCTTATATTCTCTCGGATGAGGGCCGTGAGGTCACGATCTACCGCCTGTTTGACCGGGACATCTGTTTGTTTTCCGCTTCCTGTATGCTGCGGAGCATCCAGTTTGATATCACGATCGAGGCGGAGAAGGATACGGATGTTTGGGTAATCCCTGCGGAGGTGTACCGGAAGGTCATGGAGGAATCTGCTCCGGCAGCCAACTATACCAATGAGCTTATGGCTGCACGGTTTTCCGAGGTCATGTGGCTGGTGGAGCAGATCATGTGGAAAAGTATGGACAGACGGGTGGCGGCATTTTTGTTGAACGAGTCGGCTATCGAGGGGACTGAACGTCTGTCCATTACTCATGAGATCATTGCAAGACACCTCGGAACACACCGGGAGGTGGTTACACGGATGCTCCGCTATTTTCAGAGCGAGGGCATGGTAAAGCTGTCCAGAGGTATTGTGGAAATAACCGACAGAGGGAGGCTGGAGGGAGCAGGCTGATCATTACCTGTCCTTGCCGCAGGACGCTGCCGATTCGATCAGGCAGCGATCGTTGACTACTGTATCATAGTACCGGTAGCCGCCTGCGAAGTTGTAGGTATCAAAGCCATATCCGGCCAAGATGCGGCAGGCAATGTAGCTGCGAAGGCCGCTCTGGCACATGATATACACGGGCTTATCCCGGTCAATCTCATCAAGCCGCTCCCGAAGTTCGTCCACAGGAATGAGACGGAAACCTTTGATATGGCCGCTGTCGTATTCCCCGGCGGTGCGGGCGTCCAACAGTGTTACGCTTCCGTCCTGCAAAAGACGGTTTATATCTTCTATGCGAAACTGCTTCATAACGCCTTTAGCCAGATTTTCCGCCATGAACCCTGCCATGTTTACGGGATCCTTGGCAGAAGAGTAAGGTGGTGCATAGGCCAGATCCAGATCCTTGAGCTGAATGGCTGTCATGCCGGCGTGGATAGCGGTGGCCAATACGTCAATCCTCTTATCTACGCCCTCATAGCCTACGATCTGCGCCCCCAGCAGACGATAGGTTTTCTTTTCAAAGACGATTTTCATGGTCATTAATTTTCCGCCGGGATAGTATCCGGCATGGCTCATAGGGGA
>CATLEM010000021.1 GCA_949916155.1 uncultured Dorea sp.
TACACCGCCCGTCCCAAAAAGGCATGATGTCTTCTAATATATGTTTTTCATAATACTCTATAACCTCTTTCACTTTATTATCCATCTATCTGCTCCCTTACACTATTTCCAATATGTGACCAGTTGTTTTTCCGCGCCTTCCAAAGCAACCTTCACTCCGCCGATTACCGGAGCATCTATTCCCAGCTTCGATACTGCTACTCTGGGCACAAACGGGCATGTCCTGCGCAGCACAGACTCTATCCTTTGTATCGTATCAGAATTAAACCTGCTGGCGATGCCGCCCAGGATCACAATCTCCGGATTCAGCACCAGCACCGTATTGGTAATGATGACCGCTATTCTGTCAATGACCTCCGTCAGCATCTTTTCAGATATGATCTCCTTCTGAACATCCTCCCTGCACAGCTCTTTTTCCATCCTGCCCGGAACCACAAAATCTTCTGTCAATTTCGAGATATCCTCCAGATAATAGCCGATCTCTCCGGCTGCCATGTTATATCCTTTTAAGAGATTGCCGTCTATGATTGCCCGCGCTGCAAATCCCTCTCCATATTTTATAAACAGGAGGTTGTCTGACACCTGGCCTTCTCCTTCTGCACATTCTCCTAATAATGCCAGCTCGACATCGTTCATAACCTCCGTCTTAACACGGTATTTCTCTTCAACATACCGCTTCAGGTCGACATCTTTCCACTCCGGAATATATGTAATAAAAAGATCGTTCAAGTCTTCCTGTCCGGTCAGAGCCGGTACTCCGATCACTATTTCCGCAAGTCTGGACCCTTCTTTTTTCTTTTCTATCAGCTTATCAAGCACTTCGTCCAATTGTTCCAATACAGATTGTGCACTGTCCAATGAGAGCGGCTTATTCTCATGAGCGATAATGTTGCCGTAAAGATCTGCAATACCTCCTCTGATCTCTTTTGGCATCATCTCTATCCCGATCACATACATGATAGACGCATTATATTTTAACTGGATCGGCTTGCGCCCCAGGCTGGTCGCATCTATTCCAGCCTCCCAGATGATCCCTGTTTCCAGCAGAGCCGCGATATTCTTACTGACTGCGGGAGCGCTCAGTTTTAGTCTTTTGGAAATCTCCTGTCTGGAAATACCGTCATTTTCTTTGATTATTTGTAATATAGAGAGTTTATTCTGATCTCCTATATCTGTCGGATTCAATACTTTCAACTCATACCTCCTATCTGCCCGGCCGTTTTTATTCCTTAACAGACCCGGCCAACATCCCTTCTATCAGATACTTTTGTGCAAAAATATATACTAAAACTATCGGCACTGTAGCTATCACCAGGCCTGCCATGATAACAGGGATATTTAACGTAAATCTTCCCTTAAAAAGAGTGATACCGACCATCAATGTCCGCAGGCTTTCTTTCTGCAGGAACACCAGAGAGATCAAAAGTTCATTCCATACCCAGACAATGTTTACCAGCGACGATGTGATTACCGCCGGAATACACAGCGGAATCATAATCTTAAATAATGCTTTTAAACTGCTGCATCCATCTATTCTTGCCGCATCGATCAAAGAATCCGGTACTGTCTTCATGAAATTTCTCATCAGATATATCGTCATCGGGAGCATGATCCCTACATAGATCAGTATTACTGATGCACGGGTATTCACAAGCCCCATTACTTTGATCAGGCGGAATTGCGGGATGATCATAGCGACCGGCGGAACGGACATCAATGGTATAATGCACTGGAACAGAAAATTCTTTCCCTTAAATTCCATCTTTGCAAAAGCATACCCGCAAAGTAACGCGGCCGCAGCCGTCACAAGCGTTGCCGCAACTGTCAGAAAGAAACTGTTCCATATCCATTGGCCGAACGGTTTTCCCTGAAATGCCTCAACATAATTCTGAACGGTAAATTCCCTGGGCAGACCCGTCATATTTACAACATACTCTTCATGCGTCTTCAAAGAGTTCGCCGCCATAAAATACAGCGGAAATATGATGATCAGCAGCAGCAGGATCATTGATATCTCTGCTGCTATGTTTCTTTTTTTCTTCCTCCCCATAAATTAATCCTCCTTTTTCAGGATACTCTGATGGATAACCACCAATACTCCCGCCATTAAAAGCAGCATAACACTGATTGCCATAGCGATATTAAAATCTCCTCCGCCAAATGATTTCTTATAGATCAGATATTCTAATACGGTCGTCTTATTTCCCGGTCCTCCTGAAGTCAGTACATAGACAAAATTAAATACCCAGCTCAGCATTTCTATTAAGGTAATAATAACATAAAATTCAATGATTGACTTCGTCTGCGGGATCGTAATGCTCACAAATTTCTGCATCCAGGTTGCCCCGTCCACATCTGCTGATTCATAGAGCGCCTGATCGATCGACATCATACGTGCCAGAAATAAGACTACGCCAAATCCGAATTGCTTCCATATGATTACTGCCGCAACACTCGGAAACGCCAGTTTCGGGTCTCCCAGCCAGTCTGACGCCAGACCGGGCAACCCTATTCGAATCAACAGCATATTGATCACTCCGTTATATTGCAGTAAATATGAAAACACGATACCTACAACGGGGATCGCAAGAATATACGGCACAAAGATAAAACTTCTGTATATACGCCATCCCCATATCTTGTTGTACAGTATTGCTGCGATCACCAGCGAAATAGCCGTGAGCAGAGGAACACATAAGAATAATTTCAAATTATTTTTCAATGCGATCCAAAACAATTCATCGCTTAAAGCCAGTTTATAGTTCCTGAATCCGACAAATTTATCCTGACCGGCAATCGAGGAAAAGAAACTCTGATAAATCATATTTATGATCGGATAGACAATTACGACGATTAAGATCATAAACGCAGGTGCAATAAATAGATAAGGGCAGATCTTCCTTTTTTTCATATACATCTTCCTATTCTGCTATGCTCCAGTCGACAAACGCTTCATGAACTTCAGGATTCTGTTCCCTGCATTTTTTCAACGCTTCCTCCAGCTCTGCCGCAGCATCTTCAGGCGGCAGATTTTCCGAAAACATCTTCTGAACTGTCGGAATGAGGCCGTCCGATTCAAACATAGGAGCAAAATACAATTGATAACAGAAATTTTGATTTTCTGCTTTCCATTTCATCACCTGCTTGTCAACTTCACTGGTAAGCCATTCTTCCTTAAAATTCACGTTCGGCATCATAACATTTGCCATCTCATATAAGCTCTTGATATTCTCCTCCTCTTGCAGAAACATCAAAAACTTTGCCGCGCCTTCCTTATGTTTTGCACTCTTGGGAATAACATAAACCTGGCTTGGCGAAGCAATAGAGTCAGCAAATTTCCCGTCTCCGAAAACCGGCGCTTTGGCAAAGCCTATCTTATCGGCTCCCAGAGATTTTTCCAAGGATACCGCATATGCCTGGGTATGAAGTGTCATTGCCGCTGTCCCGTTTTCGATAGTCTGCTGTCCCTGATACAGATCCAACGACAGAATATCTTCATTGATATAACCAGCTTTTTTCAGTTCTTCTATCTTATATAACCATTCTGCATATTTTTCATCTGTAAAGCTCTCATTTCCGCTCATCAGATCGATCATTTCATTTACACTGTTCAGATTCTGCTGGCCAAGGAATATTCCAATCCATGCCGGAAGAAATCCATCCTTAAGTCCCATCCCTAAAGGTGTGATCCCTGCTTCTTTCAGCTTCCGGCAGCACTCCATAAATTCGTCCCATGTATTAAACGGCTGTTCAGGATCTACACCCGCCGTACGCATGGCTTCTTTATCGTAGGCAATACCATAAGTAAACCCATATGCAGGTATCCCCCACTGCTTATTATCCCAGTTCGTCTCCAAAAGAGATGCTTTCTCGATCACTGACAGATCTTCTTCGGAAAGATAATCGCTGATCGGAGACACATTGCCCTTCCATACGTCTTCCATAGCCTGCGTACCGCCCCACATATACTGGATATCCGGTCCTTCTTCTGCCGCTTCCGCAGTCCGGAAAGCCGAATAAAGATTATCGCTCTCCTGCAATATGGCTTCAACAGTAATATGCGGATTTTCTTTCTCATACCGTTTGACCATCTCTTCCATATAAGCCTTATACCCCGGCGCTTCCTGTTCTCCCCAATACCATACTGTCAGTGTGTATTCCCCATTCTTTTCTTCTCCTCCCGGATCGCCGTTTCCTCCGCATCCTGCAAGAGACAGCAGCATAGTGATCACCATTAACATCGAAACCGCTTTTTTCATTTTTACCATCCTCTCTTATTATTTAATATTATTTATTAACTTTGTTAAATAATACTACAAATAAGAATACATGTCAATATTATTTGAATACTTATTTATATTTTCCCCGTTTTCATACAAACAATGGTGAAGATTATTAACTTTTTAAATTCCTTTTGTACTAAAAAAAGAATAGGCTTACGCCTATTCTTCCGCAAATACCTCTTTCCCCATTCCGCAGACCGGGCATACCCAATCATCCGGAATATCTTCAAATGCAGTTCCCGGAGCGATCCCGCCGTCCGGATCTCCAACTTCCGGATCATATACATATCCGCATGGTTCACATACATATTTTTTCATCTTGCAAGCCTCCATTTCCATTAGTTAGTATTTCATAACGTGTTTTAAATTATAATGCATTGCGTTAAGAAAATAAAGAAAAATTCTATAAACTTTTCTTTCTCTTTTCTTAATCAGCTTCCCATCTTCCTGATGCCCCGCATGGAAGCACAAGCCCTGACCGGGTAACGGGCAGGCCGATCTCCTGAGCATCCACATGTCCTCTCCGCCCTTTTAATTCTGTAGCAAGCATATAAGTCAGAACCGCAGGAGCAAGTCCGGTCGTATAGGAATTCACCAGAAAAAACAGCGGTTCTTTAGATAAAAGCTCTGCGCAGAGCCGGATCAAAGGGTGAATAGCGTCTTCAATCTTCCAGATCTCACCCTTAGGCCCCCTGCCGTAAGACGGCGGGTCCATGATCACCGCATCGTAACAGTTCCCTCTGCGCAGCTCTCTTTCCACAAATTTCACACAGTCATCCACAAGCCAGCGTACAGGCTTATCCGAGAGGCCGGAGGAAGCCGCATTTTCCTTCGCCCAGTTTACCATGCCCTTTGACGCATCCACATGGGTCACATGCGCTCCCGCTGCTGCCGCTGCCAGCGTAGCGCCGCCGGTATATGCGAACAGATTCAGCACCTTCACCGGACGTCCGGCGCTCTTTATCTTCTCCGCAAACCAGTCCCAATTCGCCGCCTGCTCGGGGAAAAGGCCCGTATGCTTGAAACTGAAAGGCTTCAGGTTAAACGTCAGTTCACCGTAATGTATCTGCCACTGCTCCGGGAGCGAGATAAACTCCCATTCTCCCCCTCCCTTTTTACTCCGGTGATAGTGACCGTTCATCTTCTTCCATCCTCTGTCTGTCTTCGGCGTGTCCCATATGACCTGCGGATCCGGCCGGATCAGTATATACCGGCCCCACCTTTCCAGCTTCTCACCCTTACTGCAATCAATGATCTCATAATCTTTCCACTTATCTGCAATCCACATCTATCCAAATCCTTTCTGAAATACGTAAAAACAGTATACCATGTTATCGCATTTTAGGGAACCGATTGTATTTTTTCTTTTCCTATGTTACCCTATTAAAAACAGATCAAATATACGGAGGTAACACCATGAAATTAATGATCGCATCTGATATACACGGCTCATCCTGCTGCTGCCGCAGGATGATCGAGGCATACGAAAAAGAGGCTGCCGAACGTCTTCTCCTTCTGGGCGACATCCTGTATCACGGCCCGAGAAACGACTTACCGGAAGGCTATAATCCAAAAGAAGTGTCCGATATGCTCAATTCCATAAAAGATGAGATCCTCTGCGTCCGCGGGAACTGCGACACCGAAGTCGACCAGATGGTACTTGACTTTCCAATCCTTGCGGATTACTGCCTTCTTGACCTTGGGACCCACACGGTCTTCGCAACCCATGGGCATCACTATAACCCGCAGACTCCGCCGCCGCTTAAGGCAGGAGACGTCCTTTTAAACGGACATACCCATACCCCCGCAAATAAGAATATGGGCACCTGCATCTACATGAATCCGGGATCTGTCTCCATTCCAAAGAACGGTTCTCCCCGTGGATATATGATTTTTGAAAATGGGGAATTTTTGTGGAAAGACCTTAACGGAGCTGTGTACGAAACCTTGTAGCAGCAGACGTATCGTGCTAAAATACATGATAACAGGATACCCTAAGACTCACAGCAACAGCACGGGAGGATGACCTATGAAAAGTAAGAAGTCTTTGCAGGAGATTATACATGTTTTAATTCTACTGGCCGCTATGATCGTATTATTTTACTGGTATACAACACAAAATGCCAACCGTATGGTCGAACGCAACAAAAATTATGCGGCCGATTCGTCACAATTGACAGCAAGCAGGATTGACGATGAACTGACCAACGCAGTGAACCGGATCAATGCCTATGCTTATTTTACCGGAGAAGGCCTGACCAAACCCGAGGTCACTGCCCGGATGCTCAGGGAGATGGAAGAAAATACACTGTTTGACGCACTGATGTTCACGGATACGGAGGGCACCGACCACTCCTCCGACGGACGTACCAGCGACGTAAGTGACCGCGACTTCTATCTGAACGGTATAAAGGGAGAAAAAGGTATTTCCATTATTTTCGATCCCCGCCTTTATGACGAGATCATGACTTGCTTCTATGCCCCGGTCCGCTATAACGGCGAGATCATCGGAGTACTCAGAGGCGCTTATCTTGCGGAAGAATATCTAAAAGATATGCTCGCCACTACTTATTTCGGCGAACAGGCGGACGTTTTTTTATGTATGCCGGACGGACAGGTTATTGCAAGCTCCGATGACGTATCTCACAAAGGACGCCTTCTTGATATTCTGATGTCATCCAATGTGATCGACAAAAAAACTGCAGCAAATGCAGAAGAAATATTTAAAAACGGAGGCGAGGGCGCTTTCGTCTGTGATTCCGACTGCCGGACGGATAATATCTGTGTTATCCAACTGCCGGAAAATGAATACATCCTCGTACAGACATTCCCGAAAACTGTCACCCAGCGGATGATAAAAGACGAAAATCTTATCGGTATACGGCTGGAGGCCGGCCTGATCTTCCTGTTCGTCATCTACATCATCTCTCTGCTTATCCGTGCAAACCGGGAAAAAGAACTGTTTGTACAGGCAGAGATGGCTCTTGCAAACCGCAAGGAACGCCAGTACCGTATTGCAATCACTTCCAACTCTTTCTGTACCTTTGAGTTTAACCTGACTCAGGACCTGATCGAACAGGACATTATCCGGGTTATCGACGGACAGCAGATATCCTTCCTTGAGAAAGCAGGATTAAGCGTCCCATGCAGGGCATCCGAATGTTTCGAACTTTGGAAACAGTTCGTTGCACCGGAGTCTATGGAAGACTACTGCGCTACTGTTAATATCGATCATCTGAAAGAACGCTTTGAACAGGGTGACGCAGAAGTGGTGATCGACTACTGGGGGTTCTCATCCCCCGATGAACAGATGTGTATCCGCCAGTCCTTTGTCATGACACCGGACTACGATACAAACGATATCATGGTCATGGTTATCTCTAAAGAAATCACTGACCAGGTCAGAAAACAGCGGGAACAGACGCGGGCGCTCCAGGACGCACTTATACAGGCGCAGCATGCTAACCGGGCAAAATCAACATTTCTCTCCAATATGTCCCATGATATCCGGACTCCGATGAATGCGATCATCGGCTTTGCGACAATCGCTGCCAGCCATATCGATAACAAGGATCAGGTAAAGGACTGCCTGCAGAAGGTGTTGTCTTCCAGTAACCATCTGCTCAGCCTGATCAATGACATTCTCGACATGAGCAGGATAGAGAGCGGAAAGGTACAGATCAAAGAGCAGGAATGTAACATTTCCGAGCTGATGCACAATCTGGTCAATATCATCCAGCCTCAGGTAAAAGCGAAGCAGCTTGAGATGTTCATCGACACCTTTGAAGTTACCAACGAGGATGTCATCGCTGATACGCTGAAGCTGAATCAGGTATTTATCAACCTGCTGAGCAATGCAGTAAAATATACCCCGGCGGGCGGAACGATCTCTTTCCGGATCATGCAGAAGACAACTTTCCGCCACGGATACGGAGATTATGTATTTATCATCAAGGATACCGGTATCGGCATGTCAAAAGAATTTGCGGCACATGTCTTTGAGCCATTCGAGAGGGAGGCTACCGCGACCCGTTCCGGTATCCAGGGAACAGGCCTCGGCATGGCGATCACAAGAAATATCGTCGAAATGATGAACGGGGCTATCTCTGTTGAAAGCGAGACGGGAAAAGGCAGTACATTTACTGTCGAGCTTACCCTCAAGCTTCAGGACATCAGGAAAAATGCCGAACAGCTCAAGGAGCTTGACGGCCTCCGTGCGATGGTTATCGACGATGATTTTAATGTCTGTGACAGCGTCAGCAAGATGCTCCGGCAGATCGGCATGCGCGCCGAGTGGACTACCTCCGGACGTGAAGCTGTATACCGTGCAAAGACGGCTGCAGAAGAAGGAGATTCTTACCACACTTATATCATCGACTGGCAGATGCCGGAGATGAACGGCGTGGAGACGGCCCGAAAGATCCGAAGCGCTGTAGGAGACGATGCGCCAATCATCATCCTGACTGCCTATGACTGGTCAGACATCCAGGACGAAGCAAAAGAAGCGGGAATCACCGCTTTCTGTGCAAAACCTCTCTTCATGTCAGATCTGAAATCCGCGCTGCTGGCCGCTAACAATCTGCTTGACAAAGAGGAAGAAAAGGCTGCCGCATGGACCCTGGCTGATTTCAGCGGTAAGCGCATCCTGCTTGTAGAAGACATCGAGCTGAACCGCGAGATTGCAACAGTGATACTGACCGAATCCGGCTTTCTTGTCGAAACTGCTCCCGACGGAACAGATGCAGTGGCAATGGTGGAAAATGCTGATGAATACTATTACGATGCCATATTGATGGACGTACAGATGCCGATCATGAACGGCTACGAAGCAACCAGGACTATACGGAATCTTCCTCGTAAAGATGTCAAGACTCTGCCGATCATCGCCATGACGGCCAATGCCCTGGAGGAAGACAAAGAAGCAGCTTTAAAAAATGGTATGAACGCCCATATCGCAAAACCGCTTGATATAGACATTTTCATATCCGTGCTGAAAAAATTCGTAAATTAACGGTGACATGATACGCGGCAGACCGGGGACATTTCCCCTGTCTGCCGCTATTTATGTCTCCGCTATTTTTTTGTACGTACAGCCTTGATTCCAGACCAGGCAGAATATATCTTTATCTTTCTTCCATTTGACTTAACTGTCTTGTATGTCCGGATTCTTACGTAATATTTCTTGCCCGGTTTGAGCTTTGATATCTTCTTTCCTGAAGCATATTTTTTCGCTGCAGTGAGCTTTGCCGCCGAACCCTTAAAACTTTTTCCGGTACTGTACTGAATCTGATATCCGTCTGCGTTCGATATGGCTTTTTTCCATGTCACCTGAATCCCCTTAGACTTCGGAGTAACTTTTTTCAAGCTGATCTTCTTGGGCTTAATGGTAAATGTCCCTGTCATGCTGCCGCTGTAATTCCCGTTAAGTTTAACCGTTACTGTGTAAACTCCTGGTTTAATTCTTCCTTTGGAATAGCTTATCTGATAATCCGTCCCCTGAACAAGGCTTCTTCCCCTGCTGTCTTTCACTGTCACGGAAGGTTTTTTGGCCTTTCCGTTATAGACATATTCGTTCCTGTTCAGTGAAATACCCTGAAGACCGTCAATAACTCCTGCATCCTTAACATCCTTACATACACTGCATATCTGCTGCACCTTGCCTGCTCTGTTAAATGACGCAGGTATAATGCTCTTTTCGGTATACCGGTGAGGTGACATCGGAAGCTCTTCCGTATATTCATCCCCGCAGCTGCATGTATATGTTATGATCCCTTTTTCCGTGCAAGTCGAAGCTTTGGTCACGGTTTCCTGATAAGTATGGGTATGCTCTTCCGGAGTATCCGGTTCTTCCGGTACATCCGGCTCTTCTGGCTCTTCCGGCTCTCCAGGTCCTTCCGGCGTACCGGTTGCCGGGATAGTTTCCTGCTTTTTTAATATCTCACCGCAGACACTGCAATGGCTTCCTTCTGTCTTTCCATCCTCTGTCTCTGTGGGCAATACTTCAGGATCTGCCACCTCCGTATGACCTGTTGCTTTAATCGTCTCTGTATAAGCATCTCCGCACTCACATGTAAACGTCTTTTCTCCATCTTCCGTACAAGTTGCGGCCTTAACATTGCTTATCTCATATTTATGAGTATGGTTGACCGGAATCTCTTCTTGCTCTACAAAAACTTCTTTACAGACTTCGCAATGACTTCCCTCTGTTTTTCCAGGTGTTGTCTCTGTGGGCTCTACCCGGGGATCCGTTACTACCGTGTGACCCTTGGCCGGAATCTCTTCTGTATATGTATGTGGACAGATTTTGCATGTATATGTTATGATCCCTTTTTCCGTACAGGTTGCCTCTTTCGTCACACTGCTTTCATATGTATGAATTATTTCCTGATTCTTTAGGATTTCTCCGCAGACACTGCAGTGACTTCCTTCTGTCTTTCCATGTTCTGTCTCTGTCGGTAATACTTCCAAGTCTATGACCTCAGTATGGCCTAATGATTTAATCTCCTCTGTGCGCGTATCTCCGCATTCACAAATATATGTTCTAGTTCCTGTATCTGTACAAGTAGGTCTTTTAGTAACATTGCTCTGATATATGTGCTTATGCTCTGGAGAGTCCGGTGCTTCTGAATCTTCATTATAAAAAATCACACTGCGTTCCGCCATCACCTTACCTTCCAGCAGTTTTTTTATTTGACCTACTGTTCTGGGCGGATCTTCCTCCTTTTCAGGCTCAATATACTCGGAACAGAATAAAAAAGTATATTCTCCTGGTTTTGCATTATTAAGCGCCCGCAAATAATATCTATTCAAATCATTTTGCAAAGCTCCAAGCCAAATCGAAGCTCCCCAATCAGTCTTATCCTGAATCTCTGCAGAATCACTTTCCCAATAATCGGTACGAATTCCAATTACATACTCCCAATTATAAAAACCATAACTTTCTATGATATCATTGTGGTTGAATTCACTGCCATCCGCCTTTTTGTACCATTTTATTCCAAAATATATATCTTTATCAGGAATAATATCTGCCTCATCCGAACCACTTTCCTGATAAGGGATTTTCCTCAAATCTACTTTCGACGGTGCCGAAAAAATATCAATCCACCCTATTTCTTCGTTAACAGGAATTTCTCCTGTTACTGTCCATTTGCCTCCTGCGTATTCTAATCCATATCCTTCGTCTATCTTTTTCTGAGGCAATACAAAATTCTGTGCCGATGCATCTTGAGACTTGGCAGTAATGTAATCTCTTCCCACCAACAATGTTCCCGGGAAATATCGATGATAGGTCTGGAACTGCGTGGTCCCGGAAACCTTTCCTTCAATATTCAAAGAACCCTGGGCATGCAATACAAGTATCCCCCGCTCATTTGACAACTCTGTTTCTCCTGAAAAATTCCCGGATACCGTTGCTTCCGGTACATTGTTGAAATTCAGGCATGCGCCGTTCTGCAGGGTAATATTCTGTATCCTTTTTGTCATCGGAGCCAGGCACGCTTTATTCTTTAGCACAATATTCCCAATACTGTCTACGACTGACCTTTCTAAAGAAATCTTATCGACCGTTAACGTCGTATTGTTATTTCCATAAAATTCCGTTATCTTTGACACCTGACTTTCTGTCCCGGTGATATTCACTGACGCATGGCTATTCAGGTCCGTATAAACTCCATCGCGCACAGATGCCCTGGCATCTATGTTTAATTCAGCTTCCCCAGTATATGGAACCTTTTTATCCTGTTCACTTCCGTGCCCCATATAGATCCCCTGGAACATCGTTTCACTATTAGAATTTATCACTGTCAGAGATGCATTTTTTCCAACACTTGACCCCGTATAAGCTCCTGCATATACAGTTGGGAGCAATTCCTCTTCAGAACCTGCCAAGTCTCCAAAACTTCCGCCGGCGCCTTTTAGGTAAGTGTTCACATTATCCAGGGTAAGACTGTGTCCTGCAAGAAAAATCTCCCGATGCGGAACACTTCCTAATGCAGTACTTGATTCAAAAGTTAACTTAATATTCTGAAAGCAAACACCATCACCCTCTAACTGAATCGGGCACCGGGCATTTAACTGACCTGATCCTGTACCCTGAATCGTCGTTCCTCCCGGAATTTTAACCGGAAGCATCCTGCCATCCGCATCTGCCTCGGAACCTATCGTAATAAGATTATTTACAATAATCAGGCTTTCCTTCCGGTTCAGAGCAGCCATAAACTCCTCATTTGTATAGACAGTAACTCCTCCGCTCTGAGCTGCCCGACCGCTTTTGGCTGGGTGCCCGCTCTCCTGCGCCTTTACTACTGACGGTATCTGCAGTCCCCCAAGCATCACTGCCGCAGCCGTCAGCACGCATAAACATTTCTTCACTCTTCTTCTCATGTGCATATCTCCTCTCAAAAGATAAATGATTTTAACATACCAGATAATATGGTAAGATAATCTTCCCATATCTGCATCCCGCCGTCAATCTCTTTTTGTATTAATATTTTGCACTAATCGCTGCTGCCATCAGGCAAATTTCATTGCAGCACTAGTCTCCCTGAGAGCAGTTCGCCGCATCTATGGCGATGACAAGCAAAAGCGCCGTCAGTTCATCCGCCGGGTCAGGATAATCGATCACATAAGTATCCCCCCAGTGGAACAGTTCCTTCGTGATGTGGGCAACTGTACCGCAGCCATTGTATACGTCATACTCCCAGCCCATAAAGTCTCCTTCTGCACGCCACCCGTTATAATCAATATCATATTTTTGCCGTAAAAGAGAAATTCTCTTTTCAATCCTCCCCACTGTCCTGCCGCCCACCTCTATCTCGAAGACCGGGACTAGTGACAGAAGTTTCTGCCGGATAACACCTACCTCCCGCTCTGACGCATCATATACATGGAGCATATGGCCCAGCGAGAAAAACTCTGCCTTTACAAAATACTTTGCCGAACCGCTTTCGTCGTACACATCATAAGTATCTGTCCACGAAAACACTCTCTGCTTGATCAACAGTTTCATCTTCGTTCCACCTCCGTTTTGTCAAATCCTCTGCAAGGCCTACTTCTCCTTCTGGTACATAGATAACAGCTTATCCAGGTAAATCGACTTGAACTGCTTGCTGGCCAGAGCCTGTTTAAGCGGCGGCAGCTTTAAGATCGTCCCGAATACGGCAGCCATCGCCCTGTGGTTGGCAAATGCCTGGTTGTCGAAGACGAGGTTCTGCAGCGTCCCCTTCTCGATCGCCTGGAGCACGAACCGGTGGGTGCTGTTCACCGGCGTGATCACCTGTATCGGCCTGCGCTCAAGCTCTATGGCTTTCGCCGGACAGTTTCTCGCGCAGACGCCGCAGCCAAGACAGATCTCTTCGTCGATGACCGGGCGCTTCTCCTCTATGGAGATTGCCAGTATCGGGCAGACCTTCGCGCATTTCCCGCAGCCGATACAGGTTTCTAAAGATACTTTTGGGATATAGTTGGTGGTTGCCACCGGCTGCATGGGACTAAACTTCCTCGCCGCCTGCAGCGCTTCGCAGCAGCAGCCGCAGCAGTTGCAGATAAATGCAGGATGTTCTCTTACATTTTCCCCGATCTGCACCAAATTGTTCTCATAGGACAGCTCAAGGACTTCTTTCGCCTCTTCCTTGGATATAAGCCTCGCGTAATCGCCGTGCTGCGCCAGGGAGCGCGCCACATTGTCAAAGGTCAGGCACACCTCCCATGGCGCGTTGATCTCGCAAGGATGCCCGGCGTGATACATCTTGTGGCGGCAGTAACATGTCCCAAGACCGATATATTTCGCCTCCTCCACGATATGCGTCGCCCGCTCATAATCCAGGATATGGTTCATTTTCTCATTAGTCAGCACAGGCTCCTGCACATACACACGCCCAAGCCTTGTCTCCGTGGCAAAGAATAAGTCCTTGACGAAATCCTCCTCCACATTCATGTACTGATAGTAAAGCTCGCTTAAGTATCTCTGGTCGATATCCCCTCTTGTACGCATCAGGGCAAATTCGATAAATCCTGCCATCGGAGGCGGCATCACGAACTGCCTCTCCCCGTGATAATCAGAATCCACTAAAAGCGCCTTCTCGCAGAGATGATCCAAAAGCTTCTCCGCCTTCGCCTCTGTCGTCCCCCAGACCTTCGCCGCCCGTTTCAGGGTGAACGGCCGGACAGGAAGGAGCGCCACCCATTTCGCCTCCTTTTCTGTATAAAGAACCTGCAATATCTTGTACAGCGTCTCAGAAGCAGGCGCACCCTGAGTAAACCAGTTAATGCGCTCTTCCAGATTTTTATACGCGTCTTTTGTCGTTAGATGTCCCATCGCTTACCTCCATAAATCCCCGGCAGTTCAGACGATCCGCCCTGCCGTATATTCTCAATATCTGTTGTGCACATCCTCCGCGAAGCAGAGCATGTCCTCATCGCATCAGCTTCCGGTAAATATTAAGATCCTCATCCTTAAACACATTAAATACCACACGCTCCAGCCTGGACGTTGACAGGTAGCGGTCCACTGTCTCCACTGCGATCTGCGCCGCAAGCTTATTGGGGAAATGAAACTCTCCTGTGGATATACAGCAAAATGCCACCGACCAGAGTCTTTCCCGTTCCGCAAGTATCAGGCAGCTTAAGTAACACGATCTTAACTGCTCCTTCTGCTTTTCTGTGACGCTGACACCCACAACCGGTCCCACGGTATGGATGACATGCTTTGCCGGAAGATTATATCCTCCTGTTATCTTTGCCTTCCCCACCGGTTCTTCATGTCCCTGCCGCTCCATGATCTTTGCACATTCATTGCGGAGCTGGATACCTGCCGCTGAATGGATTGCATTATCTATACAGCCATGACAGGGGACAAAGCAGCCGAGCATCTGGCTGTTGGCCGCATTGACAATCGCGTCAACAGCAAGCCTTGTGATATCGCCCTGCCAGATAGATATCCTGTCTGCGTTTTTTATGCCGCTGCAGGGATACTCCTCCTCTGCTGCCGGGATATCTCTTAGCCTAACGATTCCTTTCTTCTTAAGCTCTTCTTTTAAAAGAGCGTCCTGAAGCTCGTAGTACTCCGGGGATGCCTCTCCCGGCCAGCGCACATTCATCAGGCTTCTTAAGAGATTTCGTTTCTCGTAATAATTCACCGGCTCCATAAGCGACTCGTAGCCGTCATTTTCTCTTTTTAGATAATCGATCAGACTGCTGACTCTCTCCTGTCTTGTCATAATCTTCCCTTTCTATATACATAGGGGGCAAATTAACTTTGCCCCCTGCCGTCATCATTATATCGTCTTAAATATGGTAGTGCTTTCGCAGATATACTGCCATCGCACCCGTCAGCACACTGAGAAGTGCGATAAGCACATACATCATCGGCTGACTGGTATCACCGGTTCTCGGCTGCCTTGTCGTCTGTGTCCTGTTATTTGCCGTGCTCCGCGCCGTACTCGTACTCCGCGTACCTACCGGTTCCAAAGCCCCGATCGCTCTCTCCAAAGCTTTGATCGCTGCCTGCTTTTCTTCCTCTGTAGCATTCGGATCGTCTAAAACCTTCTCCGCTTTCTTTTTTGCATCCTCCAAGGCTTTATAGCTTTTAGCGGTATACTTATCTTTAGAATAACTCTCTGCTTTCTTCAGCGTATCCTTTAACTTTTTATCCGTAGTTTTCTTCGTGCCCGTACTGCTGGTATTGCCCGTATTACCGCTATTTCCGCTATTTCCGCTATTTCCGCTGTTATCTCCGCTTCCGGAACTACTGCCTCCTGGATTTGTGTTATCTCCGGGTTTTTCCGAATCATCTCCGCCGCCCTGCGAAGTATCGAAAGTATACGCCAGGTCAACTGTTTCCGCCTGGGTACCTTCCGCCAGCGTCAGGGCATTCTCCGGCAGACTGGTCTTTACTGACACAGAAGCACCGCTTTTATCCTTAGCAGCTATCGTGCCTAGCGTCAATGTATCTTCATTATCCTTGAAAAGCGCCTCGGTGCCTGCAAGGTAAAGATTCAGCAGATATGTGTCGCTGTGGTAACGGGATTCCGTCACCTTTGCCCGCTCTTTCACTTTATCCGCGAACTTGAAGTCGACCTTCTCCATCACTCCTGAGCCCGCACTTTCAACCTTTATACTAAGCTGCAGGGATGCAATCTGCTCCTTGGCCGCCCGGGGAAGAACAAGCTTTACCGAGACACCGTCCGATGTCTGCTTAAACTCTGCCGCATCCGCCTTGGTGCTCTCAGCATTTGCCGTTACCGGCAGTACCGCGATAAATGCGAACACTGCCATTACTATACTAAATACATATTTTTTCATGTTCTACTCCTTTTATCGCTTTAATTTCCGCTGCTGCCAAGGGTTATCTCCGGCAGCGTCTCCGGCATATCCTCATACAGGGAATCGCTGACCATCCGCTGGCCTTCGTTCGTCACAGCATTATTCACACGATACAGCTCCGCCCTTACTTTTTTGATACCGTTAAGATCCGCATTGTCTCCCGGCTCTATCCAGTAGATCCATGTTCCGTCTCTCACATCCATGAGATTGCCAACCGGCGGTACATCCGCCAGGATGATCTGATCTGCCTTAAGTTTTCCGTCAGCATCTGTTCTTCCGACGATATTGCCGTCCTGATCATAAAGGATCACTGTATTGTAAGCCGGATTGCCTTTGTAGATTCCGGTAAATATAACCGAATCTTTCGGAATCACATTATCGGCCTTATCACCGTAACGATAGTCAGCCTTAAGCCTTCCAATCGCCGCTGTACCTTCTCCGCTTCTGCGGAAGTCTACATTGTCTCCGGTCACACCGAGTACATCCAGTTCGGATACAGATATTGAACCAGTTGGGCTCTTTACTGCCAGTTTTACTGCAGATGTATTATACGTAGCCACACTCTTGCCGTCCGTATTGGCAAAATATACCGTCTTAACTTTTTCGCCGTCAAATGTACCGTCTGCCGCTTCTTTCCACTCTCCCGCCTCATTGCGGACGTAGATGGTGTAACCCTGAATCGGCGTTCCGTCATTCACTGTATACTGTATTCCCGTGATGGTATACGTCCTGTTGAACTCGATCACAATCTCAGCGCCTGCCTTGGCAGTGCCTGTAAATGCAGTATCTGGATCATCGTCAATCACATATTTAACCGGCGATTCCTCTTCTGGTTCGCAAGGTTTTTCTTCTGACGCATCCGGAAGTATCATCGCTGCATCAATATTCTTCGCAGATGCCGTAAAGCCTTCCTTGCTGATATTTCCTTTATGCTCTATCTTCAGCGAAGGCAGAAGCTTTTCTTTTGACCGGTTCAGGAACTTATCCACAACAGTAACACCGTAGGTCACTACCCGGTTATTCATCGTGGTTACTCTGTCATGGAAGCTGCCGGCATTTTCCTTTGTCACAAAGCCTGCAACTTCGCTCTCCTGCTTTCCTCCGGAAGTCGTGTAGCGGACGATCTCAAAACCGAGCACATCGCTTTCCGGTATATTTTTAGAAGAAAGTGTAAAGTCAACCTGGTTCGCTGCATTTTCATTAACTGCCGCTGTACAATCACCCACTGCCTCTGTCGTCCTGTCACTGCTCAGGCTGCTTGTGCCTTTCTCAAGCCGGTACACTCTTGCATCGTCATTAGCATAAAAGATTGCTCTCTTCTCTTTCTCAAACTTCTCTGCGTATGCTCTCGTCGTCTCATCCGGCGTCATGCCCCAGCGGTCGAAGAACTCAAGAAGGTTCTTTTCCGCCGCCGCGCAGGAAAGCCGCATCAAAACCTGATCCTGTCCTCCGGATAACGTAAGGCCGTTCGGAGCCTTGGACGGTGTCCGGGAATAAGTGTCCACCCTTGCAAAGAACAGATTCTTAAGCTGGTCGTCATAATTTTCATAAGTTTTATAATTGTAGCCGTTATCATAGGCAAGATGAAGCTGCCAGTACAGTCCGAGCTGGGTAAATACATTAGATGCCCTGCCCTTCACGCCTGATGTCACCTTCTCAAATACCTTATCATAGCTGAGACGTACACTGTCATTCCTGTCCTTTGCCTGCGCAAGTACCGAGAAGTAATTGTTCGTGATCTCCGCTATCGCATAGCTGCCCTGATTGATACAGTGTCCGATCTCATGGGCAATGCCCCATCCGAAATAATTGCCGCTTACATACCTGCCGTCTGCATCTGCCTGCACCGAAGAACAGTTCACCATGCCTGCCGTCTGCGGCCACTCGATACCGATATGGTTTCCGGACGCATACATGAACGCTCCTGCGAACATCCTCTGATACCGGATATTCAGATGTCCTGACGGAAGTCTGTCTATCGCATCTTTTGCACTGTCGTTAAGTCCTTTGTGCTGGTAGAACAGATGCATCATCTTCTCTACTGCATCCATGGAAGTGATAAGCTTCTGTGCCTTTGCGTCGACACTGCCGCTTCCTGTTCCGGCATAGATCTGTTTCGCCGGGAGGGATAACAGCATATCATCAAGCAGGATATCCGACGCGCCTAAGATACAGTTCTTCTCGTCATAGTCATACGCCACCGAACCGTTGCCGGAAGCCTTGTGAAGCTTATCGTGCTCCGCGCTCATCTTCTGGGTATACTCTTCAAGCTCAGTCAGATATTTCTTTGCCCGGTTAATCTTTTCTCCGGAATCCGAAGCCTCATAGAGATCAAGAACCGGAACCTTTGCTCCGCCGCTCACCCGCACTGCGTATTCATCTTTTTCATTGCTTCCCGTATACTGAACATACAGAGCACCTCCCGCTTCACCTTTCGTAGAAGAAAGTTTCGGGATAGTGATATCATTCTTTCCTACTTTCAGCGTACCGACTAACTTGGCTACCGAATTCGCCTCTGCATGATACTGGCTCGCTACAAGCTGAAGGCTCGTTCCCTTCCCGGTACTGAGCGTGTTATGTCCTACATATACTGTAATCTCTTCTCCCGCTGCCGCTGTCACACCGAGAGGCTGCCATGCATTAAGCCCGCCGAAGCCCCGGTTATAATCACTCGTCGTAATGCCGTTATGTATCTTCACGATCTCCATCGGGTTCGCCTTGAGAAGGTCCTCAGCCGCTGCAAGCTCTTTTTCCAGCTTCTCCTTGTCCGGGTGGAACTCTCCGCTCACTTCATCCTTCGTGTTGATACGCTCTCTCAGCTTATCGATAGTCTCCTGGTTCACGTCTTCTTTCAGCTCGATATGCAGGTCATCTGTATAAAGTGCGTCAATATCATCCTCCAGTGAATCATAATGATAGAAATACACCTCAGAAACGGTAATCGTTCCCGACGCACTGTAACGAGCAAGTCCGAACTGTATCTTCTTCGCCGTCACAGCCTTCGGAAGAACGATCAGATAATAATTCCTGTCCTGTTCATCCACTTTCCTCTGAATCGACACATTGCCAAGATATACTTCTTTGTCCTGTTCATCCCAGTAGCGCACCTTAGCATAGAAATAATGATTTCCCTGGGGCAGAACTTCCTGAAGCGTGAATCTGTCTAACTTATACGCCTTATCGAACTCATAGACCAGTCCGTTCCCTGCACCAAGATTATTAAATCCGCCCGAATCCCAGCTGTTCAAAAGATAATGGGATGCAAAATTATTATCCACTGTCCCGAACGCTGTCCCGGCCTGCGTATCCTTCGGGCTGTCCTGCATAGTACCGCTCGATGCAGTCGCCTTTATGATATGTTCGCTGACTTCTCCTTCATCTGCATAATTGATCATCTTATACTTCGGCATCTTCGCCGGATCAGGATTAGTTGTCTTCGCTGTACTGACTAAGGATTTCTTACTCTCGCCGAGATCATTTACTCCTGTCACACAGACATCATAGCTGGTCTCGTCCTCCAAACCTTCAATCGTATAGCTGTTGGATGCAATCTTCTCCACTTTTGTATAAGAATCCGCATCTGACTTTTTATAATACAGATTATAATAATCCGTATCCTCCATCTTCTTCCATGATGCAGCGACTGACCTGTATTGTCCTGTAGTCTTTAAGTAATCCGGCGCATCCGGTATCTTATCCGTTTTCGGCTCTGCATCTACAGACTTGCTGTATCCGCTGCGCCATGTACCGTTCAGGGACTGTACTGCCACTTTATAGGTTTCCTTATTGACAAGCTTGTCATTGTTAAAGGAAGAAACCTCCAGTGTATTGCCCCTTACACTGCGGACTTCTTCTTTGCCGCCGTGAGAGATCTTTACCTCGTAACCGGTGACATTCACGCAATTATCCCAGATAACACTGAACATCTTATTGCCCGTCTGAACTTTGAGATTCTCCGGAATATCCATCTTAGGCTCCGGGATACGTTTCTCCATACCGTTGACGAACTCTACCTTGGATATCTGCGCAAGGTTATTGTTGTTCTTCATACCGGTAATGGTAAGAGTCACTTTTTTCACCGCGATCTGGGATCCGAGATCGATATGGATCGAGCCGTCGCCTGAACGGGTCACCTTTACATTGCTGCTTTCCAAAAGGAAATCTATACCTTCCGCAACCGGAACATCGATTTTTTTGCTGACATGCTGCTCCTGTCCGCTTTCATCTATATAAGCAATCTCAACATGCGCGTCCGTGATCTGATCGCCCCTTGCAGTATCGATCACAATCCCGTCTATACTGCGTCCTTTAGTTTCGGAGATATCGAATGATACGGAAACAGGCGTGTCCGCTCCTATCTTCTTCCCGTCTTTTCTCGATAACTCTACAGGGTTCCCTTCATCCTTTAACAGATTACTTAACGTTCCCTTTACTTCAGTCTTATCGCTGCCTGCGGCAGCTTTAACCGATGACTCCGGCACATTTTTTACAACAGCAGCAACGGTGTCTTTATCCACCTTATAGCCCTTTGCAAAATATTCCAGATCCACGATATCTGTCTTGCTGTCGCCGTTCAGATCAAACAGCCCCGTCTTTTGTCCGGAGCCTTTTTCCGTCTGGGCATCGATAGCATCTACCAGTGCATCTTTATCTTTGTCGTCCACATCACCGTCGCCGTCTACATCGCCGATCAGCAGGACTCCCGGATGTGCACTGCCTTTCTCATAAGTATACCCTTCTACAAACCCTGTCATCAGCTTCACAGCGTAAGCCCATCCGTCCACCTGGATATCCTGCGTATACTTTGCAAATCCAGGCGCAGTCACCGTAAGCGTATATTTACCGCTTTTAAGACCGGTAAAAGTAGCTCTTGCATCCGTCGTCTCCTGATCAGAAGCCTTAAGCTCAATCTTCTTCGATTCCTTCCCGGTCAGTGACACGGTAAAGTCTACCGCCTTTTTCAGCACTACCGCAGACTGGATGGTCACGTCAATCTGGCCGGCATCTTCTTTAACTTCCTTTGGCTGCGCGTCTTCATCGTTCAGACTCTGGATACTCTGCGCACTTTTTGCGCTTTCTGCACTCTCCTTTGTTTTTGCAGCCTTCGTACTCTCAGCGCCGTCCGTGCTCCCGCTTCCTGCGCTTCCGGTATTGCCTGCGGTCTCTGTACTTCCTGCAGGCTCTGTACTTCCCGCATCTTTCGCAGGCGTTGTCTCTCCTGCATGATCTTCTTTACTTTCCTCCTCTGCCCCTGCTGTGTCCTGTGTCCCGGAACCCTGATGCTCTGGTGCAGCCACAGCGCCTTTTCCCGCGCTTTGTGTGCTCTCCGCCGCTTTGCTGTCCGCATCTGCAGCGTAACCTTCAGGACATAATGTAAAGATAAGAACAACAGCAAGCAGATATGAAACTATCCGCTTCATACTCCTCTCCTTTCCCTGGCAAAGCCCTTGTTATTTTCTTCTCTCCATCTGCTGCCCACAGTGGTAATATAAGTATATCATGAGTACAATTCAATCATCAATATTTATTTTACAAATTCATCCAAAACTTCCAGATCTTATCTCCACACAACACTGCCGCTGCCATTCCCGCGCATAAAAACGGACCGAACGGAAAACGTTTCCCCTTATCTGCACCGCCCTTTAAGATCAGATACAGCGCATAGGCTCCGGCTGCAAATACTGCAAGCACCGCAGAGATCACCGTATCTCTCCATCCAAGGAACAATCCTGCTGCTGCCATAAGCTTGATATCCCCGCCTCCGAACGCACCGCAGAATATCAGTGTCAGCGCAAGCATAGGCACGCTGACACACAGCGCGCCCAGAAGCCTTGATGATATCCCCGGTCCCATCCCGGCAAATGCCGCTATGGCTGCCAGCACCGCAATCGCGATGTGGCAGCCGTCATTGATCTCCATTCTTTTCATGTCCTGATATGATACGGCAAGCAGGACGATGAAAAAAGCCAGCATTAAAATTCGCATATTTCTTCCTATTTCCAATTGTATTTTTCCGAGCATCTGTTCCAGTAATAATTGTTGCCGAAAAAGGCACCGACAAGAAGCGCTGTTAAGATGCAAAATATAACCCTTCTGTCTCCCGGTATGACAAAATCTTCCCACGGCAGCGGCAGAAACATGATAATGAAAACCGAAGCCATAAATAATACCGCAGATTCATAACGATCTTTTATCCTGCTCCTTTTTTTTGCCAGCACATGCCCCGCCTGTTTTCTCTGGACTTTCAGCATAATGATATCGATTACAATGCACAACAGGTCCACTTCAAGCAGCCATATTGGGAAGCCGCAATTACTCGACGTCCCTTCAAACAGCCATCCTACTGTATAAATAATTATATCCGCAATCAGAAAATCTATTATCCACGGCAATATCCGCTCTTTATAGCTGGGTTTTATCCCGTCTTTTATGAGACTGTCACAGAACTCTTTCTCCGGCATCCCGATCTTATCCAAAAAGTCAACGCCCTCTGCTTCCGCCTCCTTCGCCATGCCGATCAGATCCTTTTTTATCACTTCCAGCTCAAAAAGGGACACCTCAAAAGTCTCCAGATACTTGAACATACTGTTCAGTGCCTTAAAGCTTTTGACGGGCATCTCCGTTAACTCATATTTATTCTCCTGAACCAGTTTTTTATAAGTATTGCGAAAAAAATTCATCTTCCTTCCTCCTATCTGAATATCCCTTCTACTGTCTGCTTCACTTCGTTCCATACTTCGTAAAATCCTGCGACGTACTCTTTCCCCGCATCTGTCAGATTGTAGTATTTCCTCTTAGGTCCTAACGGGCTGGGCTTGAAAGTCGCCGCAATAAGCCCCTTCTTTTCCAGCCTGAGAAGGAGCGGGTAGAGCGTTCCCTCTTTCACGTCTGTAAAACCGTACTGTTGGAGCTGCTCTACAATCTCATATCCGTAAGTCTCGGACTTATCTATGATCTTTAAGATGCATCCCTCCAGTATTCCTTTCATCATCTGGCTTTTATCCATATCTATCATCTCCCCTCCTCTACCTTGCATTGCAATGTTCTTAGCTATATTGTATCACAAGATACTATTCTGTCAATACCTTTTTTTGCTTGCTGATTGATTTGTCAATATAGATTTGTTATAATTTCTCTATGCAAAGAGTTAAATGTGCACCAATACGGTAAAACTAATGATGGAACAACAAGAATTTAGTTTTTCCTTTGAAAAAAATTTAAACAACAATAAATACACATATAGCAAACTCATTTGTTGGCTGTACTTGGTTGTTGTGTTGACCATACGATGGTAAAACGGAATCACAAAATTGTTGAATGTCTTTTCACGCGAAAAACTGCCGGTAATGAACTCTGCTTACAAAAACAACATTATAGATAATTTACTGGAAATGTTTAACAATGTAATCGACCATGCCAATAGTTCTCGTGTATATGTGTGCGGACAATTCTTTAAAATGGGCAATTGTTCCCGGAAACTCTACAAAAGCATTAGAGGCACCCGGAAGCCCCTCTGCACTTACCCGGGAACAAGGGGCAATAATTTATACGCAGATAATGCAAATTCTAAATTCTGGGAATAAAGTAATCTTAGATTTTCAGGACATTGAGAGCTTAATAACGCCCTTTTTAAATGTGTCTATTGGGAAATTGTATGAAACATTCAGCAGTTCCCAGTTGAATACACAATTAGAAATCAAAAATCCGCCTGACGGAACAAATTCAAAATTCAAAATTCAAAATGGCTATAGCAAACGCAAAGCAATATTATTTTAATAAGGAAGCATTTACTAAAGCAGTGGAGGATGTAATTAATAATCAATGAAAAATAACAGAATACCTTTAGACTCTTTCAAACCCAGGCCAACAGATAAAATTTTATTGGATACCAACATCTTACTGGATTTGTTTTATCCTTTGGATTTTGAATCAACAAGCAACAAATACGAATCACTGTTCAATAATCTTATTAAAGAAAAATCGTGAATAGTTACCTCAAACAGATTTTTCTTAATGAGCCTTTAAAGCATTTTTCTTGTATCTTCCCTCCACATATGATATACTCATCTTAAACGTACTGATCACAAAGGGCATGATCCTGCGTGAAAAGGCGGACAGATTCGAGACTTTACATTTGCCGGAAAATGCATATAACAGGGAAACACATCCCTTATATACGCATTTGCGGCTTA
>CATLEM010000022.1 GCA_949916155.1 uncultured Dorea sp.
CGGATTCCATGCGGGAGCGGAGAACGATTGGTTTTTTATTTAAACAGATCAATAATGTCTATGAAAAAGAGTTCAACCGCAGGCTGAAAAGTCTGGGTATCACTTCTTCCCAGTGCGAGGTGCTGGACTTTCTTTTGCAGAGCGGACAGGAAGAGGTGACCCAGAGGGATATCGAGCGGGCGCTGAATTTAAAAAATCCGACAGTCACGGGACTTTTGAAGCGCCTTGATGAGAAAGGCTTTATCCTGGCAGTGCCCAGCGGAAAGGATAAAAGGTGCAAGAATATTTATCTGACAGAAAAAGCCTATGACATCCAGAAGCGGATGGAGAAAGACCGTAAGAAAATCGATAAGATGCTGACTCTCGGGATGACGAAAAAGGAGACCGAGGCGCTTTATAAGATGCTTGGCAGAGTGCTGTACAATATTGCCGAACCGTAGATGGTTCGGCTTTTTCTATACAAATCGTAACATAAAAAACCGTAATCGGGAAAATGATAATAGAAGAAAGAAGGAGGAGAGCGGTTGTGACAGCGGAACTGATGGCTTATATGGCAGCAGATGAGAACAGGGAGCGGCGCATACAGTTTGAACTGGTGGCGCATTGCGCTCCGTTTCTTAAGGGGATGCGCACGGCGAGTATTCTGAACATTGAGAAGGAATGGATCGGGGATTTGTACGGACTGCTCAAAGCGACGGATATCTCCTGCCGGGTTCTTGCAGTGAGGAAGGAGAGATGTCTTGTCCTGTTTTTTTGGAGAGACAAGCTTTACAGAGCCCTTTCCAGAAAGGACGTGCGCAGGTTCCTTAAAGATTATGGCTATAAAGACGGGAAGCCTGGGGAAGATATTACCCGGCTCTCGGCGAGGATAAACCGGTATTCGAAGGCTGAGATCGCGTTTCCTCACGAGATGGGGGTATTTCTTGATTATCCATTGGAGGATGTAAAAGCGTTTATCAAAAATGACGGAAGAAGGAGCTTTTTCACTGGATACTGGAAGGTGTACCATGATCCGGACCGGGCGCGTCTTACTTTTCTTGCCTACGACAAGGCAAAGGACAGCGCGGTAAATGAGTTCCTGACTGGGAAGAGGATCAGAGATATTGCAAAAGTGAGAGCATAAGGGGCTTTTTCTTTTTCCTGTTTCATGGTAAACTGATGTACAGACCCTGACTGGCTGTATTAGGAGGATAGGAAAGTATGAGTTATGCGGATAAAGTGTTTATAGATATGTGCAGAGATATCATTGATAACGGCACGGATACAAGAGGAGAGAAAGTGCGTCCGGTATGGGAGGACGGTACTCCGGCCTACACGGTGAAGCGGTTCGGGGTAGTGAACCGCTATGATCTGAGCAGAGAGTTCCCGGCGCTGACCTTAAGGCGGACGCCCATCAAGAGCTGTACGGACGAGCTTTTGTGGATCTGGCAGAAGAAGTCGGACAATATACATGACCTTCACAGCCATATCTGGGACAGCTGGGCGGATGAGGACGGCTCTATCGGTAAGGCGTACGGCTACCAGATGGGGGTAAAGCACCGGTATAAGGAGGGGATGTTCGATCAGGTGGACAGGGTGATCTATGATCTGAAAAATAATCCCTACAGCCGCCGTATCATGACAAATATATATGTGCATGCCGATCTTCATGAGATGAATCTTTATCCATGCGCCTACAGTATGACTTTTAACGTGACAAAGAAAGCGGGGCATGACAAACTGACACTGAACGGCATCTTAAATCAGCGTTCTAATGATGTGCTGACGGCGAACAGCTGGAATGTATGCCAGTACTCAGTACTTCTTCATATGCTGGCACAGGTATGTGATATGGAGGCCGGGGAGTTTGTCCATGTGATCGCGGATGCACATATCTATGACAGGCACATTCCGCTTATCGAGGAGCTGATCAGCCGGAAGCCTCTTCCGGCGCCGGAGTTCTGGCTGAACCCGGAGGTGAAAGATTTTTACGATTTTACGCGGGAGGACGTAAAACTTCTTAATTATGAGAGCCATGAGCAGATCAAGGATATCCCGGTGGCAATCTGATATTGGCAGAAAGGAATTGTGTAATGATGAAATTAATTGTAGCGGCAGATAAAAACTGGGCGATCGGGAAAGATAACCGGATGATGTGGAGTATTCCGGCGGATATGAAGTTTTTCCGGGAGACGACAAAGGGTAATGTAGTGATCATGGGCAGGAAGACGCTGGAGAGCTTCCCCCAGGGACAGCCGTTAAAAAACAGGGTGAATATCGTTATTACCAGAAAGAAAGATTATAAAGTAAAGGGTGCGGTCATCGTACATAGTGTGAAGGAAGCGGTAAAAAAGGCGGAGAGCTATGAAGGTGAGATATTTGTTATCGGCGGAGAGAGCATTTACCGGGCGATGCTTAAGTACTGCGATACGGCATTTGTCACGAAGATCGACTACGCCTTTGACGCAGACACGTATTTCCCCAATCTGGACAAAGATGAGGAGTGGCGGATGACAAAGATCAGTGAAGAGCAGACTTGCTTTGACCTGGAATACTATTTTACGGTTTATGAGAGGGTAAGATGAAGATACTTAGTATTACTGCACAGAAGCCGAACAGTACCGGGAGCGGTGTCTACCTGACGGAGCTTGTGAAGGAATATGCGGCTATGGGGCATGAGCAGGCGGTCGTGGCCGGAGTGTATGAGGATGAACCGTCCGGACTGCCGAAAGGAGTCGGGTTTTATCCGGTATATTTCAGTGAGGATGGCGGGGCGTCCTGTGGGAAGCTTCCTTTTCCTATAGCAGGAATGTCGGATGAGATGCCTTATAAGAGTACCCGGTATTGTGATATGACTGCTGAGATGGCAAAGCAGTTTAAAGAAGCATTTTTAAAAACGGTTGAGACAGCGGTCGGGAAATTAAAGCCGGATGTGATATTGTGCCATCACCTGTATCTGCTGACGGCAGCAGTGCGGGAAGCGTTCCCGGAGCATACGGTATATGGATTTTGTCATAACACGGATCTCAGGCAGATGCAAAAGACAGAGCTTGAGAGGGAATTTATCAGGGAACAGGTCAGAAAACTTGACCGGATCTTCGTGCCGCAGAGGGCGCAGGAGGAAGGGGTAAAAGAAATCTACGGTGCAGATCCTGCGAAGATCACGAGAGTCGGGATGGGATATAACAGCAGGATATTCCATGCGTCGGGGGAAAAGAAAAAAGACAATATCACAAGACTGGTGTTTGCCGGAAAGATCGCGGAGAAAAAGGGAGTGATGAGCCTTCTCAGGGCGCTTAAGAGTCTGGATCTTGACCGGGGGAGCCTGAAGGTCTATCTGGCAGGAAGTACGGGGAACCAGAAGGAATATGAAGAGATCTTAAGGCTTGCCAAAGAGTGTCCTTACGAGGCTGTATTTCTTGGGAGGTTAGACCAGAGTGCGCTTTCTAAGGTCTATAATGCCTGTGATATCTTTGTGCTGCCATCATTTTTTGAAGGGATCCCGCTTACGGTGATCGAAGCTCTGGCCTGCAAAGACAGGGTGGTGATGACAGATCTCCCGGGGATCAGGGAGTGGTTTTCTGAGACAGCGCCGGGGGTGGATATACGGTATGTGCCGCTGCCTGCGATGAGGAATACGGATGAGCCGCTTGCTCATGAGCTGCCGGAGTTTGAAAAAAGGCTTTCAGAGGCGCTTGCGGACAGTATCATGCAGGGAACAGGAGGAACCGCGGATGTAAGCGGCATATCCTGGGAGAAGATAGCGAAAGAAGTGATATTAAAAATTAAATAATTGGGACGTTTCTCGTTTTTCATCCGTCTAATATACAGAACTTATCATTAAAGTTCTTAATCGTACGTGCGAATTACAGGGAAAGGTGGTGTCCGTTATGGACATTTTGATCGAGAAAGCCAGAAGAAGAGAGCCGGATGCCTTTGCGGAACTGATGCAGGCCCATATGCAGCAGATGTACAAGGTGGGAAGGTCTTTGCTCCGTTCGGATGAGGATGTTGCGGATGCTGTACAGGATACGATCCTGTGCTGCTGGGAAAAGATCGGACAGTTGAAGGAAGGAAGATATTTCCGGACATGGATGATGCGTATACTGATCAACAAGTGCAATGACATCTTAAGGGCAAGGCAGAGGTATGTATCAGAAGAGGGCATGCCGGAACCGGCGGTTTTTGACCGGCATTTTGATAACATCGAATGGAATGAAGCGCTCAGGACGCTTGATGAAAAGTACCGGCTGGTTATTATGCTCTACTATGTAGAGGGATTTAAGACCGGCGAGATCAGCCAGCTTTTGGATATATCGGAATCGACGGTACGCACAAGACTTTCAAGGGGAAGAGAAAAAATCGCTGTTATCTATCAGACGGGTAAGGAAAGGAGAGCGTTGTGATGAGAGAGAAGACGACATTGGATATATTGAAGGAAGACATTGTGATTCCTGAAAATGTGCAGAATAAGGCAGATGCTGCGTTTGCTAAGATCCGCATGGAGGCAGGAAGCAGAAAAGCAGAGGGTGCGCAGGCAGGAGACAGCAGGACGGCCTCCAGGGCGCCGGAAAAAGACAAAATCATCCGCCTGAACCGGAAACGGGGCAGAAGGATTGCCGTTGCGGCCGCTGCGGCAGTGCTGTGTCTCAGTACGATTACCGCAGGAGCGGCATACTTGAGATGGAGCAGGGAGCTTGAGAAAGAGCTTCAGGTTACAGCAGAGCAAAAAGAGCAGGCGGAGAATACGGGCCTTGCAGAATTTCCGGAACTGTCAGTGAAGGATAAGGGGATCACGATCACGGCTCAGCAGAGTATTGTGGATAATTATTACGGATATCTGGCATTCAAGGTTGAAGGATACCAGGAAGGAAAAGGGAAAGAGCCGGGATTTGGCGGCCTTTCGATCAAAGTGGGAGGAAAAGATATATCATACACACATGAGGTTGCCGGTAAAGATGTTGTCGGTCAGGATGGAAGCTTCGAGTACCGGGTCGATCTTTACGCAGATGGAGGAAAGGGCTGCCTGATGGATAAGGAGATTGAAGTGCAGTTTTCTGATCTTGGCATCGTCTGTGAAAAAGCAGGGGAAGCGGAGGATGTAGTGAAAGGGAACTGGGATTTCCGATGGAATCTCACCGGAAGCGGTGAGATCTATACGGCAAAGGTAAATGAGAAGCTTGGAGATTCGGGTGCAACCGTAACCGGGGCAGAGGTATCTCCAATATCTATAAAAGCGGTCTACGATTTTCCGGTCAAAATGGAAAAAGAAAAGGCTGTGAATGAAACGGAAGGAATAGAATATGAGACAGAGCTGCCGGCAGAGCCGCCGCTTTTAGTAGGTGTGAAGCTTAAAGACGGTACACTTGTCATGGGTACGCAGGGCGGAGTTCTGGGCTATACGGACGGCGGAAAAAAGAATTATGAGGAGCGGTTCGGTATGGGAAGAATCCTTGATGTTGATCAGGTAGAGAGCCTGCTGTTTGTAAAGAAAGCTTTGGAGGAAGAAAGGGAGCTTACGGAGGACGACTTGTATGTGGTGAATATCCGTTAGATTTCCGTCCGATAGGTCCGTTAGATTTCCTGCTTTAACCTGTTGACAACCTGTGCTTTTATCTACTATAATTAAATACAATTATCAGACAAATGCTGTGACAGGGAGGAGTACATGGACTCCTGAAGTGAAGAGAGGAGACGGAAGGTGCAAGTCTCCGTGAAGGAGTTATGGAAGCAGCCCTGGATTTTCTCTGAATTACAGGTGATAACATGGATGGTTTGTTCGCCCTAAGCATTTTGCTTAGGGCGTTTTGGTTAGAGAAGGAGGTTACAGATCATGAAGAAGATCAGTGGGAACAAATTGCTGGTAAAGGCGCTCCGTGAGGAAGGCGTAGATACGATTTTCGGCTATCCGGGAGCGTGTACTATCGATATCAGTGATGAACTTTATAAGCAGGATTTTACAAGAGTGATCCTGCCGAGGCAGGAGGTGGCGCTTGTCCATGAGGCGGATGCCTACGCACGTTCGACGGGAAAGACAGGAGTATGTCTTGTGACAAGCGGACCTGGAGCTACGAATCTGGTGACAGGGCTTGCGACGGCTTATTATGACAGTGTCCCCCTCGTGTGTTTTACGGGACAGGTGGCAAGGCATCTTATCGGAAATGACGCCTTTCAGGAGGTTGATATTGTAGGAATCACAAGAAGTATTACAAAATACGGTGTTGTGGTGAAAAAAAGAGAAGATTTAGGAAGAATCGTTAAAGAAGCCTTCTATATCGCAAGGACAGGAAGGCCAGGCCCTGTGCTGATCGACCTTCCGAAAGATGTGATGGCAGAGCTTGGGAGTCCGGAGTATCCGAAAGAAGTGAATATCCGGGGATACAAGCCAAGCACGGGAGTCCATATCGGGCAGCTTAAGCGTGCCATCAAGATGCTCGGAAAGGCGAAGAGACCCCTGTTTCTGGCGGGAGGCGGAGTCATCATCTCCGGCGCAGGAAAGGAGTTTACAAAGCTGGCAGAGAGGACGAAAATTCCGGTAGTCACGACAGTTATGGGGCGCGGAGCGATTCCTACCGATCATTCTCTCTTTATCGGGAATCTGGGTATGCACGGCGCTTATGCTTCTAATATGGCGGTAAATGAATGTGACCTTCTCTTTTCCATCGGAACAAGGTTCAATGACAGAATTACAGGAAAGCTCCATTCCTTCGCACCGAAGGCGCAGATCGTACATATCGATATAGACACGGCGGCAATCTCCAAAAATGTACAGGTAGATGTGCCTATTGTCGCGGATGCAAAGGAAGCTGTTGAAAAAATGCTGGAATATGTGGAAGGCTGCGATACGGAGAAATGGATCAGCCAGATTGAAGAGTGGAAGGCAGAGCATCCGCTTGTGATGAAGAACAAGCCGGTGATGACGCCGCAGGATGTCATAGAAGTGATCAACCGTCTGTTTGATGAGGCTATCATAGTCACAGACGTGGGACAGCATCAGATGTTTGCTGCGCAGTTTGTAAAGATTACGGAAAAGAAACGGCTCATCATGTCCGGAGGACTGGGAACGATGGGCTACGGCCTGCCGGGAGCGATCGGCGCAAAGCTTGGAAATCCTGAAAAACCTGTCATCTCCATATCCGGGGACGGCGGCATGCAGATGAACATCCAGGAGCTCGCCACGGCAGTTCTTGAGGAGCTTCCGATCATCTCCTGTATTTTCAACAACAATAATCTTGGGATGGTGCGCCAATGGCAGAAGCTGTTCTACGGCAAGCGTTATTCCATGACCTGCCTTCGCTCCGGCGTAGCCTGCAGAGGGAGATGCGGCGAGGTTCCGTGTCCAGTCTACACGCCGGATTTCATCAAGCTGGCGGAAAGCTACGGGGCAAAGGGAATCCGCATCACGAAGAAGGAAGAGATAGAGCCGGCTTTCTCAGAGGCGATGAGAAGCGAAAAGACACCGTATATCCTGGAGTTCGATATAGACCCGGAGGATCTGGTATATCCGATGTTAAGACCCGGAGGAACACTGGAAGATATGATCATGGATTGTTAAGGAGGATAGGGCGATGAATGGAAATGGAATGAAAAAACGGTGGCTTTCGCTGTATGTGGAGAACCAGGACGGTGTCCTGTCAAAGATATCCGGGCTGTTTTCCGGAAAATCGTATAATATCGACAGTCTTACTGTTGGGACGACAGAGGATCCTACGATCTCGAGGATGACTATCGCGACAGTCAGTGACGATGAGACCTTTGAACAGATCAAAAAGCAGCTGAACCGGCTTGTGGAAGTCATTAAGGTCATTGATTTCACTAACATTTTCGTGAGAATGAAAGAGATCATGTATATAAAAGTAAAAAAATGCACGGCACAGGATAAAGTGGAGTGCTTTCAGATCGCGGAGACATTTAAGGCAAAGGTTATCGATTACGGCAAGGACAGTCTTCTTTTAGAGTTCGTGCAGACGGCCACAAAGAATGATGCTGTAGTGAAGCTGATGAAGGAAGAATTTAAAATCATCGAGGTAGTGAGAGGCGGAAGTGTCGGGATCGAATCGATCAGTATGATGGAAAGATAAGAGAGTAAGCGCTGGGTATCTGAATAAGTATTAAATAAATTGTGTACATTATTTGTGAGGTCTGCTATAATTATGTACCAGGAAATAAAAGTCATTGGGAATATATGGATATCCTGTAGACGGTTAAGAAGGAGGACACACAATGTTAAAAGGTAAAATAGCGGTCGTAACCGGCGGCACGAGAGGGATCGGATATTCTATCGTAAAGAAATATCTGGAAAACGGTGCGAAGGTTGTTCTGTTCGGATCGAGAGCAGAGACAGTGGACAAGGCACTTGCTTCACTGAAGGCGGAGAATGAGGACTGGGAAGTAAGCGGGGATTATCCGAACCTTAAGGATGCGAAAGCTATGGAGAGCGCTATCGTAAAAGTAAAGGAAAAGTACGGAAGGATCGATATTCTTGTCAACAATGCGGGAGTGTCAGACAGCAGGAAGATCGATGATTACACGGCAGAGCACTTTGCAAATATCATGCAGCTGAATGTAGAGGCCATTATGAATACGGTCATGCCGGCAGTAAAGATCATGAAGGAGCAGGGCGGAGGCTGTATCCTGAATACCAGTTCTATGGTGAGCTTTTGCGGGCAGCCAAGCGGCGTAGCGTATCCTACGAGCAAATCTGCGGTAAACGGTCTTACCTGGTCTCTGGCGAGGGAGCTTGGTCCAAGCGGTATCCGTGTCAATGCGGTGGCGCCGGGTATCACTAAGACAGATATGGTGGCGGCGCTTCCGGATAATATGATCCAGCCGCTGATCAATGCTATTCCGCTCCGCCGGATAGGGGAGCCGGATGATGTCGCTAATGCATTTCTGTTCCTTGCAAGCGATATGGCAAGCTATGTGACAGGAGAGATACTTTCTGTGGACGGTGCGATGAGATCATAAAAGTGAAAAAGATGAAAACAGATACCCTATAGTCGCATTTGACCTCTAGAGGGTATCTTTATGCTGTCTGGCAATATTGATGAAAGCGAGGAGAAAGGATATGAAAAAATGTATCCGAAATTTAAAGATCAGCTTTAAGCTTTATATCCTTGTAGGCGTTGCGTTGGCCGGAATGCTTATCATCGGAGGGATGTCTTTCTTTCTGATGAACAGGATGAACGATAAGACTAATGATATTACCACAAGCTGGCTTCCAAGTGTGGATGTGGCGAGGGAGATGGATACGACGATTTCCAATGTCCGTCTGAATGAGCTGGCATATCTTACTGCCGGCTCTGATGAGATGGCAGAGATGAGTCTTTCTTATGTACAGAAAGAGAAAGGGGATATGGATGCGCTTCTAAAAAAATACGGAAGCCTTATCGATGCAGAGGAGCAGAAGTTTTATGATCAGTCTAAGAATCTGTGGACGCAGTACAGTGAGGCCGATGATAAGATGACGGAGCTGGTCGGGCAGGGTAAGACCAAGGAAGCGCGTGCGATCCTGGACGGTGAGTGCGTGGAACTCTACAGTGCGATTCAGAGTTCACTGAGTGATATTATTACATACAATTCGGAAGGTTCTGATGCAGTATCGGCAGAGAGTAAGCGGTTTTACAATATCTCTCTGGCTGTCATGGCTGCGATCATGATCGTGATCATCATGATCGGGGTATATTTTTCCTTTATCATCATTCGGGGGATCAAGCTTCCCATATTTGAGATTGAGGATGCTGCAGTTAAGATGGCGCAGGGGAATCTTGATGCACAGATTTCTTATGCTTCCAAGGATGAGCTGGGCGTACTTTCCGACCAGATGAGGGAGCTGATCCGAAAGCTCCGGGCGATCATTGATGATGAAAATGAGTTTCTGGCGAAGATGGCTTCAGGTGATTTTAATGTAGAGTCTGTGTGTGAACAGGAGTATGTTGGAGGTTTTCGTCCGCTTCTTATCTCTTTCCGCGAGATTGCGGCGAAGCTCAATGACACGCTTTTGCAGATCAGCGAGAGTTCTGCCCAGGTTGCCAACGGTTCAGAGCAGGTGTCAAGCGGAGCGCAGGCGCTGTCACAGGGAGCGACAGAACAGGCAAGTTCTGTCGAGGAGCTTGCAGCCACGATTTCCGAGATCTCCGGAAAAGTAAATGAGAATGCGGAAAGTGCGCAGCAGGCCAGCGCTATGGCAGACCGTGTGGGGAATGAGATGGAGGCGAGCAACCAGAAGATGCAGGGCATGATCCAGGCGATGAATGAGATCAGCAAATGCTCGGATGAAATCGGAAAAGTAATTAAGACTATTGAAGATATTGCTTTCCAGACGAATATCCTGGCGCTGAATGCTGCGGTGGAGGCTGCCCGCGCGGGTTCTGCCGGCAAAGGTTTTGCGGTTGTTGCTGATGAGGTGCGTAATCTTGCCAGCAAGAGCGCGGAAGCTTCCCAGAATACAGCCGTGCTGATCGAGAATACGCTGAAGGCGGTAAAGAATGGTACGATGATCGCGGACGAGACAGCGGAATCTCTAAGGCAGGCAGTAGATGACGTCAATAAGGTGACAGGTATTGTCGGGCAGATCTCAGAGGCCAGCAGAAACCAGGCGTCGGCCGTCTCACAGGTTACACTGGGAATCGATCAGATCTCAAGCGTAGTGCAGACGAATTCGGCAACTGCCCAGGAGAGTGCGGCGGCCAGCGAAGAACTGTCCGGCCAGTCAAGGCTGATGAAAGAACTGGTGGGAAGATTCAGGCTAAAAGATGACCGCCTGTACTGATTTCCTTTCTTCAATATACGGAAAAATTCACATGATATGAGGGATCTGCCGGGATTGCAGGTCCCTCATTGAACTTCTTCATTTCTATAAATGTATTTATTTTTGTCAGAGTTTACCATGAATGATCAATCTTTCAAAACTGTAAGATTTTTGCAATCTTACGCGATACAAAACAAAATAGATCTCTGCTAAAATTACTTTTATCCGGCAGGCGAAATGATCTTACCTGTCTGATAAAAAGATAAGATTAACCATAAATATATTGCAGTAGGAGGTTTTGTATGATGAATCAGTACATCTGTGTATGTGATGTAGAAAAATACTACGGCAGCAGCACGAATATTACCAAAGCGGTGGACCGGGTCAGTTTCGATGTGGCTCAGGGCGAGTTTGTGGGCGTGATGGGGGCGTCAGGCTCCGGGAAGACGACGCTCCTGAACTTGCTTTCCACCATCGATCGGGTGACGGCGGGACATATCTTTTACGGGGATACGGATATCACGGAGCTTTCGGAGGAAGGCCTCTCGGAGTTTCGGAAGCAAAATCTCGGGTTTGTGTTCCAGGATTATAATCTTTTGGATACGCTGACCATCGAGGAGAATATCGTCCTTGCCATGACCATTCAACGGAAAGAGAAAGCAGAGATCAAGGACAGGTGCGGCGTTATGATGCGGATGCTTGGTATCGGGGATATCGCGGGGAAATTCCCCTATCAGGTGTCCGGCGGGCAGAAGCAGCGGTGCGCCTGCGCCAGGGCGCTTATCAACCAGCCGAAACTTCTCCTGGCGGATGAGCCTACGGGGGCGCTGGATTCTAAGGCGGCGCAGACGCTCCTTGAGACATTTACCCGGATGAACGCTGAGCTTGGGGCGACAATCTTCATGGTGACCCACGATGCGTTCTCGGCCAGTTACTGCAGCAGGATTCTTTTCCTAAAGGACGGGAAGATCTTCCATGAGCTGATCCGGGGGGAGCGGACGAGACGGGTGTTCCTAAACGAGATCCTAGACGAATTGTCGCTGACGGGAGGTGAGCTTTCCGATGTTGGGTAAACTTGCGGTAAGGAATGTAAAACGCTCCGCCAGGGACTATCTGGTGTATGTCATCACCATGACCTTTGTGACGGCGCTGATGTTCGCCTTCAACAGCCTGATCTTTTCGGCGGATATCCGGGAGCGGATCGATGAGGTGGGGATCATGGCGGCGCTTGTGGGGCTGGCCACATTTTTCATCGTGATCATCGTGGCGTGGCTCATCAACTACATGGTGCGGTTTATGCTGGAGAAGCGGAGCCGGGAGTTTGGGACGTATCTGCTCCTCGGCCTGAAAAAGAAGGAGATCTCAAGGCTCTATATGCGGGAAAATATGCTGATGGGCGCGGGCGCTTTCGGGTGCGGACTGCTTCTCGGGATCTTGATCCAGCAGATTCTGATGGCGGTGCTCTACGCTATGATCCAGACGGATTATCACATCCATGCGGAGTTTAACGGATGGTGCGTATTTACTACGGCCTGCTGCTACGGGGGATGCTATCTTCTGGCGCTTATCCGGTGCAAGGGCAGGTTTAAGAAGATGAATATCTGCGACCTGATGAACGCCGGCAGCAAAAATGAAGAGATCATAGAGTCCCACGAGCAGGTGAAACGCTGGCTTTTGCCCTTGTCCCTGGTGTTCCTTGTGCTGTTCGGGCTGTGGCTGTTTTCCGGGGGGATCCTCGGAGAGTGGGGCGGCGGGGCTGTTATTGGGTTTATCGTTGGGCTTGTGCTTACCATTTACCTGTTCTATACGGGGCTTTCGTCCGCCATCGTCTGCTATATCCGAAGGGAGGGGAAGGGCATCTATAAGGGGCAGAACCTGTTCCTGCTGCGGCAGCTCTCCTCGAAGATCCGGACGATGCGGTTTACCATGGGGACCATCACGGCGCTGTTTATGCTGGCTTTCCTTGGCTGTACGGTGGCGATGATGTTCAGCGATTACCAGAATAAGGTGCTGCAGGAGAAATTTCCCTTTGACGTGCAGGTGTACAGCGGGAATGTGGAGGATGATTTCAGGCGGGAGCTTGCGGTGATCGAAGAAATGTGCGACGTGAAAGAAGCATATCCGTACCAGATCTACACGGACGGGAAAATGCAGGTGAATACGTGGCTCTACACCCATCTGCGGGCGTTCGGCAGCGAGTTTCTCACTGCGGATGGAAAGCCGGATGAGAAGGCGCTGTCTGAGCGGGAGGACGGGTGTTACTGCGAATTTGACACGTACATGAAGCTTACGGATTATAACCGCCTGCGCAGGATGCTGGGGTATCCCGAGATTTCCCTGGGCGAAAATGAGTATGCCATCCACATGAAGAAGCGGGTGTTCGGGGAGACGAAGGATTTCTCCGGACATTTATCCGTGGAGGGGAAGGAGGGGGAGCTTTCGTTTTCCCGGTACTATATGGAGCCTTTCTCCCAAGACGGGCACAACGGCGGCGATTATGTGGTAGTGGTGCCGGATGAGGCCTGTGCGCTTACGCCTTACTACGCAGAGCTTGCGGTGGATATCGAAGGGGACGCCTCGGCGGGGCTTAGTAGGCGGCTTGACGACCTGGAGAAGAAGGATGTGTTCAGTTATCTGGACTGGGAGGATGAGGAAGAATACGAAGATAACGAAAAACGCGAGGGAGAGGATACGGACGAAGAAGCGGATGCTTCATCCGGCCCGAACAATTCCTGCTGCGGGTCGGATATGATCATCACCTACGCCGCGGTGAACCTTGTGCGGGACAATGTGATCCCGGAGGTGAAGTATATGCTTTCCTCCATCGTCTTCCCCTGCTTTTACATCGGGCTTGTGTTCGTGTGCGTGGCGCTTACGGTGCTGTCTGTGCAGCAGCTAAGCGATTCCGCCAAGTACCGGCTCCGCTACGGGGTGCTCAGTAAGATGGGGCTTGGCAGGCGGGAGGTGGCCGGGGTGATAAAGAAGCAGCTTGCAGCGTATTATCTGTGCCCGGCGCTTTTCGCGGCGGTGATCGCGGGGATCATCGCGTTGTTTATCAGCAGGAAGTTTATCTTCTATACGGGGGTGGAGACGGAGACTATCCAGTATTTCGGGATATCTTTCCTTTTATTCATGGGGATCTATCTGCTGTATTTTTTGACGACGTATGTGCAGTTCCGGCAGAATGTGGAGAGGGGGGATTGAGGAGATGGTTACAGGAGATGTTCAAAGAAAAAGAGGATAGGCCGTGAGGTTCATAAAATAACCCTGGGCATGGAAAGAAAGGAGTGGATAATTGAGGATAACAATAGTATAATAAGGGAAATATTGGGGCTGACCGATTCCACGACAAAACAGGCAGACCTGTCCAATATATATTGTCAGAATGAGAGGAAAGTTCACAATGTCCGGCAAGATAAGCAAAAAAAGAGTATTTGATATCATTCAGATCGGCTATTACGGGGACTGGCAGAGCAAGGCGTTTGACATCTGTGTGATCGTGATGATCTTACTAAACCTGTTCATCGCCATCTTCCAGACTTTCGACGGTTCGAAGCCTTACCGGGAGCTGATGAATACCGTGGAGTTTATTACGGTGGTGGCATTTGCGGTGGAGTATGTGCTCAGGCTTTGGACGGCGGAGTACCTGTACCCGGAGGTAGAAAAGAAGAGGGCAGTGCGAAGATACGTGCTGTCCTTTAACGGGGTTATCGAGCTTCTGGCGTTTCTGCCCTATTTTCTGCCCATTTTTTTCCCGGCGGGGGCGGTGGCGTTTCGGATGTTCCGGGTGGTGCGGCTTTTGAGGCTCTTCCAGATCAACGCGTACTACGACGCGCTGAATGTCATCGGGGACGTCATCACGGGGAAACGCGACCAGATCCTTTCCTCCGTGTTTATCATCATGGTTTTGATGGTGGCTTCCTCCCTTGTCATGTACAACCTGGAACATCCGGTGCAGCCGGAAGTGTTTGAGAACGCGTTTTCCGGCTTCTGGTGGGCGGTGTCAACGCTGCTTACGGTGGGGTACGGGGACATTTACCCGGTGACTATTGCCGGGCGCGTCTTCGGGATCATCATCACGTTCCTGGGAGTGGGAATGGTGGCGATCCCCACCGGTATCCTCTCCGCCGGTTTCGTGGAGCATTATACGAGGATGAAGACGATGAAGGAAGCGTCGGAGGAGAGCGATATCCGGTTTGTGCAGCTTCGGGTGGGGGAAAACCACCCCTGGACGGGCATGAAGGTAAAAGACCTCCCGCTGCCGCCAGGGCTTTTGATCGCCGCCATCCAGCGCCGGGGAAATGTGGTCGTCCCCCGGGGCAATACGGAGATCTGCCTGGGAGACTTCCTCGTCCTGGGGGCGGAAGGGTACAAGCAGGATATCGGCATACGCCTAAAGGAGCTGGTGCTTAAAAGTCAGAGCACCTGGGTGGGGCTTCGCGTCAGCGAGCTTGACATCTCAAGAAAGACCATGATCGTGATGATCCGGCGGGGGGATAAGATGCTGATTCCCAACGGCTCCACGATCCTTCGAAGCGGCGACGTGCTGCTCCTGTACACAAGGAAAAATATCCGGGACGCTATGGATGTGGATGTGTAGAGGGAAGGCGCGGGCGGTAAAAAGGATATTGTTTTTACAGGAATAACCAGTCTTCAGAATATTATTGCATTTGGAAGGAGGAAGAAAATGAGAGATTACCATACCTATTTTTTTGACCTGGACGGGACAATCACGGATTCATCCTTAGGGATTACGAATTCCGTGATGTATGCCCTGAAAAAATTTGGGATCACGGAGCATGACCGAAAGAAACTGTATCCCTTTATCGGGCCGCCCCTTACGGCATCATTCCGGGAATATTATGGTTTTTCGGAGGAAGAGGCGCTGAGGGCGGTGGCGTATTACCGGGAGTATTACCAGGATAAAGGGATTTTTGAAAACCGGGTGTACGACGGGTTCGAGGAAATGCTTGGAAAGCTTAAGGCGGCGGGAAAGCGGCTCGTGGTGGCGACCTCCAAGCCGGAGCCTTACGCCAGGAAGATCATCGACTACTTTGAGCTTTCTTCTTACTTTGACTATGTGGCAGGCATGGAGCTTGGCGGCGGGCGCGGGACGAAGGCGGAGGTCATCCGCTATGCCCTCGCCGTCTGCGGGATAGGGGATGAGGACAAGGCGGGTGTCCTGATGGTGGGCGACCGGGAGCACGACGTGTTCGGTGCGAAGGAGGCAGGGATAGACTGCCTGGGCGTGCTCTATGGCTTTGGCAGCAGGGAGGAGCTTGAGCGGGCCGGGGCGGATGATATTGCAGAGACCGTCGGAGATATCGCAGCTATGTAAGCCGATGCAGATGATAGGACATGGGAGGAAGAAAACAGATGAAAGTATTTCAGGAGAAACCCGTTGTGGAAACGTTTTGCTGCGCGAAGGAATTCGCGGAGGCGTATAACATTGGCAGGGGGGACTTTATCCTTGCCAGCAGAAGCGTGTATGAGAAATATTTCGTGCCGCTTAAGCTGGAGGCGCATGTGAAATATAAAGGAAAGTACGGAAAAGGGGAGCCGACGGATGGGATGATCGATGATCTGCTGGCGGACTTCCGGCAGTCGGGGTGTGGGCGGATCTTCGCGGTGGGCGGCGGCGCGGTCATCGATATGGCAAAGCTTCTGGTGCTTGACGGCGACGCAAGGGCTGAGAAGTATTTCCTCAGGGAGGCGCCGTTAAAGAAGGTGCGGCGGCTCATTGCTGTTCCCACTACCTGCGGCGCCGGTTCGGAGGTGTCCAATGTGTCCATCGCGGAGCTCTCCAGCATGAAAAGCAAGCTGGGACTTGCCGCGGATGAGATCTACGCGGATGCGGCAGTCCTGATCCCGGAGCTTTTGACAGAGCTGCCGTACTTTTACTTCGCCACCAGCGCCATCGATGCGTTTATCCATGCCATTGAGTCGTACCTGTCGCCGAAGGCGAACCTGTATACGGAGATGTTCAGCGAGAGGGCGATGGAGATGATCCTGTCAGGGTTTGGCCGGATCCTCTCGGAAGGCGAGGAGGCGAGAAAGGAACTTTTATCAGATTTTCTGACGGCAAGCAACCTTGCGGGAGTCGCCTTTGGAAACGCGGGCACAGGGATGGTGCACGCCATATCTTACCCTTTGAGCGGAAAGTACCATGTTGCCCACGGGGAAGCCAACTACCAGTTTTTGACGGCGGTTTTCGCTTTTTATCAGAAGGAGTGCCCGGAAGGGAAGATTCAGAAACTGAACCGGTTCCTGGGCAGAAACTTGGGATGCGGCGACTGGGAGGTGTACGGGGAGCTTGCGCGCCTCTTTGACCAGATCATTGCCAGAAAGAAGCTTAGAGAATACGGCATGGAAAAAGAGGAGATAGAAGTGTTTGCCGAAAGTGTGGAAAAAAGCCAGGGGAGACTGTTAAGCCAGAGCTATGTGAAACCGACGGCAGGGCAGATGGCAGAAGTGTACCGTAAGTTGTGGTAGATGTTTTTTGTTGTTTTCAGCAGGAGAACTTGTTATAATGTGAATCAGTACAGGGACTTCAGGGGCAGAGTGCCGGGAGAAGTCCACGGCTGTTATTGAAGCCGGAACAGATAATAATGGAAAGAGTCAGGAGAAAGAAAAGTGGGTAGAGATGTTTCGGAAAAAGAACGTACAGGAACCGTAAGAGGAATACGGATACAGACACTGAGTATATGGATGGTTGCGGCTACACTTGTGGTATCTGTTCTGATCGGGGACGGTATCGTTAATGTGAAGAGTGATTACGAAAAGCTGCATAAAAGGACAAAAGAGTATATCGTGGCTCAGGAGAATGCAGGGAACCTGATGATCGGATCGAATTATCTGACCGATCAGGCCCGCCTCTATGCGGTTACGAAGGACCGCAGCTATGCGGAGGCGTATTTTACGGAAGTACATAAGACGAAGAGAAGAAATAAGGCTCTTGATGGGCTTGAAAAAAACCTGCGCCGGGAGAATGAAGAAGTCTTACAGGCATCTAAAGAGGCTATGCAGCTGTCCAATGAACTTATGGAGCTGGAGATCCATTCGATGAAGCTTGCGGCTATGTCAGTAGGTGAGGATATGAACAGGCTTGCAGAAGAGATCCGGGATTATCAGCTTACTGAGGAAGAGATTTCCTATACAGAGGAAGAAAAATCAGAAGCCGCCGGGGAGTTAGTATTCGGTGAGGAATACCGCTTTATGAAACGGCAGATAGAAGAAAAGATGTCCAGTGTTACAGAGAGTGTGATCAAGATCTGTGAAAGGGAACAGGCGGAGAGCGATGACATTATGAAAAATGCCCTGCTCCGCCAGAGTATCTATACCGCCCTGATCGTGATACTGGTCGTCCTTGCTTACATTATGATTGCGGCGCTGATCCTAAGGCCGATCAGTATCTATGTGAATTGTATAAAAAATAATAATTTCCTTCAGATCACCGGGGCCTACGAATTCAAATATCTTGCGGCTACATATAACAATGTATATGAGATGACCTTAGAGCAGCAGAATATGCTCCGTCAGAAAGCGGAGAGGGATGCGCTTACCGGCCTTCTGAACAGGCAGTCTTTTGAGCAGTTAAAGAAGCAGTTCCATGATTCATCAGACAGCATCGCGTTTCTGCTGATCGATGTGGATGTATTTAAGGCGATCAATGACAATTACGGACATGATGTGGGCGATCAGGCGCTGATCAAGGTGGCGAATCTTCTGGATGATAATTTCAGAAAAGCGGATTATGTCCTCAGAATAGGCGGAGATGAGTTTGCCGTTCTCATGGATAAGGTGAAAGCAGACCAAAAGCATATTATCAGCAGTAAGATTGATATGATCAATGAGGTGCTTCAACATCCTCAGGGGGATTTCCCGAAGTATTCCATCAGTGTGGGAATCGCATTTTCAGAAGAAGGTTTTCATGATGAACTGTTCCAGCAGACAGATCAGGCGCTGTATCATACGAAAGAAAACGGAAGATGCGGATATACATTTTATGATGAGCTTGATCACAGCTGATCGATCAGCCCGAAGGGCATGCATTGCGGTGTGCCCCTGGATATACAGACAAAGGCTGTCCGCAGCAGATAGATATGACCGGCGGACAGCTTTTTTTGTGTTCCATAAGTTCAAGGTTTGGGATTCCTGCGGGCAGAGCTGCACCGGGAAAGGAATAAAAAATGATTACAGAATACAAAATATCAGAGAAGGGAATGGATGATATCTGGATTCGGGTCATCCGTTCCGAAAGAAAAACGGTCGGTCTGGAGGTCAGAGAAAATGGGAAGGCGCTGGCCAGGATACCAAAGAGACTTTCGGACCGGGAACTTGGGAGATTTTTAGAAGAGCACAGGAAATGGGTCTTTGATAAGGCGCGTCTTGTCAGGGAGAAGAAGGAGCGAAGGAAAACTGTTGACGCGCCGCCCATGCAGGAGATGACGGCGGCGGAGACGGAGAGGATGAAAGAAAGGTTTGCTCACCGGGTTTGGCATTACAGCAGGCTCATGGGTGTTACCTTCGGAAGGATAACGGTGCGGAATCAGAAGACGCGCTGGGGGAGTTGCAGCGCAAAAGGAAACCTGAATTTTAATTATCTTCTTTATTTCCTGTCGGAAGAGCTTTTGGACTATGTGGTGGTACATGAGCTGGCCCACAGGAAGTATATGAATCACTCAAAGGAATTTTGGGCGGAGGTAGAAAGATACTGCCCGGATTACAAGGTGTACCGGAAAAAGCTGAAGGAGATGATTATAGAATAAAAGTGACAAAACGGGAAGATGGTGGTACAATCATCTTAATATCCAGTGTGCCGGTGCGATGATCCTGCATGGGACGTCAACACACCAGCACATCAGTCTTTAAACCGGGAGGGGAACGGCATATGAGAAAAAGATTGCTGATATTTTGCTGTGCGGTAAGCATACTCAGCTTTGCAGGATGTACAGGAGCTTCGTCTGCAAAGGCAGAAAAAGAAGATACGGAACAGAAGGCAGAAGCAACAGAGCCGGAAGTGGAGAGCGCAGACTCTGAGGATCCGATTGGGAAGGAAAAGAAGGTATATCTCATGGAAGCCGATGGTGATACTACCGTAAATCCGGCTATCGAGATTGATGGGACAGAGGGTACGTTTATGTTTCTGTATAATATCCTGCTGTCTAATAACATACAGGGAACGATTAAGATCAAGGACAATATCCTGACAGCAAAGCCGTCAGACGGCAAAGGGAAATACCGGTTTATGATCGAGAGCGGGGATGTGCTTCGGTTTCTTCAGGAAGGTTCGGATAAGATCATGCTGTCCGACGCAGCAAACAACGAGAAATATCTGGAAGACAAAGCAAAATTTGTCCTCATGGAGCATGTGATGCCTACTAAGGAAGAGGTATATTCCATGCGGAAAAACGTTCTGGAGGGAATGGATGATGAGGCGGTAAAGACGCTGACGGACAATATCAAAGCGGCAAATGAAAGTCTGGAGCGAAGCTGTCTTCAGGACAATCTCTTTGAGCGGCTTTCCGATCCAGAGAATCTGACCTGGAACCTGCTTGAGAAGACCGGTAAGGTGCAGACAGACTGGGCGTTTGAGGACGGCATAGAGTATGACAGCTCATCCGGAATGACTTATGAGCAGTTCGGGGAGAAGTACGGCAAGCCTGTCATGACGGAGAATCAGTACGATGCGGATGCTCTTATCAGTATTGTGCAGCAGATGAAGGACAGCCTGAAAAACAATCTGTTAAAGGATGATCTGGAAAATATCATCCAGAATATTAACAATGCAAGGGAGACACACGACGTAGAATATGTAAAGCAGATCTACTATGCCGTGCATGATATGGATTACTTCCTGCTGCGGTACGGGATAGAGGATGTGGGACAGCATATTCAGGATATGTCGGCGGTGTCTGCGTACTACGGGGTTCTTAACGTGTATCAGTGATGCATCTGTACGCCGTTGAAATGGAAAGACATAAGGAGAAAGAAGGGGAAACATGGAGAAAAGCAGTATCGCAAGAAAGAAGGAGAGGGTGCATCTGCTTATGGGGGTGCCGGCGATGTTTTTTACGGTGGCGGCTCTTTTTCTTACCAGCTTTCAGATCGCCATTTACGGGGATCCTCAGTACCGGTTTTACGAGAAAGAATATGTAAAGTATAATGTGACGGAATCGCTGGGCATGGAGCTTCCTGACGTGATGGCCGTGACGGGTTACATGATGGATTACCTGATCGGCCGGGAGGATGAGCTTTCCATCGAGACGGACGTGGACGGAAAGAGACAGGATTTTTTCAATGAACAGGACCGGCTCCATATGGCGGATGTAAGGAATCTCTTCCTCGGGGGATTGAGATTAAGGACGGCGCTTTTTTTTGCAGCGTTTCTCCTTTTTGCCCTGCTTTTTGTGTTAAAGGCGGATATGGGGCTGGTGCTTTTCAGGGCGTACGGGATCGCCATGGCGGTATTTGCGGCGCTTTTAGTCTGTTTGGGGATCGGGTGTGCTGTTGACTTTACGAGATGCTTTACCATATTCCACGAGATGTTTTTTACCAACGATCTCTGGATCTTTGATGAGAGCACGGATTATATGATCCGTATGCTGCCGGAGGGCTTTTTTTCGGATATGGTCATCCGGATCGTAGAGGTGTTTGCCGGAAGCCTTGTTCTGCTTGGCGTGCTCGTCTGGTCCGCGGGCAGGGGGCTGAAACGGCGTTGAGCCGCTGTGCGCAGGTCTGTGCGTATCGTGCACAGATCGTAGAAAAATGATTCGCATCATGAATAAATGTTTGAAATGTGCAGAGGAAGTATTGATTTCCCCTGTCAGGTAAATATGTTACAATGTATACGCATGCGCCGGCGGCCGTTTGATTCGCGCTGACGGTGCAGTAAGGAGGAGAATGAATGAGTAATGTAAAGCGAGTATTTGTAGAAAAAAAGCCGGATTTTGCCGTACAGGCGAAGGAATTGCAGCATGAGATCGGCGGGTATCTTGGGATCAAAGATATCGCTTCCATGCGCGTCCTGATCCGCTATGACGTGGAGAATGTATCGGATGAGACCTTTGAGAAAGCGTGCAGAGGGATCTTCGCGGAGCCGCCGGTAGATATCCTGTACCGGGAGGAGTTCCCGGCAGGGGAAAACAGCCGGGTGTTCTCGGTGGAGTATCTGCCGGGGCAGTTTGACCAGCGGGCGGATTCGGCGGTGCAGTGCATCCAGTTTATCAAGGAGGACGAGCAGCCGGTGATCAAGACAGCGGTGGTCTACGTGATCGAGGGCGCGGGAAGGAAGATCTCCGACGCAGAGCTTTCGGCAGTCAAGGCCCACTGCATCAATCCGGTGGACTCAAGAGAGACCGGGATGGAGAAGCCAAAGACGCTTCTGACGGTATTTGACGAGCCGGAGGATGTGATCATCTTTGACGGGTTCAAGGATATGGCGGAGGGAGCGCTTAAGGAGCTTTACGGCTCTCTTGGCCTTGCCATGACGTTCAAGGATTTTCAGCACATCCAGAATTATTTTCAGCATGAGGAGAGCAGGGACCCGTCCATGACAGAGATCCGGGTGCTTGACACCTACTGGTCGGATCACTGCCGCCACACCACATTTTCCACGGAGCTTACAGAGGTTTCCTTCGGCGAGGGAGATTACCGGACGCCCATCGAGGAGACATACAGGCAGTATCTTGCGGACCACAGCGAGATCTTTAAGGGCAGGGAGGACAAGTTCGTCTGCCTGATGGATCTGGCGCTGATGGCTATGCGGAAGCTGAAAAAAGAAGGAAAGCTTGCGGACCAGGAGGAGTCTGACGAGATCAATGCCTGCAGTATCGTCGTTCCGGTTATGGTGGACGGCGTCGAAGAGGAATGGCTGGTCAATTTTAAAAATGAGACCCACAACCACCCGACGGAGATCGAGCCTTTCGGCGGTGCGGCAACCTGTCTTGGCGGCGCGATCCGCGACCCGCTCTCCGGCCGTACCTATGTATATCAGGCGATGCGTGTGACGGGCGCGGCTGACCCGACGGCTTCCGTGAAAGACACGCTTAAGGGTAAGCTTCCCCAGAAGAAGCTGGTGCGTGAGGCGGCCCATGGCTACAGTTCCTACGGCAACCAGA
>CATLEM010000023.1 GCA_949916155.1 uncultured Dorea sp.
ACAGCTTGAATGACTGGCTGTAGGCTTATTTTTGTATGGATTTATCTATCCCCTCATATTCCCCTTCTTTATACTGATAAATGGCCCCAATAACCGCAATTTGTACATCGTGAACACATGCTGAACATGTCTTTCTCTCGGTCTTAAATATAGGAAATAACTGCTTATCTCGATTTAATGAGTACATGGTTTACATGGTGAACATTATATTTTTCCCCTAGATATATCGTCGGCGAAGTACGTTCGGCGGAGGCGATCGATATGCTCCAGGCTCTTAATACAGGGCATGACGGCAGTCTCAGCACCGGGCATGCCAACAGCCCGCAGGATATGTTAAGCCGTCTGGAGACCATGGTACTTATGGGAATGGAGATCCCGCTTCCGGCGATCCGAAGACAGATCGCGTCAGGGATTGATCTGATCGTTCACCTGGGAAGACTCAGGGATAAAAGCAGGAAAGTGCTGGAGGTAACAGAGATTTTAGATTATCGGGACGGCGAGATCCTGCTGCAGCCGATCTACAGCTTTGAAGAGACAGGAGAAAGAAATGGGAAGATTCAGGGAATTTGGAAAAAGGTTCACAAGCTTACGCACACCGGAAAGCTGTTGGCGGCAGGCTATAAAGAAGCGGCAGAAAATGCTGATGCTGATTAAGACGGCAGGTCTTCTGGCTGTCACGGTATGGCTTTATTACCGCTCGATATGGCCGCTTGTCATCTTGTGGCCGTTAGGGCTATGGTATTACCGGAGCCTTGAGAGAGAATGTATGGAGAAAAAGAAAAGTGAGTTTCTTATGCAGTTTAAGGAAGCGATACAGAGTATGTCGTCGTCTTTGCACACGGGCTATTCTGTGGAAAACGCAGTAAAGGAAACGCAGAAGGAGATGCTTCTTATGTATCCGAAGGACGAAATGATATGCAGGGAATTAAGCTTTATGGTACAGCAGGTGCATATCAGGATACCGGCGGAGCAGATCTTTGAGGATTTTTCAAAGAGAGTCCGGCTTGAGGATGTCCGCAACTTTGCGAATGTATTCGCGGCGGCGAAAAGAAGCGGCGGGGATATGATAGCCATCATTCAGAATACGGCCGATCAGATCGGAGATAAGATAGATGTCAGAAGAGAGATAGATACGCTTCTTGCGGCAAAGCGGTATGAATTTAAGGTGATGGCCGTGATCCCGTATGTGATCATTGCGTATATGATGCTGAGTTTTCCGGAGTTTATGGATTGTCTTTATGATAACATAATTGGAACAGGAGTGATGAGTGTATGTCTTTTGGTTTACCTGGCCGCTTATGCGCTTGGTGTAAAGCTGGTAAAAATCGAGGTTTGATATTACTTATGCTTGTGCTGGTGTTCTCTGGAGGGACGGCGCTTCTGGCCGCTGATTTTGTAAACTCCAGAGCTGAGATCAAAGGAGGACTGAGAAGGAACTCTTACGGAGGCGGCGGAAGGACACAAAAGCTGGAGGTTGCAGCCGGGGAGAGGGAGAGAGAAAAAATAGAGGTTTCAGTATCTGAGCAGGCCTGCTCCGGTAACGAGCTTGAGAGCATGTTTCAAAGATGCAGTGCACAGATAGACAAGTTGATACTCGGGAACAATAAAAGTCTTGATCATATCGAATCCGATATGAATCTGATCACGAAGATCGAAGGGGTTCCGGTAGAGATCTCATGGGAGCTGGACCGCTATGATGTGATGAACATATACGGACAGATTCAGGAGGAAGAGCTGTCAGAAGAAGGAACCTTAGTCACACTTAAAGGGACGGTTACATACAGCGAGAATCCGGGTGAACAGGTGCTTTACGAATGTGCGGCGATGGTATTTCCAAAGACGCTCGGAGCAGACAGGCAGCGGGCGGCGGATATCGGAAAGGTGATCGCAGAGACGGATAAAAAGACACAGACAGAGAAGTTCCTTAAGCTGCCGCGGGAGATAGACGGAGAACCGCTTATGTTTTTCCCGGCGATGGATGGCAGGGGAGGAGTGCTGATGGGGATGGCGGTATTGATCGGTGTGCTTCTTCTGGCTCTGGAAAAGCAGAATCAGGAGAAAGAGCTGTCGGCAAAGAGGATGCAGATGCAGCTTGATTATCCGGAGATCATCAATAAGCTGACACTTCTTCTCGGTGCGGGAATGACTGTGAAAAGAGCATGGAGAAAGATCACGGCGGATTATGAGGAAGAAAAACAGACCTGGGGGATCAGGTATGCCTATGAGGAGATGAGACAGGCATGCAATGAGATGGACAGCGGGATTATGGAAGCGGAAAGCTATGAGCGGTTCGGAAGACGGTGCGGCCTGCAGATCTATATCAAGCTCGGAGCGCTGCTTTCACAGAATCTGCGTAAAGGAACAAAAGGAATCAGTCAGATATTACAGACAGAGGCTGTGCAGTCTTTTGAAGAAAGAAAGGCAAGAGCGAAAAGGCTTGGCGAAGAGGCAGGAACGAAGCTGCTAGCGCCGATGTTCATGATGCTCGCAGTGGTGCTTGTTATAGTGATCGTGCCGGCCTTTATGTCAGTGCAGATGTAAATTTATATTTAACAGAAAGAAGGAGGATACAGTATGTGGAGAATATGGTGTTTGAAAAACAGGATAAGGGAGATCCTAGCGGAGAAAAAAGGTGTAGGTGTTGTGGAGGTTATCCTGATCCTGGTAGTTCTTATCGGCCTTGTCATTATCTTTAAGTCGCAGCTTACCAGTCTGGTACAGGATATTTTCAAAAAGATAACAAGTGAAAGCTCAGGGATCTAAGAGTATGAAAAGAGCAGAGGTAACCGCGTTTTTAAGCCTTATCTTTATCCTGCTTGTGACGTTTATCGGCGGCCTCATGGAGAGTGCGTCTATACAGATGGCGAAAAATTACCGGCGGGCGGATATGAACCGGGCGATGGAATCTGTTTTTGCTGAATATCAGAGAGAGCTTTTGGAAGAATATGATATCTTTTCGCTGGAAGGGACATATGAAAGCGGAAGATATTCGGAAGACCTTATCGGAAAAAGGCTGGAATATTTTGGCGCAGACAATATGGAGAACAGGATTCAGAGGATACAGTTTCTGACGGATGACGGCGCAAAGGCGTTCTATGAACAGGTGATCTATTATATGGAACACAAATATGGTCTTGATCATCTGAAAGACAAGCTTTCCATGACAGATACATGGAAAGTGCAGGAAGAAAAGGCGGGAGATTCTGAAAGTGAGAGCCGTAAAAAAGAAGACGAGCTTGCCGGACTCTTAGGAGAAGCCGGGGGAGAACTGCCGCAGCAGGATAATCCGATCGCACATATGTCGCAGCTTAATAAACGGCCGTTGTTAGAACTCATTATGCCGAAAGATAAGCAGGTTTCTGAAAAGAAGATTGATCTGAACGAGAGCCTGCCGGTAAGAAATAAGAATAAAGGAAAGGGCAGTTTCCCGGAGACTTCGGCGGATAGCGGCGCGTTATCATCACTGATGTTTGGAGAATATCTGCTGGAGCATTTCTCTATGGCGTCGGATGACGGACAGCACGGGGCGCTGGATTATGAGCTGGAATATATCTGCGCGGGAAAGGGAAGCGACAGGGAGAATCTTGAGGCAGTTGCGAAAAAGCTTATCTTGATGCGTTTCGTATCTAATTATCTCTTTCTTCAGAACAGCGCCGCAAAACGCGCGGAGGCGGAGACTCTGGCGCTGACCCTATGTACGTTGGCGGCTCTGCCGGCCGTCTCAGAGGCTGCGGCGCAGGTTATCCTGCTTGCGTGGGCATTTGGAGAATCAATTGTAGATCTGAGGGCGCTGCTTAGCGGAACCCGGGTGCCGCTTACAAAATCAGAGGACACATGGCAATTATCTTTATCAGGGCTTTTGAAGCTTGGAGAAAGCACAGATGTGAACGACGGCCGTGACGATAAGGGCGGGCTGGACTACAAGGAGTATCTCAGGATGCTCTTGTTTCTGGAAAAGCGGGAACGAACCGGCTTGCGTGCACTGGATATGATAGAACAGAATCTGAAAAAAGTACATGGAGCAGAATTTTTCAAGGCGGATTGCTGTATCAGCAAAATAGAAGCGGCAAGTACAGTCCGGCTGCGGAGAGGGATCACATACAGCTTTAAGACTTATTATGGATATAATTAGTGTGCCGGTTGCTGAGTAAACATACCATTCTGACTGTAAAAAGGAGGTGAAGACAGATGCCCTTTTGGAGTTCTAATACTCTTTTTATTATCAATATTTTATACATCCCCAAAAAAATCTATAAAGAAAGGAGAACGATTCGTTTGATATTCAATGGTATACTCCCCACACGAAATACCAGTCCTATACGCTCTAAAAGGGCATCTGCCTTCACCTCCGGAAAGGGCAGTGTCACGGTAGAAGCGGCGATGGCTGTTCCGTTGTTTTTCTTTGCGGCAGTCTGTCTTTTATATCTGATGGAAATCATGGCGGTTCAGACGGCAGTACGTTCAGGACTTCAATATGCAGGCAAGATTGCGGCACAGGAGGCCTGCGTGACAGCAGTGCTTTCGCCTTCAGCAGTGACGGCGGATGTAATAAACGGGGTTGGCGCGGACAGGCTGAGTCGCAGTATCGTGGAAGGAGGAGGCAGCGGGATCGACTGCAGCAATTCCAGGATATCACCGCTTACCGGGATAGGAGAGCTGTCAGCGAAGTATCAGATCCGGATTCCGGTTCCGGTGTTTTGCATTGCAATGCTGTCTTTTGAGGAGAAGATGCCGGTCAAAGTGTGGAACGGATATAAAAAAGCAGGATTTGGAATCCGGGATAAAGAAATAGTATATGTGACGGAGACGGGGCTTGTCTATCACCGGAATTATCACTGCACATATCTTGATCTGTCTATTCGCATGGTGCAGTCGGAGGAAGCAGCGATGCTTCGCAATAAAAGCGGCGGCAAATACCATGCATGTGAACGATGCGGCGGAGGAGGGGGAGGCGGGGTCTATATCACAGATACAGGCGACCGGTATCACAGCTCTTTGTCGTGCAGCGGGCTTAAGCGGACAGTATACGCGATACCTGTCTCTGAAGCAGCGGGAAAGCGGGCCTGTTCCAAATGCGGGAAATAGAGAAAGATAAAAGTTAACCAAAAGATGGAGAAACATAAAGAAGGGAAGGGAATAGTGGAAGTGAGTCAGATCATATGCATGGGAATTTTGACCGCGGTATCCGTAATCGATATTCGATGCCGGGAGATTCCGCTGAAACTTTTGGCGGCTTCAGGTATTGGGGCGGCTGCTTACCAGGCGTTTGGCCTCGGGGAGGACTTTTTGCTGATCGTGGGAGGTGCAGCAGTGGGTGTCCTGTTTGTATTGATCAGCAGAGTGACCGGGGAGGGCGTCGGATACGGAGACAGCCTGGGGATATTGGGGCTGGGAATCTATCTGGGGCTGTGGAGGCTTCTGGAGGTCCTTGCGGGAGCTTTTTTTCTGCTTGCACTGTGTGCAGGCGCCGTATTGATCAGAAAAAAGATGTCGCGGAAAGCTTCGCTGCCGTTTTATCCGTTTCTGACGGCAGCATATGTATTTTGGATGATAGGGGAGATATGATCATAGAAGAACAGAGGTGTGTAAGATATGTCTACCGACAGAGCTTTAAAAGGCAGCATGACAGTTGAGATGTCATTTCTTGTGCCGATGATATTGCTGCTGATCATGAGCAGTATCCTGGCAGCGTTCTATTTCCATGATAAGAATATCCTGGCGGGAGCCGCCTATGAAACAGCAGCAGTAGGGAGTACGAAGATCAGGGAGAAGGAAAAGGTTACCGCAGAGGAATTGGAAACTCTTTTCAGAGAGAGGATGACCGGAAAATGTATCCTGTTTGCGGGCAGCAGTGTTGCTGTGAATATAGAAAAGACACAGATCACCATAAAAGCGTCGGCACATAAAGGAAGGTTTGGCCTGTCTGTGATAAAAAAAGCGGCAGTTACGGAGCCGGAGAAGCATATCCGGGATATCAGGAGAGTAAAGGAGATTGCAGATGGAGCGAAAGATCACGATTGAGGAAGAAGCAGTCTATCAGGAAGACTACCAGATGAGAATGTTGAAAGTGAATGAGATAGAAGGACTGCTTCCGGTAAAGGGGAGAGGGATTGATGGCTCTTCCTTCTATGATTATAATGTCAGCGGAAAGATATCCATGCAGGCGCTGTATGAGAGGAATAAGATGGGCGGAGAGGATATGAGGCTGTTTTTGCGGCAGTTATTGGCAGTGATACGGGAGACGGAGAATTATCTTCTTAATATCCACTGCATATTGCTTGAGCCGGAATATATCTTTTATGAGGAGGGGCGGTTTTACTTCTGTTATTATCCGCGGATAGAGCAGGATCTGTGGGAAGAGTTCCATAAATTGACGGAGTACTTTGTAAAACGGGCGGATTACAAAGATAAAGAAGGCGTGAGGATCGTATTTCTCCTTCATAAAGAGACGATGGCGGAAAACTATAGTCTGGAGAAGGTCATAAAAGAGTGTATGCGAAAGGAAGAAGAGAAAGAACAGGGAGAGGGAGAGGAAGAGAAGGGAAAAGGTATCCGTGTTCAAAAACTGTATGATGAGGAAGAAGAGGAGACAAAAGCTAAAGTGTATGACTTTGAGGGAAGAAGCCGAAAAAATCCGGGAATGGATGAAGCAGGGTATGACACATCAGAGCATGACTGGATAAGGAAACAGCATTACGGGAGCCTCATCATGGAAGAGACAGAAAATCTGTGGACTCCGATGAAACGTCTTCTTAACCGGCGGAAAAAGCCGAAATGGGGAGATTGGGACGGGCTGTATATCGAAGAGGAAGAGCTATAACACAAAAAATATAAGGGATTTTTCATGCATTTCTTTTATTTTTCATGATTTTCTTTATGCGTGATTTATATTGCAGGTCTTTTTCAGGTATGTTATTATTACTTTGTGTTACAAATGTAAGAATATTTTCTGGAGGAAAGAATATGATAAGGGGCTGCAAAAGACTAATGTCCGCAGTGCTTGTGTGTGTGCTGTGCGTGACTTTAGGAATGACAGTATCTGCTGCAGAGACAACGCAGTCTGGCAATAAAAAGACCCAAAATGCACAAAAGAAAGAATTAACAGAAGAAGAAAAGAAGATGCAGGAAGAGCTTGACAAGGCATATAAGATCCCGACGGAATCTAATGCCTGGGAGGGATGGAAAAAGGGCCCCGGAACATATGGAGAGGCTGCGATAGTCATGGAAGTCTCAACAGGCGCTATCCTCTATGCAAAGAATATAGATTCCAAACAATATCCGGCAAGTATCACAAAAGTGCTTACTGCTCTTGTTGCACTGGAGAACGGGGAGCTTTCAGACGAAGTGACGTTCTCCCATGACAGCGTGGCTTTCCTGCAGCCGGGGGATTCCACGATCGGGATGAAGGAAGGCAATGTCATCTCTCTGGAGCAGGCGCTCTATGCGACGCTTCTGGCATCGGCCAATGAAGCGGCATATGCAGTGGGAGAGAATGTAGGAAGAAAAGCCGGCTATGATTATAACTGGTTTATCGAACAGATGAATACAAGAGTGCAGCAGCTCGGCGGTGTTAATTCGCATTTTGTCAACACGAACGGGCTGCATGACCCTGATCATTATACATGCGCCAGGGATATGGCGCTTATCGGCCGGGAGATTTTTAAATATCCCGAATTTTTTAAGATTGTCCAGACACTGGATTATAAAATACCAAAGTCAAAGACAGTGGATGAGCATGTATTCTATCAGAAGCATAAGATGTTAAGGCCGGAAAACAGTAATTATTATAAATATGCTGTCGGCGGTAAGACAGGATTTACATCAGATGCTTTATCTACATTGATCACGATGGCAGAGAAGGATGGGGTCCAGCTTGTGTGCGTAGTGCTCCGCACTCACGGGAAGAATGTATATCCGGATACAACAAAGCTGTTAAAGTATGGATTTAAAAAGTTCTCAAAAATAGATATGACCGAACAGGTCCGGTCCGCGGATGTGGCTGAGGCCGTCCCGGGGGATAATTATGTGATCCTGCCTAAGGGGGCGTCAGTCTCTGACCTTGTTGCAGAGATGGTTCCGGATGAGGATTTGAAAAGTCAGGCGACACTGAACTATACCTATCACGGGCAATATGTAGGCTCCGCATGCGTAAAGCTCAGTGAGGCTTATATACAGGCGCATACAGAGAAGACACAAGAGCAGAAGAACAAAACAGACGCAGAAAAAAAGCCGGAAAAAAAGAACGGCGGAAAAGAAAAGATTAAAGAAAAAAACGGTATCTTTAAGATACCGGGAGTGCCATATCTTTGGAAAAAGTTTAAGATGTCTGAGAGAAGCAAGACGGATCAGATCATCCTGGCGGCAGCATCGGCTCTTCTGCCAGTGTTGGTCTTAGCATTTGTTATCATGCTCATCCGGTACAGGATACGGAAAAGGCGTCTTGAAGAGAACGGGGAAGGCTGGGATGAAGAAGAGACAGACGATGACAGTGCTGATGGCTTCTGTTAATGTTATAGTATTTTTAATATTGTCGATGCAGGGAATGACGGAAGATGCGGAATTTCTTCTCCGCCGCGGGGCGATGTATGTGCCTTACGTGGCAGAGGGGGGAGAGTATTATCGGCTGTTTACCTGTATGTTCCTGCATTTTGGATTCGAGCATCTGATGAATAATATGGTCGTGCTGCTGATCGTCGGATGGAATCTGGAACAGGAAGTGGGTAAGTTCAGATACCTGATGATCTATATGGCAAGCGGTCTGTGCGGAAACATAGTCTCGGCTGTATGGGATATCTGGACAGGAGAATACGCTGTGTCGGCGGGAGCATCCGGCGCAGTATTCGGACTGATCGGAGCGCTTTTCTATATCGCGCTCCGCAACAGAGGGAGGATCGGAGATATTTCCGGCAGAGGGATCATCTTTATGATCGCGGTCATGCTGTATTACGGTTTTACCAGTACAGGCGTAGACAATGCAGCCCACATAGGCGGGCTGCTGTCAGGATTCCTGTTTTCGGTTCTCTTATACCGGAAGCGTAAGCGTGAATACAGTCAGGCCATCTGGGGCTGACGCGGCGTGAAGAGAACCTTTGTGTGCTCTCGCGATTCGTCTTGCTATGGCAAGGCCAAGCCCGGTCCCGCCCGGTTTGTATGTAGTGAATGGTTCAAAGATGTGCTCAAGATTCTCCGGCGGGATACCGCATCCGTTGTCGGAGATCTTCACACAGACAGAGGGGATCGGACAACTGTCCTCTGTCAGTTCGTATACATCGAGGCGGATATTGCGCCCGGTGCTTTCCGGGGACAGGACACCGTCTCTTGCATTGCGCAGGAGGTTTAAGAGTACCTGCCTGAGTTTTATCGTGTCACAGCTGATCTCTGGAAGATGATCAGGAATACGGGATGTAAATTCAATGCCGGTGTCCGCGATAGATGCGGCAAATGAAAGCGAAACAGTCCTGAAAAAAGAAACGCTGTCTGTCCGGACCAGGTTTAAACGGTCGCTGTTGTTATAGACGGATAATTCTTCCAGTAAAAGGTTTGTATACTCTACATCTTTCATAAGCTGATCCCAGTATTTGAAAGAAGCCGTTTCCGGGTGCCGGGAGGAGATAAGCTGCAAGGTGCTGTAGATCAGTGTCAGCGGATTGCGGATCTCGTGGCTGATCGCACTGATCGTCATCTGGTGTGATTCAAGAAGACGCTGAAGAAGTTCTCGCTTTTCGGGGCTTTCTTCCATTATCTGTTGTAAAGTGTCGAAATCTGATTCTGAAAACATAGTAAAATACCGCCCTTCTTTTAGAGAGTTTAGCACTGGCGGGTAAAATAATCAATCAATTTTAAAAATAATTTTTAGAAAGGGAGAGAGATATGAAAGACGAAAATTGCATATTTTGTAAACTTGCCAACGGAGAGATCCCGACGGCAACACTTTATGAGGACGAGGATTTTCGCGTGATACTGGATGCGAATCCGGCGTCAAAAGGGCATGCGCTTATTATTCCGAAAGAGCACTATGCCAATTTGTATGAGCTGGAAGACACGCTTGCAGGCAAGGCTATGATTCTTGCAAAAAAGATGATAACCAGGCTGACAGATGTATTGGGATGCGACGGCTACAATCTGGTGCAGAATAACGGTGAATGTGCCGGCCAGACAGTATTTCATTTCCATCTTCATCTGATCCCGCGGTATAAAGACGATGAAGTAGGGCTTGGCTGGAAGCTGCACGAGCTGTCAGAGGCCGACAAAGAGGATATACTGTCGAAGATATAAGATTTACAAATACTAATGAGGAAAGAATAGTGGAAGGCAAAGGAATTACCGGTGGAATGGATTCCGTTACAGACATGGATTTTGACAAGGTTTATGAGGAAAATGTATCCATAGTTTACCGGACGGCATTGTATTATTCTGAAAATGAGCATGTGGCAGAGGAGATTACACAAGAAGTATTTCTAAAACTATATATCAGTCAGGAGAATGTTAACATAAACGCAATCAATGCATGGCTGATCACTGCGGCTAAAAATATGGTCCGTAACCACAAAAGAGACTGTTGGCATGAAGTTCCCAACGGAGACTTCTTTGATGACGGAGGCATGGATATTCTGACAGACAGTGCGGAAGAAGATATCATGACGATTCTGCACGACAGGGAATATCATGGATTTATAGAAAAGATATTCGGCGATCTGTATCGGATGAATGAGCGTTGGTATGATGCGATAACGATCACATATCTTTTGGGAAAGCCGCAGAAAGAAGTAGCAGAGAATATGGGAGTATCACTGGAGGTTCTGCATAGTATGCTGTATCGTGCCAAGAAATGGATACAAAGAAAATACAGAGAGGAATATGACAACCTGAGCGACACGTAAAAGAAAAGAAGGTGCTTTTTTGGCACCTTCTATTTGTAAATATGTATTACGCCGTGACAGATTCGATCAAATCAATTATAGTATCTATAGAGTTCTGCTGTGAGGAAGCCTTCATCGCGGCAATATATTGTTCGCGGTGCTCATAAAGGTTCTCTACAGCATCGAGCAGCGTCTTATCTGTCAGCGCTTCTTCTTCCAGGACGATACTGAAGCCTTGCCGTTCAAAGGAACGGGCATTCAGGATCTGGTCGCCGCGGCTTGCATTGGCAGAGAGCGGAATCAGAAGATTCGGCTTATGCAATGCGAGGAGTTCGCAGATCGCGTTAGCTCCGGCTCTGGAGATGACGATATCTGTAAGTGCGAAAAAGTCTTTTAATTCTTCCTTGACGTACTCAAACTGGGCGTATCCGTCAAGCCCTTTCAGTGATTCATCAAGCTTGCCGCGTCCGCACAGGTGGATGACCTGATAGGATCTTAAAAGTTCAGGGAGAACAGAACGCACGGCTTCATTGACAGCAGCAGCGCCGAGGCTTCCGCCGACAACGAGGATCACCGGCTTGCCGGAAGTAAATCCGAGAAGTTCGCGTGCTTTGAATCTGTCGCCGGATAGTAACTCCTGACGGATGGGCGAGCCGGTAAGAACCGCCTTTCCTTCGGGAAGCTGCTCCAAAGTCTCAGGGAAGTTACAGCATACTTTTGCGGCGGCTGACAGGGAGAGCTTGTTGGCAAGTCCCGGCGTCATATCGGATTCGTGGATAATAACCGGAACACGGCACCTTTTCCCGGAAAGCACGACAGGGACGGATACGAATCCGCCTTTGGAAAAGATAACATCGGGTTTTAGAATCTTTACAAGTTTTTTCGCTTCATTCATACCCTTGAGAACCCTAAACGGGTCGGTAAAGTTCTGCAGACTGAAATAACGGCGAAGCTTGCCGGTGGCGATCCCATGATAGGGGATGCCGAACTGCTCGATCAGTTCCTTCTCGATCCCGTTGTAGGAGCCGATATAGTGAATGTCATAATGCAGCTCCTTAAGGCGGGGGAGGAGAGCGATGTTAGGGGTGACGTGGCCTGCAGTGCCGCCGCCTGTTAAGATGATACGTTTCATAACAACCTCCGGAATGAAAATCTTTTATTACCAGTGCAGCGGTTCTGTAATATCTGCACAGGTATGATTCAGATTGAAACTGGAACAATTTATGCAGTAGTAACTGCTATATATATATATATTATACAATCAGACTGGGATTGGTCAAGAGAAAGAGACGGGTGGACAGCCTGTTTTATGAGGTATTTGTCATGACAATGCACAAAGATGATTTGGAGCAGGTAATAAGAGAGGATCTGTACAGAGAAGCTGAAGCGATCCGGAAAGAAGTGGAGGCGTCCGGAGCAGAGCATATGCCGGGGGAGATCAAGGATGATATCCGGCATAAGCTGCGGGACCGCATTGATGCTTATGAGAGAGACCGGGTATATGCCGGGCTTTCCGAAGAAGACAGAGAAGCGCTTGAACTGGGGCGTAAGCTTCAGGAAGAACGGGCTGCGTCAAAGACCATGCGCAGGAGAAGAACGTGGAAGATGTTTGCGGCATCAGCCGCTGCGGTTGCAGTTCTGCTGACCGCCGGAGTAACAAGTATGGGCGGCAGTGAGAGGATAGTGTCGGTGATCGAGCAGGTTATCGGCGGGAGAAAAGTAGTGCAGGTAGATTCTGATGAAGAAAGGAAAGTGTCGGAGAATGAAGAGGAACAAAAAGCATATCAGGAAATAAAAGACACATTTGGCGCAGAGCCAGTTAAACTGTATAATCAGAAAAAAGGTATGAAATTTGTTCAAGTGAATTTGGATGAAAAGTTGCAAGTTGCAGAGATGCTGTATGAGTATGATAAAAAAAGTCTTTGGTATGTTATTAGTGCAGGTCATTATGATTCATCGTTTGGATGGGATATGGAAGATGAGGTTATAGATGAAGAAATGATAGAAGTTGACGGAGAAAAAGTTGAGATAACAGCATACCGGATGAAAGAAAATGGGGGAATTAGATGCCGGGCGCATTTCGCATATCAAAAGTTGGAATATTTTCTAATGGGGGATATTGAGAAGGAAGATTTTAAATTAATTGTAAAAAAATTATATTTTTTATAAAAATGCCGTCAGTTTTTGCGAAGTAATGTGTCTATATATATGAGAGTTAGGAGGGATGGAGGTAGACGATGAAGAAAACGAAAGTAAGGTCTGTTGGCTGTATCTTGTTGCTGGTGGTTTGTATGTTTGGCTTGTGTTATGATGTGCATGCAGAAGAGGGCAGGAAGCAGATTGGCAGTTCTTATCTGACAAATGAGAACGAATCTGTCGGTTATGCTACAGGGATTACCCGCGGAGTAGATTTAATGGCAGGTTATTCCAAATGTGTCAGACTGGCGAATGGTCATCTCTATGTCGGGGGAACTACGATTGCGGCTCATACTGTGGAGAGAATCGGACTTGCTGTTGTTGTAGAGAGAGCAAAGGAAGAGGACACTTCATGGGAAGGCTATGATAGCTGGATCGTGCGTGAAGAGAATACAGACAGAATAGCTTCCAGCAAGGAGTTGGACGTGGAAGGTGGTTATTACTACCGGGTAAAGTGTCTTCACTCTGCAAACAATGATGGAAGCGATAGCTTTACTAACGGAATATTCATCCCATAGCCAACAATGCTGCGATAAAGTTCATCCAGTCTCTTTATTGCGGCTCCTGATATGTAACTCTATATGTTGTTTCTACTGGGGAGACTGTGACAAGCATCGCCGCGGAATATGATTTATTTTCAACTTTGAGAAAGGAATTACATAGTGAAAAAGTATAAAGATTTTTTGTACCAATAACTTCCGTTGAACAGCGATGCAGGTCACAGTCTCTCCAGAAAAAGGAAACAAAAAAATCTTTGGGAAGAGGATGCCGAGATGGGGGCATCCTTTTCTCGTGGGAAAAACCGGCAGGATCTCTATCTGCCGGTCACTGCTTTCAGCGCCTGGGCAAGCTGGTCAGGGCAGGATGTGGATTTGAACCCGCATCTGATCCCCTCTAAGCGGGAGATCGCTTCGTCCACATTCATTCCTTTTACTAGGCGGGCCACGCCCTGGGTATTCCCGCTGCATCCGCCGACAAATTCTGCATTTTTGATGATATTATCTTCTACATCTACACGGATCAGCTGCGAACAGACGCCATGTGGCTTATAGTCCATGTTAACTCCTCCTTTTGGTAATATATTTGACAGGAAAAGTATAGCAGAGAACGGTCAGAAATGCTATACTGTTTCTGGAAATACAATGCGTTTTGCAGACGGCGCAGAGATAAAGGGTAATCAATATGACAGGAAAAGGAGCAGACATATGATAGGCATTATTGGAGCTATGGAAGAGGAAGTTACAGCTTTGAAGGAAGCTATGGATATTCAGGAGACGAAAGAGATTGCGGGTATGGCGTTTTGCAGAGGCGTGCTTTGCGGCAGGGATGCAGTTGTGGTAAGGAGCGGTATCGGCAAGGTGAATGCGGGGATCTGCGCACAGATCCTTGTGGATCATTTTCAGGCGGATACGCTGATTAATACAGGTATCGCAGGCTCTCTGGATGCAAGGATTGACATCGGCGACATGGTGATCTCGTCAGATGCGATTCATCATGATATGGACGCGACGATCTTCGGCGATCCGGCAGGGCAGGTGCCGAGGATGGACACGCTGGCATTTCCGGCGGACAGTGAATTGGTGAAGAAGGCGAAAGCAGCCAATGAGAAAGCGAATCCGGAGATACATACCTTCATCGGGAGAGTGGCGAGCGGCGATCAGTTTATCTCATCCGCGGAGGCGAAGGAGCGGATCGTGAATCAGTTCCATCCGCTCTGTACGGAGATGGAAGGCGCAGGTATTGCCCATGCGGCTTATCTGAACAAAGTTTCGTATGTCATCATTCGAGCGATTTCGGACAAAGCTGACAACAGTGCAGTCATGGACTATCCGGAGTTTGAAAGGCAGGCAATCGCCCGCAGTGTGCGTCTTGTGAAGGAACTGCTGGCATCTTTGTGATACATCAACAGTGTATACAGACGGTAAATCGACACAGACTGACAGGCCGGATGTCGTATTATGGAGAACGGATTTCATCGCCCTCTGCAGGGATTTCAAGTATAATTCCCTTGAAAGGAGGGCTTGATCTATGTCCAGGATAATAGTAGATAAGCAGATAATAGTCGTAGCGTTGGGAATCTTTACGGCGGTGGGTATTGTGAGCAAATGTATAGTGAATGCGGTTCTGTCGCGTCTGGTGCATGCGGCGGGGAACATGAATAAAAGCACCCATCCGCTGATGCGCCTGGTGCGCGCGAAGTTCGAGCATGCCTGCATGGTCAGTGAGAAGGTGGACAATGTGGAAGTGTTCGTGGACAAGTACCTGTACAGCTATAAGGTGTTCGGTATCCGGTTTCACAGCTTAAGGCGGCTGGAGAAGGCATCAGCGCTTTTATGTGTCGTTACCGGCCTTTTGGGGGCGGTCCTTACTTACAGCGTCTACGGAATGACAGACCTTGTGCTGCAGACAGGAGTGATCGGCGCGGGGCTGGGGATACTGGTGTATGTGTTCCATCTGATGACTGACGAGAACTACCGGATGCGGATGGTCAGAAATTACATGGTTGATTATCTGCAGAATGTATGTCTTCACCGCTATGAGAAGGCGCATCAAAAAGAGATGGACGAGGAGGATGAGTTTGAAGAGGCGGAGGCCTGGGTGAAGATGGAAGATGAATCGAAGGATGCGGAGACGATAAGGCCGCAGCCCGGGAAGGAAGTCCCGTCGCCCCAGATGCCGCCGGAGACTCTTCCGCCGGCGATGCCGGAGCCTTATCCTGTCCCCGGGACAGTCAGAGGAGAAGTAAAAGACAGTAGGGTAAAGGCGATTCGGGAGACAGAAGAGAAAGAGGAACCGGAGGGGACAGAGCAGAAGTCCGTGGAAAGAGAAATACTTATCCGACAGATACTGGAGGAGTTTATGGCTTGATTAAAGCGTTCTTATTTGATAAAATATATTATATATGTAAAAATATAAATATATTTTGAAGGAAGGACGGATTTGCGCTATGGCAAAAGTAACATTTGACTATTCAAAGGCAGCAGGATTTATCTGTGATCACGAAGTGGAGTCCATGAAGAAGATCGCTCTTGCGGCAAAGGACGAGCTTTTGGGAAAAGAAGGAGCAGGGAATGATTTCCTTGGATGGATTGATCTCCCGGTAGATTACGATAAAGACGAGTTTGCAAGGATCAAAGCTGCAGCAGAAAAGATCAAAGGAGATTCCGAGGTGCTGGTAGTTATCGGTATCGGCGGCTCTTATCTTGGAGCAAGGGCTGCGATCGAATTTCTGCGCCACAATTTCTACAATATGGTTTCTAAAGAGGTTCGCAAGACTCCTGAGATCTACTATGCAGGAAACAGCATCAGCAGTACATATCTGAAGCACCTGATCGATGTGATCGGAGACAGAGATTTCTCTGTTAATATCATTTCCAAATCCGGGACGACGACGGAGCCTGCGATCGCGTTCCGTGTATTTAAGGAGATGCTTGAGAAGAAGTACGGAAAAGAAGAGGCGGCTAAGAGAATCTATGCCACCACTGACAAGGCAAGAGGAGCGCTTAAAGGTCTTGCAGATGAGGAAGGCTATGAGGAGTTCGTCGTGCCGGATGATGTAGGAGGACGTTTCTCCGTCCTGACAGCGGTAGGTCTTCTTCCGATCGCAGTCAGCGGGGCGGATATCGATAAATTGATGGAAGGTGCTGCTTCCGGCAGAGAGATGGCCATCAACAATGAGTTTGAGGACAATGATGCACTGAAATATGCGGCGATCCGCAACATCCTTCACCGCAAAGGGAAATCCGTTGAGATCCTGGCTAATTATGAGCCGAGCCTTCACTATGTATCTGAGTGGTGGAAGCAGCTCTACGGCGAGAGCGAAGGAAAAGACCAGAAGGGTATCTTCCCGGCATCTGTAGACCTTACGACGGATCTTCATTCCATGGGACAGTTCATCCAGGACGGAAGCCGTATCATGTATGAGACAGTGCTGAATGTAGAGGCTTCACAGGAAGAGATCATCATCGGCGAGGAGCCGGTTGATCTTGACGGACTCAATTACCTTGCGGGAAAGAATGTTGATTTTGTCAATAAGAGTGCGATGAACGGAACTATCCTCGCGCATACGGACGGCAATGTGCCGAACCTTATCATCAATATTCCGGCACAGGACGAATATTCGCTTGGACAGCTTTTCTATATGTTTGAGTTTGCCTGCGGCGTAAGCGGCTATATCTCTGGTGTGAATCCGTTCAATCAGCCAGGCGTTGAGAGCTATAAGAGGAATATGTTCGCTCTGCTCGGAAAGCCGGGATTCGAAGAAGAAAGAGAGAAGCTTCTTAAAAGATTATAATCTATAGAATGTGAAGAGCGTGTTATGAGCACACTGTATGATAAGTTAAAAAGCTACAGCGCATCCGGCTGTTACGGCTTTCATATGCCGGGGCATAAAAGACGCGGGCTGAGAGCGGGAACAGCCGGGGATATGAGTCTTCCGTACAGGATAGACATCACGGAGATCGAGGGCTTTGACGATCTTCATCATGCCCGGGGGATTCTCAAAGACGCCCAGGAGAGGGCGGCGGCGGTCTGCCATGCGGACGAGACACATTTCCTTGTCAATGGAAGCACTGCCGGGATATTAAGCGCTGTGTGCGGCGTAACTGAAAAAGGAGACACTGTACTTGTGGCAAGAAATTGCCACAAGTCTGTGTATCATGCAATATACTTAAATGAATTGAACCCGGTCTATCTGTATCCGGATTTTGACAGCGATGCAAGCCTGAATACAGAGATCAGACCGCAGGATGTAATAGATGCCCTGGAGCGTTATCCGAAGATCAGGGCAGTTGTGATCGTATCGCCGACGTACGACGGGGTGGTGTCAGATGTGGCTGCCATCGCGGATGCGGTACATGCGAAGGGACTGCCTCTGATCGTAGATGAAGCTCATGGGGCTCATTTTGGTTTTCATGATGTATTTCCGGAAAATTCCAATACGAAAGGCGCAGACATCGTGATCCACAGCGTACACAAAACATTGCCGTCGCTGACACAGACTGCGCTTTTGCATATGAATGGCGGGAGGATAGACAGGGAACGGGTGAAGCAGTATCTGGATATGCTGCAGACTTCCAGCCCGTCCTATGTGCTGATGGCGGGGATCGATCTGTGCATGGAAGAGCTTCAGCATCATGCCGGGGAGATGTTCGCGCCGTATGCGGAAGAACTTTTAAAGGCCCGGGAGAGACTTTCTGAGTTTAATTGCCTTGAGTTAATCCGTACAGAATGTTATGATATATCTAAGCTCATCATTTCGGCGCGGCGTACGGCAGCTACGGGGCAGGAACTTTACCGGAGGCTTCTGTATGAATATCATCTGCAGATGGAGATGGCGGCAGGAAGCTATGTTCTTGCCATGACTTCTGTATCTGATACAAAAGAAGGCTTTGAACGGTTGACAAATGCATTGCTTAGGATTGATAATAAGATTGAGGGCAGAAAAGAGGGAGGCTGCGCGGGATGCGGCAGACTTCCGTCAGCGGAGACGGTGTATAATATTGCCGGGGCGCAGCGCCTCGCGCGCACGGAAGGGACAGTCAGCGTCCCGTGGAATTGCGCTGCGGGGTATGTCTCTTCGGAGTATGCGTATCTGTACCCGCCGGGAAGCCCGCTGCTTGTGCCGGGGGAGAGGATCACGGAGGAGACGGTGCGCCTGCTTTGCTGGTATCAGGACAGGGATTTCTCTGTTGAGGGGCTTAAAAAGGAAAGATACATTGAGGTATTCATCAATGAGAAGAGATAGATTACAGTGTTTTTAGAAAATAAGAGGGAGATACGACATGGGAAGCTTTAAGGATGTAGTGGGACACAGAGATATTATTCAGTATATCGGGAATGCGGTATCAATGGAGAAGGTGTCGCATGCCTATATTATGAACGGCGCGAGAGGCTCCGGCAAGAAGATGCTGGCGAGCCTGTTTGCCATGACACTGCTGTGTGAGAAGAAGGGTCCGGATCCGTGCAATGTCTGTCATTCCTGCAGACAGGCGGAGAAAGGCAATCATCCGGATATTATCTGGGTTGCCCATGAAAAACCGAATACGATCAGTGTGGATGATATACGCGGACAGGTGAATAATACGGTGATGATCAAGCCTTACCAGGGTCCGTATAAGATCTATATCATCGATCATGCGGAGCTTATGTCGCCCCAGGCACAGAATGCACTGCTTAAGACGATCGAGGAACCGCCGGAGTATGCAGTAATCATACTGCTTACCGAGAATGCGGAGATGCTTCTGCCGACCATCAATTCAAGATGCGTGATGCTCAAGCTCCGTAATATCCGTAATACGCTGATCAAAAAATATCTGATGGAGATACTGCAGATACCGGATTATAAAGCGGATGTCTGCACTGCGTTTGCCCAGGGAAACATGGGACGGGCAATCATGCTTGCCCACTCGGAGCATTTTAATGAGATAAAAGATGAAGCGGTCAAGCTTCTCAAATATATCCATGAGATGGAGTTTTCCGAGGTAGTTGCGGCGGTGAACAATGTCACCGCGTACAAACTGGAGATCACGGATTATCTGGATATCATTATGATCTGGTACCGCGATGTCCTGCTCTATAAAGCGACGAAGGAAATTGATAAGCTTGTCTTTAAAGATCAGATAAAATATATTAAAGAACAGGCTAAGACAAGCTCTTATGAAGGGATTCAGAATATCATCGCCGGTCTTGAGAAGGCGAAGGCAAGACTGCGGGCGAATGTTAATTTCGAGCTTGTGATGGAGCTTCTGTTCATGACAATAAAGGAGAATTAATCTATGACCAGAGTAATAGGCGTAAGATTCCGTAAGGCGGGAAAGATATATTTTTTCGCGCCGGGGAAATTCCATATCAAAACCGGAGATAAAGTAATCGTAGAGACCGCAAGAGGGGTAGAGTTCGGGTCGGTGGTGACGGGGCCGAAGGATGTGGAGGATGAGAAGATCACCCAGCCGCTCAAGCAGGTGATCAGGATCGCGACGGAAGAAGATAAGAAGAAGGAAGCAAAGAACCACGAGAAGGAGAAAGAGGCGTTTGAGATATGCTTAGAGAAGATCCGCAAGCATGAGCTGGAGATGAAGCTCATCGATGCGGAATATACTTTTGATAACAATAAGGTGCTGTTTTACTTTACGGCTGACGGGCGGATTGATTTCCGCGAGCTGGTCAAGGATCTGGCAAGTGTGTTCCGCACGAGGATAGAGCTGCGGCAGATCGGAGTGCGCGACGAGACGAAGATCCGGGGCGGGATCGGCATCTGCGGGCGGCCGCTTTGCTGCCATACGTATCTGGCAGAGTTTGCGCCGGTATCCATCAAGATGGCGAAGGAGCAGAATCTTTCCCTGAACCCGACGAAGATATCCGGCGTGTGCGGCAGGCTGATGTGCTGTCTGACCAATGAGGAGGAGACTTATGAGGAGCTTAACAGCCGTCTGCCTGGCAACGGCGACCATGTGACGACGCCGGAAGGGCTTAAGGGCGACGTCCAGTCAGTAAATGTGCTCCGCCAGCTCGCCAAAGTAATCGTGACGTTGGATAATGATGAGAAGGAGATCCGGGAATATAAGGCTTCCGAATTAAAATTCAGGCCCAGGCGGCGCAAGAAAGATGCGAAGCTTACGAGAGAAGAGATGGAAGAGCTTAAACGTCTGGAAGAAAAAAACAGCGGTTCCAGATTGGATGACAATTAGACAGATACCGGACATGTGAGGGAACGGGATATGGACAAAGAGAGTTTGCTGCGCGCAGGAGAGCGGTTAGACGATCTGCAGATCAAAGGATATGAGATCATCCAGCATCCGGGACGGTTTTGTTTCGGTATGGATGCAGTGCTTCTTTCTTCATTTGTGAAGGTGAAGAGGGGGGAGAGAGCTCTTGATCTGGGGACAGGTACGGGGATACTCCCTATCCTCCTGTCGGCGAAGACAGACGGAGAGCATTTTACGGGACTCGAGATTCAGCCGGACAGTGCGGACATGGCAAGAAGAAGTGTTGCATATAACGGACTGGATTCAAAGATAGATATTGTAACAGGGGATATCAAAGAAGCGGTTTCTAAGTTCGGGGCGGCTTCTTTTGAGGTGGTTGTAACCAATCCGCCCTATATGATAGGCGAGCACGGGCTTCCGAACAGCAGCGAGGCGCTGTATATCGCGAGGCATGAGGCGCTTTGTACGCTGGAGGATATTCTGCGGGAAAGTGCAAAGCTGCTTAAGGTGAAAGGGAGACTCTATATGGTTCACCGACCGTTCAGGCTGCCGGAGATATTTTCGAAAATGTGTGTTTACGGGATCGAGCCGAAGGAGATGCGCATGGTGTATCCGTTCGCGGACAAGGAGCCGAATATGGTCCTGATCGGAGGGGTAAAGGGCGGCAATCCGCGGATGAAGGCAGGCCCGCCGCTGGTCGTATACGAAAGAGAAGGAAAATATACAGACGAAGTGATGCGTATACATCATGGTCAGGCAAAAGAGGAAAAGGCGAAAGGAGAATCAGTATGATGGGTACTTTGTATCTATGTGCCACTCCGATAGGTAATCTTGAGGATATGACGTTCCGCTGTGTGCGCATATTGAAAGAAGCGGATCTGATCGCGGCAGAGGATACGCGCAACAGTATAAAGCTTTTAAATCATTTTGAGATCAGGACACCGATGACAAGCTATCATGAATACAACAAGATTGAAAAAGGCAGGAAGCTGGTGGACAGGATGCTTGCCGGGGAGAATATCGCGCTTATTACAGATGCAGGCACTCCAGGGATATCAGATCCGGGGGAGGAACTGACGGCGATGTGCTATGAGGCGGGGATCCCGGTGACGGCGGTGCCGGGGGCGGCTGCGTGCGTGACGGCGCTGACGGTATCCGGGCTTCCGACAAGAAGATTCGCTTTTGAGGCATTTCTTCCGGCAGATAAAAAGGAGAGGCAAAGAGTGCTTGATACATTGAAAGGGGAGCAAAGAACGATCGTCATGTATGAGGCGCCCCACAGGCTCATTCACACGCTGGAGATTCTTCTGGATACGCTTGGAAACCGGAGGATCAGTGTCTGCAAAGAGCTGACGAAAAAGCATGAGACCGTATTTAAGACGACGCTTGGCGAAGCGGCAGCCCACTATAAAGAATACGGGGCGCGGGGCGAGTATGTACTTGTCATAGAAGGAAAGCCTGAAGAAGAGGTGATAAAAGAAGAACGCGCCCGGTGGGAAGAGATGACTGTAGAGGAACATATGGAACTTTATCTTAACAGCGGTTTATGCAAAAAGGATGCCATGAAGCAGGTGGCAAAAGACCGGGGAGCGGGAAAGAGAGACATATACCGGATGCTCATCGACAGGGAATAAACGGCGGTTTTGCGGGGGATAACTGTACGTTAGTCAATTTGTATAGAATATTTTAGAAAAATTGTTCAACTTGGGTATACCCCGAACTGCACTTTTTTTATATACTCTTTAACAGAAGCGAAACATATCAATATTTCGTAAATGCATTGCACTT
>CATLEM010000024.1 GCA_949916155.1 uncultured Dorea sp.
CTGAAAGCTGTACCAATGGTTTTTCGGAAATGGTAAGTCAGGCGGCAACAGCGGTTACAACATTCCTTTTTAACCGCATTATGATGAAACTGCTTGGAGAAAACGGAGTTGCGGCAATCACAATCATTATCTACACACAATTTTTATTGAGTGCCCTTTACATAGGATTTTCTATGGGAGTAGCCCCTGTTATCAGCTATAACTATGGGAAGCAGGACAAAAAACAGCTAAAGAATGTATTTTCTATTTGTATGCGGTTCATTGTCTTTGTTTCGGTCACTGTTTTTGCAGCAGCTTTTATTTTTGGTTCTCCATTGGTTGGTATTTTTGCAGAAAAGGGAACACCTGTTTATGAAATTGCACGAAACGGATTTTTGATTTTTTCCTTTAGCTTTTTGTTTTGCGGGCTGAACATTTTTACCTCTGCCACATTTACAGCCGTTTCAAACGGGAAGCTGTCAGCAGTTTTGTCGTTCCTGCGGACTTTCGGACTGATTACAGTGCTGCTCTCTACATTGCCGAATATTTGGGGTGTAATAGGGGTATGGCTTGCAGTACCGATAGCAGAACTGATCACTATGGTTGTAGCATTGGTTTTTCTTCATCAGAACAGAGAGAAGTATCACTATGCATAAAAGAAGATGTTCATGCCGTCCGGCGGTTTTTTACTGTAATAGTTACAATTTTTAAAGAAAAGAGTAATTCATAAGTATGTTAACCTAAAGCATACACTTATCAGGTGTATGCAAATAAAGTCCCTTTTTCCACAAAATAAGGACATGTTTTTTTCTGACAATATGGGATAAAATGATAGAAGGAACTACATGGCTTTTAGGAAAGGGGAAACCTATGGATGAACAACTGATAAAGAGGATGCAGGAGATTACGGATGAAGAACAGGCGTATCTTGATGGAAGTGACCAAGTGCTGAAAGATATTTATACAAGGAAAAATCAGTTCGAGGTGGACTGCCAGTTATTTTTGCGTGAGGGCCGATTGATTACGGTAAGGCATCACAGCCGTTTTGTAGAGTTCCCGCAGCATAAACACAACTATATTGAGATGCTTTACGTATGTGCCGGAGAGATTACTCATTGTATCGATGGACAGGAGATACGGATGCAGCCGGGGGATATGATACTTTTAAACCAGCATGTAAAGCATGGCGTAAAGCGTGCGGAATATGGTGATGTGGGAATAAACTTTATCGTACTCCCAGAATTTTTTGACATACCACTGCAGATGATTGGTAAACAGAATATTCTGGCTGATTTTCTTGTGGGAACATTCAGGCAGAATAATCCGATTCCCCAATATCTGAATTTTCAGCTAGGAGGACAAAAGGCTATCTCAAACCTGATGGAGAATATGATCACATCCATTATGTATGAAAACCGAAATGAGGATGTGATCAATCAGTACTCTATGGGGTTAGTTTTTTTGTATCTGATCAACCATATCGATAGGTTGTCGTCCCAATCTTCTCAAAGTTATGAAGATATTATCATTCAGGCAACTACAAAATATATTGATTCCAATTACAAGACAGCGTCATTAAGCTGCATAGCAGATGATTTTAAGCAGCCGCTTCCATCACTAAGCAGGATGATTAAGAAGAGTACAGGATATACTTTTCAGGAGCTCCTGATGCGGAAAAGATTCCAAAAGGCGGTGATGTTCCTTGTGGAGACGGAACTCCCTGTAGAAGAGATAGCGGTAAACATCGGATATGAGAACCAGAGTTATTTTTACCGTCAGTTCAAAAAACGGTATGGCATGACGCCCAATGAGTATCGGAAGAACCACAAGCATGATCGGATAATTAAGATTTAAGAAAACGAAACAGAGGACAGGATATTTGTCAAGTCAGGACATTATGAAAATGTACCGCAGAATCTATAATAAAAATACTTAAGTGAGCAAAGGCAGCGCTGCCGATACGACTGACAGGAAGTGAGAGGAGATATTATGGATTATCGAAAAGAAGCACAAAAGATACCGGCAGATGACCGGCCGATATCGAAAAAAAATGTTTCCGGACTTGGCAATTTTTTTGGCATTTACGGAGGAGAACACATTGCGGCAACGGAATTTGTAATTGGTGCGACGCTGGTTACTCTGGGTGTGAAGGCAACGGATATATTTCTGGGGCTGTTTGTGGGAAACATTCTTGCGACACTGACTTATGCGCTCATCTGCGCACCCATTGGCGTGGATACGAGAGTGACGCTGTATTCCTATCTTAAAAAGGTTATGGGGCCTTATATGCAGAAGGTCTACAATGTAGTCTGGGGTCTGGCCTCTATTGCGATGGCCGCCTCCATGTTGACGGTCTCGGCATCGGCGGTAAGAGAGATTTTTGGAATCAGACTCCAGACAGAATGGTATCCGACGGATGTCAAATTTGTACTGGTAGTTATCGTTCTCGGAATCATTGTAACACTGGTTGCGGCAAATGGATTTAATGCAGTTGCAAAGTTTTCATCGGTATGTGTACCGTGGATGATCATCGTGTTCCTTGCCGGGTTTTGTGTGGTAGTTCCGCAGCTCATTGAGATAACGGGTGCAGATGGGATAAGTAGTTTTGGTGATTTTATGGAACTGATGAACAGAAGCGTATGGAGCGGCGAGATCATCGAGGGAGGACAAGACTTGACAATTTTCCATGTTATTGGATTTGCATGGATGTGTAATCTGGCTTACCACGGCGGACTAAACGATATGGCATTGTTCCGTTATGCGAAATCGGCAAAATACGGATTCGTTACCTGCTATGGTATGTTTATCGGACATTTCTGTGCATGGGGCAGTGCCGGGATCATGGGAGCAACGGCGGCAATTATGCTGAACGAATCGCTTTTGATCCTGGATTCAGGAGCCATTACCAGCGCAGTGTTGGGGAGCACCGGACTTCTGGCAGTTATCATCGCCGGGTGGACAACGGCAAACCCGAACATCTACCGTGCAAGCTTGGCATACGGATCAGTGTTTAAGAATGTATCGGTCAAAAAGCTTACTTATATTGTGGGCGTGTTTATGACAGTTGTGGCGTGTTTCCCTATTACCATGAACATTATGACGATTGTAAATATCATCGTACTTGTCGTGCCGCCGGTGGGAGCCATTGTGTTCGCAGAGCATTGGATCATCCCGAAACTTGGCGGGACAAGATATTGGGCGATGTATAAAGGGTGGAAGATTAATTATGCCGGATTGGCGGCATGGAGCATTGCCCTCATTTTCGTAGCTGTGATGACGTTCACCCATACGCTGCATTCTTATTTCTTGTTCCTTCCTACATACCTTCTGGCAATGGTCTCTTATCTGGTATTGGCGTGCATGATGGGGGCAAAGGATGATTACAGCAGGCTGGAAGAAGAGGACAGAAAGGTTCAGGAGGCGCTTTCAGAGATTCAGGAAGAGGAAGATGATGAAGTGGAAGTTTTCCGCCCCAAATACCCGGCGGTCCAAAAAGCGGCGGCGTATGCATCTTATGCAGTGCTTGCGGTATTCGCAGTATTTACTATGATGGTCGCGGTAGGGAAGGCAACGCCAGATGCATGGAAAAATACTTCGATTATTATCTCATTCGCGTATTTTGCTTTGAGCGGCATATCTACATATTTTAAATTCGGTCTGGTGGAAAAGGAGAACTGACAATGGTAAAAAAAGGCTTTAAGATGCATATCTATCCGGGCATGGAGGCGGAATATGAAAGACGCCATAACGAGCTGTGGCCGGAGATGGCGGAGATGATTCGTGAATATGGCGGAAAAAATTATTCTATCTTTCTGGATAAGGAAACAGATGTGCTTTTCGGCTATATTGAGGTTGAGGACGAGGAGAAGTGGGCAAAGTCGGCGGATACTGCAATCAACCGGAAATGGTGGGATTTCATGGCGGACATTATGGACACGAACCCGGATAACAGCCCGGTGAGTGTTGACTTGTATCCGGTATTTCACCTGGACTAGGGAGGAGGGAGAAAATGAGTACATATTATCTGGCCGTAGATATCGGCGCATCCAGCGGCCGGCATATGGTCGGGAGTCTTGAGGACGGAAAGATAAAGCTGGAGGAAGTTTATCGTTTCCCCAACGGAATGAACCGTGTGGACGGTAGCCTTTGCTGGGATGTGGGGGCGTTGTTTTACGAAATCAAAGAGGGGCTTAAGCGATGCAGGGAGCTGGGAAAAGTTCCCTCCTTTATGGGAATTGATACCTGGGCGGTGGATTACGTGCTACTGGATAAACATGACCGCATTCTTGGGAAAACATACGGATACCGGGATAGCAGGACGAATGGAATGGATGCTAAGGTATATGAGGAAATCTCACTTAAAGACTTGTACGCACGCACCGGGATACAGAAACAAAATTTTAACACCATCTATCAATTGATGGCGGTAAAGCAAAAGGAGCCGGAGCTTTTTGAGGAAGCAGAGAGTATGCTGATGATCCCGGATTATTTTCATTTCCTTCTTACCGGGGTGAAACGGACAGAATACACCAATGCGACCACCACACAGTTAGTAAGTCCTGTTTCCAAGGACTGGGATTACGGTTTGATCGATATGCTGGGATTTCCGAAGAAGATTTTCGGGGAGATCAGCAGGCCGGGTACGCTGGTGGGAAATTTCAGCAAAGAGATTCGGGAAGAAGTAGGATTTGATTGTCAGGTAATCCTGCCTGCTACCCATGATACTGGCTCTGCAGTTGCTGCCATTCCGACTACGGAAGATGATGCGCTTTATATAAGTTCCGGAACATGGTCGCTTATGGGAACAGAACTTTCGGAGGCTGACTGCTCAGTGGAAAGCAGGATGCACAATCTCACGAATGAGGGTGGATATGAATACCGCTTCCGTTATTTGAAAAATATTATGGGCTTATGGATGATACAGTCTGTCAGGAAAGAACTGGCCGAGGAATATTCTTACGGTTACATCTGTGAGCAGGCACAGAAGCAGATGATTCCATCCATTGTGGACTGCAATGATGAGATGTTTTTGGCACCGTCAAACATGGCCGGGGCAGTAAAGAAGTACTGTGAGATGACCGGGCAGCAGGTGCCGGAGGATGAATGGGAGATCGCGGCAGTCATCTATAACAGTCTGGGCAAATGTTACGGAGATACTATCGGCCAGATTGAACAGATGACTGGCAGACATTATGACCGTATATATGTAGTAGGCGGAGGCTCCAATGCAGAGTATCTGAATCAGGTCACAGCGAAATATACGGGGCGCATAGTCTGTGCGGGCCCGGGAGAAGCTACGGCTATCGGGAACCTTTTAGTGCAGATGATTTATAATCAGGAGTTTAACGGTTTAAAAGAAGCAAGGGCGTGTGTAAAAAAGTCTTTTGAAATAAAAGAATACAAAAAATAAAAAAACAAGAAAAAGGGGGATTTACCATGTTAATAGAAACAAAGGCAAGAATCGGAGTCTTTTCGATTGCGCTCGGCGCGTATCTGCCGCAGTTTCCTTCGTTAGTTCCAGAATTTGAGGCGCAGTATGACGTCTTTCGGAAGACGATCCCGGAGACGGTGGAGATTGTAGACGGAGGTATCGTTACGACCAAGGAGCTGGCGCAGGCAGCGGGGGACAAGTTCCGCGCGGCGGATGTTGATCTTGTGATCTTACAGCTTCTGACCTACGCCACATCTTACAATATGTTGCCGGCAGTACGGGATTTGGATGTGCCGGTGGTATTAGTGAATGTCCAGAAGAAGAAAGCTCCGGATTATGAGAACACGGATACAGCCACATGGCTTGGAGAGCTTTATGCCTGCGGAGCGGTTGGCGAGATGGTGGCAGACTTGGAGCGCGCCGGAAAGCGTCATGCGGTCATCACGGGCGTAGTGGAGGGCGGTGACCCGGGAGTGCAGACGGAGATTGAAGAGTGGTGTAAGGCTGCGCAGGTGCGCCGGCGTTTTCGGGACACGAATCTTGCACAGATCGGCCGCCCTTATCCGGGTATGATGGATCTCTATATTGACGAGACGAATCTTTATCACCGCATGTTCCTTTATACCAAACAGTTTGACTGGGAAAAGATGTGGGCGATTGCCGATGATATTACTGATGAGGATGCTGTCCGGGCGAAGGCGCAGGATATCCTTGACACTTTTGATATTGAAGGCGGCGGCACAATTGAAAAGGTGTGGGAGATGGCGAAATATGTTGTCGCTTTTGAGCAATGGGCCCAGGATGAGCAGATTGCTTTTGTTGCTTCTCATTATGACGGCTTTGCACAGGGCAAGGCGGGTGTTCTTGACAGTATGCTGATTCCGGCGTTTTCCATGTTGATCAAGCAGGGAGTTGCATGTGCGGTGGAAGGAGATATCAAGGTTGCCATGGCGATGAGCATTCTTAAGACGATATCCGGTACAGGTCAGTTATCCGAGATGTATTCTATTGATTTTGAGGAAGATATCTGTATTATCGGGCACAGTGGTTCCGGAGACGCAGATATATCCGCACGGAAACCTGCCATGAAGATTGTGCCGGTGTTCCACGGGAAGACAGGCGGCGGTTATTTGACACAGTTTTATCCTCATCTCGGTCCGGTTACATATCTGGGTATTACGCAGGATAAGGATGGACATTTCAAATTTGTTGCGGCAGAAGGCATCAATGAAGCCGGCCCGATCTTTACGTTTGGCGATACGAATATGCGGACGCGTTTTAGCTGCGGGGCGAGAGAATTCTGTAACAAATGGAGCGAAGCGGGTCCTACACATCATATGGCGGCGGCGTCCGGAAAGCATATTGACACGATTCTGAAGGTGGCAAAAATTTTTGACGTGCCGGTGGATATCATTACGAGATAGAAAGGAAGAAAAATAATGAGTATTACGGATGTTAAATTTGTACAGGGCTTTATCCGTATGTGTAACGACGGGTGGGAGCAGGGATGGCATGAGAGAAATGGCGGCAATCTATCTTACCGCATGAAATCTGAGGAAGTAAAAGAAGTAAAAGAGTTTTTAAGCGCAGGCGGCGAATGGAAGGAAATCGGAACCAGCGTGCCGGGGCTTGCAGGAGAATACTTTATGGTAACAGGAAGCGGAAAATATTTCCGCAATGTAATCTTAGATCCGGCAGACAGCATCTGTATCATCGAATTGGATGACAAGGGTGAGAATTACCGCATCTGCTGGGGACTGATAAATGGAGGAAGACCGACCAGCGAGCTGCCAAGCCATTTGATGAATCATGAGGTGAAGAAAGCAGCGTCAGGCGGAACGCACCGGGTCATTTATCATGCCCATACAACTAATGTAATTGCTCTTACTTTCGTACTGCCTTTGAAGGACGAAGTGTTTACTAGAGAACTGTGGGAAATGGCTACGGAATGTCCGGTGGTATTTCCGTCAGGAATCGGCGTTGTCGGTTGGATGGTTCCGGGAGGCCGGGATATTGCGGTGGCGACCAGTGAGTTGATGAAGCAATATGATGTGGCAGTCTGGGCACATCACGGGATGTTCTGTTCCGGAGAGGATTTTGATCTGACATTCGGACTGATGCATACGGTAGAAAAATCCGCGGAGATTTTTGTGAAGATGTTATCCATGCGTCCGGATAAGCTACAGACAATCTCGCCGCAGAACTTCCGTGATCTGGCGGTAGATTTTAACGTGACACTTCCGGAGAAGTTTTTATATGAGAAGTAAGTAAAAAGGAGAACTAAGAAAATGGTAAATCGTTTTGTACTGAACGGGATTTCCTATCATGGAAAAGGAGCAATCGGAGAGATTCCGGGAATCATTAGGAGTAAAGGGTTTAAGAAGGCATTTATCGCGTCTGACCCAGATTTGGTAAAATTCAATGTCACAAAGAAAATAACGGATCTTTTAGATGCGGACGATATGGCTTATGAGGTGTATTCTGACATCAAGCCCAATCCGACCATTGAAAATGTAAAAGCAGGCGTTGCCGCGTACAAGGCATCCGGCGCTGATTATATGATCACAGTCGGTGGTGGTTCTTCTATGGACACGGGTAAAGCTATCGGCATCATCATCAATAATCCGGAATTCGAGGATGTACGCTCTTTAGAGGGTGTGGCGCCTACAAAGAATCCTACAGTATTTACTATTGCTGTGCCGACCACCGCAGGTACGGCTGCTGAGGCGACCATCAATTATGTGATTACCGATGTAGAGAAAAAGCGCAAATTTGTCTGTGTAGATACCAATGATATCCCGAATATTGCAGTTGTGGATCCGGATATGATGTCTACAATGCCTAAGGGGCTAACTGCCGCAACGGGTATGGATGCCCTTACTCATGCGATTGAAGGTTATACGACAAAAGCGGCATGGGCGCTGGCAGACTGCCTGAATTTAGAGGCGATTCGGCTGATAGCAAAGAGTCTGCGGGGAGCAGTGGAGAATAATCCCGAAGATCGGGAGGGAATGGCGCTTGGACAGTATGTGACTGGCATGGCATTTTCCAACGTAGGACTTGGAATTGCCCACTCCATGGCCCACACGCTGGGAGCAGTTTATGATACGCCTCACGGAGTAGCCTGTGCGATGATGCTGCCGATTGTGATGGAATACAATGCAGAGTGCAGCGGGGAAAAGTATAAGTATATAGCAGAAGCGATGGGTGTGGATACTGCCGATATGGATCAGGCGGTATATCGCAGGGCGGCAATTGACGCAGTGCGCGCGCTGTCTCAGGATGTGGGGATTCCGTCAAAGCTTGAGGCGCTTAAGGAAGAGGATCTTGATTTCCTGGCAGAATCTGCATACGCAGACGCATGCTGCCCGGGAAACCCTAAAGATACTTGCCCGGAGGATTTGAAAGAATTGTTCCGTAAATTAATGTAATAAGATAATAGACTGTCTGAGTGGTTATTTTTATAAAAGCCCGGATGCCTGAAGGTGTCTGGGCTTTTTGCAGTTATAAAAGCAGGAAAAAGTTGAACATAAGATATTGTATAAGACACATTTTGACATGTGGTAAACGCATAAACACATTAACATAAATGATATAAAAGAGTATGATTTGTACAGTAGCAAATAAGAAAAACTCAGTAAAAAGGAGGAAAACACATGAAAAAGCGTTTGGTAAGTGCATTTTTATGCACGGTATTAGTCAGTGCTATGTTAGTTGGGTGTGGCGACAAAAACACATCTGAACAAACATCGGACAATGGGGAAAAGAATTCCGGGGGAGAGGTGACCATCAGTTACGCATGCTGGGATTCTAATCAGGCAAAGTTGCTCGAGACTGTTGCAGATGAGTTTGAGAAAGAGAACCCGAATATTAAAATTGATATCCAGGTGAATGGTTGGGATGATTACTGGACAGGCCTTGAGGCGGCGGCTACTGGCGGTTCACTGCCGGATACTTTCTGGATGCATTCCAATAATATCTACTATTATGGTTCTAACGACCAGCTTTTGGACCTGACAGATTATATTGAGAAGAGTGACAGCGTGGATCTGGCTAATTATCCGGAGGGACTGGGACAGATTTATAATATTGATGGAAAACAATATGCAATCCCAAAGGATTATGACACAATCGCGCTCTGGTACAATAAGACGCTGTTTGATGAAGCGAAACTTTCCTATCCGGATGAAACCTGGACATGGGAGACGCTTAAGGACGCGGCAAAGAAACTGACAAAAGACGACGGTTCTCAGTATGGATTCTGTGCAGGGCTTCACAATCAGGAAGGATATTATAATTTTGTGTACCAGAATGGTGGAGAGATCATCACGGAAGATAAGAAATCAGGATATGATGATGAAAAGACAGTTCAGGGAATTGAAGAGTATTTCAGCTTTGTCAAAGAAGGTTTGTCGCCGGAGATCTATGATGATCAGGCAAGGGCCGAGGCGATGCAGAACGGCTTGTGTGCTATGGGGCTTTTCGGATCCTGGAATCTTTCGGGCTTTGCGGAGACGGAGTTTATGACAAAGAATTTTGACTGTGCGGTACTTCCGTCTGCCAATGACGGGACCCGTTCGAGCATATTTAATGGGCTTGGCAACGTCATCTCCGCGACAACAGAACATCCTGACGAGGCGTGGAAATGGGTAGAATACTTAAGCAGCAAAGAAGGCCAGGAGCGTCAGGCAGAGCTTGGTACGGCAATTTCAGCCTACAATGGAACCGCGGATAAATTTGCAGAGGCTTATCCGATGTTTAATACAAAATGCTATATTGACATGGTTGACTATGCGCAGATCCGTCCTTATTCCAACCAGACAAGCGTTTGGGAAGACAAAGCATATGAGATGCTGAAGGCGGCTTATGCTGGGAAGGAAGATACGAAAGCAGCATGTGAAAAAACAGCGGAAATGATGAACGAAGCATTAGGAGCGGAATAAACATATTGGAATGCGGCGGAGTTACCGCCGCATTTTCAGCAAGAGGTGTGATACAGTGAAAAAAGTGAGTAAAAAAACAAGGAATGAATGGTGCTGGGCATGGTTTATGGTTGCGCCCACGATTATCGGCCTGATCGTGCTGAACATCATCCCGATTTTCCAGACCCTGTATTTAAGTTTTTTTAAAAGCGGCGCATTTGGAAAAGGCAATATTTTTGTGGGATTGGATAACTATAGAAGAATGTTTGCAGATGGCCAGGTATGGCATGCGGTGAAAAATACGATTGGATATACTTGCATGGTAGTTCCGATAACCATTGTTATCGCGCTTTTGATGGCAGTGGCGCTGAATGGGAGACTTAAAGGCAAAGGGATTTACCGGACAATCTATTTTGTACCTATGGTTGCTGCTCCGGCAGCCGTTACGATGGTGTGGAAATGGCTGTATAATAATCAATATGGGCTGATCAATCATGTATTAAATAAGGTTGGAATAGATAGTGTGAATTGGATAGATGATCCGCAGATCGCACTGCTATCTATCTCAATCATTGGAATCTGGAGCACTATCGGATACAGTATGGTATTGCTTCTTGCAGGCCTGCAGGAGATTCCGAGAGATTATTATGAAGCTTCTGATATTGACGGGGCAAGTAAGGTAAAGCAGTTTTTTTCCATCACGGTACCGTTGGTGTCACCGACGCTTTTCTTCGTACTGGTGACGAGCATTATCACAGCAATGCAGGTATTTGACGTTATCTATATGATGATTGATGTAACAAGCCCGTCTTATGATAATACGGTTTCGCTTGTCTATCTGTTCTACAATAATTCTTTTAAATATTCAGATAAGGGATACGGATCAGCTATTGTCATGCTTCTTTTAATGATTATTATGGTCATCACAGTAATACAGACAAAGCTGCAGAAAAAATGGGTAAATTACATGTAAGGAGAAGATAAGGATGGAAAGAAAACGAAAAATTTCAACACTTTTATTGCATATCGTTTTAATCATGGGGGCGTTTGTGATGGTTCTTCCTTTTTTGTGGATGGTTTTGACGGCATTAAAGACAGTCAGTGAATCTACATCCATGAATCCGTTTGTCTTTTTCCCCAAGACTATGCAGTGGGAGAATTTTCAGATTGTAATTCAACAGAATGATTTTATACGGCTATATTTTAACACTTTTACAATGATGGTTCTGCGTGTCCTATGCGCGGTGCTGTTCAGTGCCATGGCGGCATATGCGTTTGCAAGGCTTGAATTTCCGGGGAAGAATTTCCTGTTCGGATTGGTCTTGTTCCAAATGATGGTGCCGGCACAGATCTTTGTCGTGCCGCAATACCTTATGGTTGACAAAATGGGATTTCGTAATACGGTGTTTGCACTGGTATTCCCGGGGTTAGTCAGTGCATTTGGAACATTTTTAATGAGACAGTTTTTCATGGGGCTTCCAAAGGAACTGGAGGAGTCGGCAAGGCTTGATGGATGCAACATATGGCAGACCTTCTGGAAAGTGATGCTGCCGCTTACCAAGTCGGGATTGGTAGCTTTAGGGATTTTCACGGCACTCTTTTCCTTCAAGGATCTGATGTGGCCGCTGATTGTAAATTCTGATTCGGATGCTGCCACCTTATCCTCGGCTCTGGCAAAGATATCCAGCGCGTATTCAGTAAATTACCCGCAGCTTATGGCAGCGGCGGTGCTGGCAGTCTGGCCGATGATGCTGATCTATATAATCTTCCAGAGACAGTTTATCGAAGGAATTGCCACGTCAGGCGGAAAGCTTTAAAAGTCAGCGGGCAGTATGCTGGTTCCGGTACTGGGTGGGAGAAAATCCAGTTTCATGTTTAAAGACCTTTGAAAACGCAAAAGGATCCGTATAGCCGATGGAATAAGCGACATTCTGGATAGATATCTCATTTTTTATAAGAAGCTGTTTGGCTTTCTGGATACGGTAAAAGATCAGGTATTCCTGCGGGGAATAGCTGGTAGCATGTTTAAACAGCTTGCTTAAATAGGAGCGGTCCAGACCGCAATAATCGGCGATATCCTGCACTTTTATCGGCTCGCGGTATTTTCTGGTGATATATTCGATGACGCTCTTTACATAGACCAGGGATTTGTCCTTTTCTTCTGGTGCCGGTCGGGTGGAGGAATTGCTGATCAGGAAATGGAACAGGCGGTACAGGTTGCCGATGCAGGTATATTCTTCGTCATTGTGGTGCAGAATTTCCGTGATGCAGTCTTTAAGGCCGTCGGAAGGGGCAGCGGGAACAAAGACAGGGATTTCTTTGGAAATTCCTGCTTGGGACAGCATATCCATAGCTTTGCGTCCGTTAAAATGTATCCAGATATAATTCCACGGATCTTTTGTGCTGCCTTTGTAAAAAGAGACAAGATTGGGCGGTGTGATAAAAGCCTGTCTGGCGTATACAGGAAATTCCCGATTGTCCAGGTAAAGCAGACCGGAGCCGTTCAGAATATAATGAAGAACGTAGTTGTCTCGGATGATTGGGCCGAAGCTATAATCAGGAGGACATTTCTGGCAGCCGACCTCGTAGAGAACCAGGTCGTCGTAAGAATCATAATTGACAAAATAACATTCATCGTAGTGTTTGGTTGCCATGGGAAGCCTCCTTTACGTATTATCATTCAGTTTATCATAGGAAAACAGGATGAGCAAGAGGGTGATTAGAAACGATGCATAAGGCAGTACAGTTATTAAAACAATATCAGCTTGGAGACATGGCCGCTGTATATCTGCCAGACGAGAAAAAGAAAAAGGTCGGTTTTATCTTATTGCCGGCTGAGATACCATATGATGATTCGATTGTAAAAAATCAGGAGATTGATTCTTTGATCCAGATTAAGCTTTCCGGAGATATCTACAATGAAGCTTACGCCATGGGCAATTCCATGCGAAACAGTGAAACCATAAACCGAATGGAGTTTAAGGAGCAAAAAGTCGAAAAGCAGGACGGAAAGCTTGTCATCAAAACAATCCTGGCTGCACAGGAACAGTACGAGACAGTACATACACTGATCTGGAAAAAAGACACACCTTATGTGCGGATACGCTGTGCGGTAAGAAATACGGGAAAGAAAGCTTTTTCTCTGGAAATGTTCGAGAGCTTTTCGCTAAGTGCCATCTCTCCGTACCTGGAAGGAGACGGATACAACAGTCTTTACCTTCACAGGCTCCGCAGTGTGTGGAGCCAGGAAGGCCGGGCGGAGTGCATCCCCATCGAGAATCTGCAGCTTGAGCCGGCGTGGGATCCTCACGCGGTACGTTGCGAGAAGTTCGGGCAGACAGGTTCTATGCCGGTCAATAAGTTTTTCCCTTTTGCGGCAATAGAGGACAGGAAAAGCCATGTGTTCTGGGGAGTGCAGATTGCCCATAACGCGTCATGGCAGATGGAAATCTACAGAAAAGACGATGGCCTGTGTGTAAGCGGTGGGTTGGCAGACCGGGATTTCGGCCACTGGATGAAGACATTGGAGCCGGGAGAGGAATTTTGCACGCCGGAAGCAATCGTGAGTACAGCCCATACGGATTCTTTGGATATTTTTACCGGGAGGCTCATAAAGGCAGCAGAAGAGAGCCTGGCAGATTCTCCGGAGACAGAAAAGAGTCTGCCTGTTATTTTTAATGAATACTGTACGACATGGGGCGATCCTTCCCACGAAAATATATGCAGGATCCTGGATGTGATCAAGAATAAAGGCTTCGGGTATTTTGTCATTGACTGCGGGTGGTACCGGCAGGAGGGTGTCCCGTGGGATATCGACATGGGCGATTATGAAGTGTCGGATAAGCTGTTTCCTGATGGGCTTCAGGCTACAGCCCGGGCGATAAAGGAGGCAGGGCTGATACCAGGGATCTGGTTTGAGATTGAGACTGTGGGAAAGGCGGCGAAGGCGTACCATCTGACCGAACATCTGCTTAAGAAAGACGGGAAACCGCTTACCAGTTATTTCCGGCGTTTCTGGGATATGTGCGATCCGTGGGTGGAAGAATACCTGACAAAGAAAGTGATTGGCACGCTGAAAAAATATGGATTCGGTTACATGAAGATTGATTATAATGAGACGATTGGAATCGGATGTGACGGCGCAGAATCTCTGGGCGAAGGCCTTAGAAGGAATATGGAGGCATCATCGGCATTTTTTGAGAAGGTGAAAAGGGAAATTCCGGAGATTGTCCTGGAGAACTGTTCTTCCGGAGGGCACAGGCTGGCGCCGGGTCTGATGGCACAGATGAGCATGGCATCATTTTCCGACGCACATGAATGCCCGGAGATTCCGATCATCGCAGCCAATGTCCACCGGGCTATCCATCCGGCGCAGAGCCAGATCTGGGCGGTGATCAGAAAAGAGGATTCTTTGAAGAGGATTGCTTACTCTGTAGCCGCTGCATTCCTCGGGCGGATGTGTATCTCCGGGGATGTGACGGAGCTTGGCAGCGGGCAGTGGGAGATGATAGAGGAAGGGATGGCATTTTACCGGACGATCGTACCTGTAATCCGGGACGGGCAGTCGTATCGATTTGGTTCAAAAATAAAAAGTGCAAGACATCCGGAAGGATGGCAGGGAATGGTCCGTATCGGTGTAAATGGAGAAGGATATGCAGTGATGCATACATTTGGCGGCGGACTGCCGGCATGTATCAGGATGCCGCTGCCTGTGGAATGTTCTGGAAGGATACAGAGTGTATATCCCAGAAAGGCCGAAGAAAGAGTCCATGTGCAGGATGATTGCCTTGACATTACCATAGAGGAAGAATTCGAGGCTGTGGCAGTGAAATTTGGTGATAAGTAAGCCCCATGAAATGATTCATATTGCCGGAGGATTTGTTCTTCATGACAAAAATTTCTAGGCAAAGGAAAAAATATTCTATGTTTTCCTTTGCTTTTTTTAGTTATATTAACTATATCAAAAAAACATGCTGACAACATGTAGATAAGGAAGGGAGACATACATATGAACAAAAAAGTTGTTTCATTAACAATGGCAATGCTGCTTGGGCTGTCGCTTGCAGCGTGTGCATCTGACAGCGGATCGGGAGATTCAGGTTCCTCAACTGCAGAAGAAAGCTCTGGAGGTTCGGATGCTTCCTCTGGGCAGGCGAATAAGGACAAGCCTTTGGTATGGTTTAACAGACAGCCATCCAACAGCTCTACCGGCGAACTTGACATGACGGCGCTTAACTTTAATAAGGACACGTATTATGTGGGGTTTGATGCAAATCAGGGCGCGGAACTTCAGGGAACTATGGTAAAAGAGTATATCGAGAAAAATATCGACAGTATCGACCGCAATGGTGACGGAGTTATCGGTTACGTTTTGGCAATCGGCGATATCGGACACAACGATTCCATTGCACGTACAAGAGGTGTGCGTAAAGCCCTTGGTACTGGTGTTGAAAAAGACGGCGAAATCAACAGCGAACCGATCGGGACCAATACAGACGGCTCCGCATCTGCCGTACAGGATGGCAGTATTGAGGTAGGCGGAAAGAAATATGTAGTCCGCGAGCTTGCGTCTCAGGAAATGAAAAATTCAGCCGGGGCGACATGGGATGCCGCAACAGCAGGAAATGCGATCGGCACATGGTCGTCATCCTTTGGAGATGATATTGATGTCATTGCTTCCAATAATGACGGAATGGGAATGTCTATGTTTAACGCGTGGTCCAAAGATAATAAAGTGCCGACATTCGGTTATGATGCTAACAGTGATGCCGTAGCTGCCATCGCAGAAGGTTATGGCGGAACGATTAGCCAGCATGCAGATGTACAGGCATATCTGACACTTCGTGTTCTTCGGAATGCTTTGGACGGAGTAGATGTTGACACGGGAATCGGCACGGCAGATGAGGCTGGCAATGTTTTAAGCGAAGATGTATATGTGTACAGAGAAGAGGAACGTTCTTACTATGCACTGAATGTAGCGGTTACAGCGGATAATTATCAGGACTTTACTGATTCTACCAAAATCTATGAGCCTGTATCGAAGCAGCTTGCTGAGGATAAACACGCAGCTAAGAAGGTTTGGCTGAACATTTACAATGCATCGGATAACTTTTTGAGTTCGACCTATCAGCCGCTTCTGCAGAATTATGATGATATTCTCAATCTCGAAGTTGATTATATCGGCGGTGACGGGCAGACAGAATCTAATATTACGAACCGTCTTGGGAATCCGGGCCAGTATGATGCATTTGCGATCAACATGGTTAAGACAGATAATGCTGCTTCCTATACGGCAATACTTAGCCAATAATTTTAAAAAGCTTTCGGAAAGACCGAAAAGTGCCCCTTATAAGAGGGGGATAAAATCAGGGAGAAGAAATTCTCCCTGATAATTTTAGAAGACAGATTAACAATGATTGATAACAGGAGTAAAAAATAATGGCAGACAAGAGAGAGAATACTGTCTTATCGATACGCGGCATGAGCAAGTCTTTTGGCAGGAACAGGGTTCTGGACCATATTAACCTGGAAGTAAAAAGCGGAACAGTTATGGGACTTATGGGGGAAAACGGCGCCGGGAAATCAACGATGATGAAATGCCTGTTCGGAACATATCAGAAGGATGAAGGCAATATCTTCCTTGACGGCAGGGAAGTGAGCTTTTCAGGGCCGAAAGATGCGCTTGAAAACGGGATTGCGATGGTTCACCAGGAACTGAATCAATGTCTGGACAGAAATGTAGTCGATAATTTGTTCCTTGGGCGTTATCCATGCAATTCTATGGGCGTTGTGGATGAAGGCAGAATGAGAAAAGAGGCATCTGAACTTTTCAGAAAGTTAGGGATGACCGTGAACCTTACGCAATCTATGCGGCATATGTCTGTATCGCAGAGACAGATGTGCGAGATTGCCAAGGCAATATCCTATAATTCTAAAGTGATCGTTCTGGATGAACCGACTTCCTCACTTACCGTACAGGAAGTAGATAAGCTTTTTGAGATGATGAGAATGTTAAAAAAGCAGGACATTGCTTTGATTTATATTTCTCATAAAATGGATGAGATTTTTGAAATATGTGATGAAATATCTGTATTGCGTGACGGGAATCTTGTCATGACAAAAAGCGCTGATAATACGGATATGAATGAGTTGATCGCAGCTATGGTCGGACGTTCTTTGGATAATCGGTTTCCGCCGGTTGATAATGTGCCGAAAGATACGATTCTGTCTGTTCAGCACTTGTCCACAAAATTTGAACCTCATCTGCAGGATATTACCTTTGATGTAAAAGAGGGTGAGATATTCGGCTTATACGGATTGGTCGGCGCCGGCCGGACGGAACTTTTGGAAACTATTTTTGGCGTGCGTACCCGCGCGGCGGGACATGTATATTTTAACGGGCATCTGATGAATTTTGGCAGTGCAAAGGAAGCGATGGAACATGGATTTGCCATGATTACGGAGGAACGTAAAGCCAACGGGCTCTTTCTGAAAGGAGACCTTACCTTTAATACTACGATAGCGAATCTGCCGCAGTACAAATCCGGAGTGGCGCTTTCTGATACAAAGATGGTGAATGCAACCGCCAAAGAAATTAAAGTTATGCATACGAAATGCATGGGACCGGAAGATATGATCTCAAGCCTTTCCGGCGGCAATCAGCAGAAGGTGATCTTCGGGAAATGGCTGGAGCGCAGCCCGCAGCTTTTTATGATGGACGAGCCGACAAGAGGAATCGATGTCGGAGCAAAATATGAAATTTATGAACTGATCATTAACATGGCAAAACTGGGAAAGACAATTATCGTAGTCTCTTCTGAAATGCCGGAGATTTTGGGGATTACGAACCGTATCGGAGTTATGTCAAACGGACGCCTTTCCGGAATTGTAAATACAGCGGAGACGACGCAGGAAGAACTGCTGCGGCTAAGTGCAAAATACCTATAATAAGGGAGATGAATAGATATGGCAAATGGAAAAGAAAAGATTCTTACGGCAGAGCAGGAAATGAAGCTCCGTAAGCCGATTGAGGATTATGTGGGAAAAATTCAGACAGAAATTGACGGTCTCAGGGTGAATGGGACAGACAAGGTTCTCTCCCTTCAAAACCAGATTGACGGGATAAAAAGAGATCGGACCATCACAAAAGAAGAAAAGGAGTCTAGGATTGCCAGTGCCAGGACAGAATTGGAGAAAGCCCAGGCAGTGGAGAGTAAAAATAAAGATGAAGTCAACAGATTGATCAAAGAGGCTGAGACATACATTGAAGCACATTTTGACCAAGACTATTATCAGGCAGTAAAAAAGAGCTGCGAACTGGAAAAAGCGGCAGTAAAAGAAGAATACCAGAAAAAGCTTGCGAAGTTGGAGAAAGAGCACAGTCAGACACTTTCTAAGCTTTCAGGCAGTCATGAAATCAAAGAAGAAAAGTATGTTTATAAAAACCGTTTATTTGATGCAAAAATGGAGCTGGAAAAGAACCTCCAGCTTGTAAAAGACCGGAGACATGCTGCGTATACATACAAATACCATTTACTTGATCTTTTACGTATGTCAAAATTTTCGCTGTTGGAATCACGGGCCCAGAAATGGGAAAATTATAAATACACTTTTAACCGCAGGTCATTCCTTTTGCAAAATGGTTTGTATATTGCGATTATACTGATTTTTATTATGTTATGTATCATAACGCCGATGGTAAAGAACGCACCGCTGCTTACCTATAATAACGTTCTGAATATTCTGCAGCAGGCATCTCCAAGGATGTTTCTTGCACTGGGAGTTGCAGGTCTGATTCTTCTTACCGGTACGGACTTATCGATTGGACGTATGGTAGGTATGGGTATGACGATTGCGACCATTATCATGCATCAGGGAATTAATACAGGACTTGTTTTTGGACATAAATTTGATTTTACCGGAATTTCATTAGGGGGCCGGGTATTTCTGGCATTGGCGGTATGTATTGTCTTCTGTACATTTTTTACTACCATCGCGGGTTTCTTCACGGCCAAGTTTAAAATGCATCCATTTATCTCTACGATGGCTAATATGCTTGTGATTTTCGGGCTTGTTACATACGCTACAAAAGGAGTATCCTTTGGTGCGATCGAGCCAACCATCCCGAATATGATCATTCCGAAGATCAATGGATTTCCGACGATCATTCTTTGGGCGCTGGCAGTGATTATCATCGTATGGTTTATCTGGAATAAAACGACATTCGGAAAAAATCTGTATGCAGTCGGAGGAAATCCGGAAGCGGCAGCAGTGTCCGGTATATCCGTGTTTGGCGTGACGGTCGGAGCTTTTGTCATGGCCGGGATTCTTTACGGAATAGGTTCATGGCTTGAATGTGCCCGTATGGTAGGTTCCGGATCGGCCGCGTACGGACAGGGCTGGGAGATGGATGCAATTGCGGCCTGTGTAGTAGGCGGCGTTTCATTTACAGGAGGTATCGGAAAGATTTCCGGAGTTGTTGTCGGTGTATTTATTTTTACGGCATTAACCTATTCTTTGACGATACTGGGAATTGATACAAATCTGCAGTTCGTATTTTCAGGAATCATAATTCTTGTAGCAGTAACACTTGACTGTTTAAAATATGTTCAGAAAAAATAAGGACAGGCAGTTTCAAAAAGAGTCAGATTATATTCTGGCTCTTTTGATGTACTTAATTTACATTTACAGACAGCTTTGTTATAATTTATATATAGGAAAGCTGGAGATATGGAGAAATTGATATGGATACATATACAGTGCTTTTGGTTGACGATGAAGAAGAAGTAATACAGATCATTATGAAAAAAATTGACTGGGAAGGTCTGGGATTTTCTGTGGCAGGATATGTCTGCAATGGTGTGAAAGCGCTCGAATTGGTAGAGGAATACCAGCCGGATGTTGTTATGACAGATATCAAGATGCCTTACATGGACGGCATGGAGCTGTCTGCCCACATAAAGACTGAGTTTCCGACAACTAAAATTCTGATTTTTACAGGGTTTGACGAGTTTGAGTATGCGAGAGAAGCCATTCATCTGGAAATTGAAGAATATATTCTGAAACCGATAAATTCCGCAGAGCTGACCAATGTCTTTGCGCAATTAAAAGTAAAACTTGACCGTGAGATAAGTGAGAGAAGAAATATTGAGGTATTGCAGAACTATTATATGGAGTCGCTGCCTCTCTTACAGATGAACTTTTTTTCAACACTGATAGAGGGAAGAATCCATGAGGATGAGATTACAGGATATCTCTCGGATTATCGGATTGTTTTTAAAAATCCATTTTTATGCTGTCTTGTTATCCATACATCTGCAAATCAAATTCCGGAAAATATGAATCCGTTGCTTTTGTCTGCGTCTGTACAGCAGCAGGCAAAAGAAAAGCTGTGTGAAAAATGGCAGGCAAAAAGTTTTCCCTATCTTGGGAATATGGTCTTGATTGCACAGTTGAAAAGTGAAAATGAAATTTCTGAACTGACGGACGAATGTGACAGATTCTGCAAGTATGCACGTCACATTATCGGAGCTGTTGTTACGATTGGAATCGGCCGGGTTTGCAGGGAACTTTCCCAATTGTCCCAGTCTTACAGCGAAGCAAGAGAGGCGGTATCATATCGTGTGATCTATGGTTCTTCCAGAGCAATCAACATGAAAGAAATTGTCCCTCATGAGAATGACAGGTCAGACTTGACGGATGACACAAAATTGACCGTGCTCTTTAAAATGATCCGCATGGGTTCTAAAGGGGATGTTATAGAAGCTGTTAATAACTATTTGAATCATACCTTTCTCTCAGGGAATTCTCTGGCGAAATATCAGATTGATGTGATGGATTTGGTGAGTGCGTTATGCAGATTTTCAGCGAATCAGGATATTGTCTCAGACATTTTCACGGGAAATGTGAAAGAATTATATGGCAGGCTGCTTGACATGGAAGCGGATGCATTAAAAAAATGGCTTACAGATATCAGTCTTTCTTTACGGGAGGAACTTATCAGTGTACGAAGTCAGTCTACCAGATCTTTCGTATCTAAGGCTAAGGAATATATTCATAATAATTATGCGAATGAAGAACTTTCGCTGGATGTAGTCTGTCAGATGTTAGGAGTATCGAATTCCTACTTCTCTACCATCTTTAAAAAACAGACCGGGAAGTCATTTATCGGTTATCTGACGGATTTCCGTATGGACCGCGCATCGCGCCTGTTAGTTGAAACGAATGAAAAAAGTTATATTATAGCAAAGAAAGTCGGTTATACGGACCCGAATTATTTTAGCTATGTCTTTAAGAGACGGTTTGGCGTATCACCTTCAAAATTCAGATCGGAGCATGCGGAAAATGGGAATGAGAGGATTGAAATATCTGGAAAACTTTAAGCCGAGGGGGATGCAGGCGACGATCATGCTCGTGTTTTCTTCTATATCATTTTTTATTATGCTAGTTTTAGGAGTCGGGATGTATGCCAGATTTTCCGCTGCTTCCCGGCAGGAAATTACGCAGAGTACACAGAAATTGATGGAACAGGCC
>CATLEM010000025.1 GCA_949916155.1 uncultured Dorea sp.
AAAAGAAAATTATGGAGAAGGGCAGGAAGACGATGACAGAATATGTCAAGGAAAAGCTGTATCGGAAAGTGATTCTCGGAGATACACTTTTAAACCTGATGATCATCATTTGCATATGTATATATGGGCTGAACAGGGGAGAAGATGTCTATATATTCGGAGAACTGCTGCATGCACCGGCAGCGTTTGTCGTGATGTCTTTTTTCTCGGATATAATCTATTGGGTGATGTATTTTATGAAACGGCAGCCGGTTGCCGTGGAAGCCATATGCAAGATGTCGGTTTTTATGAAGATTGCTCTGTTGTTTTTTGTCGTTGCAGGAGCTGCGGTAGTTGGTTTTTGCACAATAATAAAAAACGTATTGTAGTTGACACTGCTTTGGAAGCTTTTGTAACAGGGGAGATCTTCGAGACACCGCTTAAGTTATATGAACTGGAGGAGCGCCCGGGAAAGCGGCAGAATAGGGGATAATGATTCTCCCCTATTCTATTAAGAGAATGACCTTTTTATTCGGCCCGGACGGATTTTTGCTGTTAAAATGTAATGTTTGAAATTCAGACAAAGGCTTTCCTATCTTCGTTTCAGTCTTCTACACTATAAGAAAAAGGCAATAGTTCCGTCGCTCTGACTTTTTGGTTCTTTCCATTTACTGACAGGATCACTTCACATTCCGGCATGTAATCATGTAATATCTGACGGCAGTTTCCGCAGGGCGGTATGATTTCCTCGCCGTCTTTTCCGCGGATTGCTACGATAGTTTTAAATTCCCTTTCTCCATTTGTTATAGCAGTTCCTATTGCAACCTGCTCTGCGCATGCTCCATGTAAAGAGTAAACATTAACGCCAACATATATTTTCCCATTTCCGCATCGAACAGCTGCTCCTACAGTATGGTTATAATTTATTTCGTCATAATTTTGCTGTATTGCTTTTTGCGCCGCTGCGATCACTTCACAATCTTTATTTGTTAATTCACACATATATATATCCTCCTTAAATTTTCTTTTTTGTACCTATAATTTGAATTCAACGATTTCGCCGCAGGCAGGGTGATTTTCTGCCCCTGCTGCGGCCTGGATCATCATACCATGACAGGCAACGATTACTTTTTTGTATGAAGAATATCTGTTTAATACGCGAAGCACCCGTTCTCTTATTGCCGATGCGTTTTCCCAGGCCATTTCCGTTCCGTCAGGATATCTTCCGTGGTTATTTATGTATTCTTCATATGATCTTTCTGCTGTTTCATCATCTTCATAGATGAAATTTTTATTTGCCAGCCATTCGTGCAGGTCTGTTTCAACAGCTATATCGATATCTAATTCTTTTGAGAGAATAGCTGCTGTCTGTAATGCGCGCGTATAAGGAGAGCAGATGATGATATCTGCTTCTTTTAACCGGTCATCTGCCGCGGTCTCTTTTATTTGGCGAATCCCCTCTTCCGATAATTTTGCCAGATTTACACCAAATCCCTGGTATATTTTCGTATTGCGTTCTGAGTAGTCGGGTTTGCCGTGCCTTACAAAATAAAACATGCTTCCAGTCCTTTCTCTGTTCCCGATAGCTGTCCCGGATGACTTCAAAGCCGAGTTTATGGACATAAAACTATCGCGCGGCCTGAATATCAGATACAATGATCGCGACATGGTGAATTGCGTTTAACTTCATGACGTAATGCCTCCCTGAAATTTTTACTTGATTTCCGTATAAAACATGTCATATTTCTTCTAAAATTACATTGGCGTACCTACTTCAATCAGATTGCCGTCCGGGTCATAGAAACGGATCACCTTTTGTCCCCAACTGTGTGTCGTGAGCCGGTTGACGTATTGGATGGAAGGGTATAGCGTTTCCAGTTTGCAGACAAATGCTTCTATATCCGGTTCCTCAAAATATAGCTCACAGCAGTTGCTCTCAGGGATTATGTCCTTTCCCAGGAATTTCTTCCAGATTTCCCGGTCCTGGAGCACAAGTCCTTCTGTTAAGATCATATTACCGTCGTTGTCAAGCAGCAGGTCAAGACCGAACAAGTCATGATAGAACTGCCTTGATCTTTCAATGTCTTTAACAACGATTAAAACATTCTTTAGCTTCATTGTCCGTACCTCTCTGTTTTCAAGGGTTTAACCATGTCATTGTAAACTGAACTCCCATCAAGAATGGTGCCGTATGTATCAACCCAAGACGGTATGTACCCACATCTGCTTGCAATTATCTGCGAACCAATATTTGTTGTAGAGGCAGAGTAGAAAGGAACAATATTTCGTGCCAACAGTTCTTTTGTCAATCCCATTACCAAATACGTTCCTAATCCGGCATTTCTATATTCTGCCATAACATCTATACCTATTTCCCAAACATTATTTATTGATGATTCCGAGGCTCCGGCGATGCCAATAATCTTATGGTTATCTTTCGCGACATAGACAGCTTTTGCTGATGTAGCACCGTTTTGATCAAATGCCAGGGAATTTTCAAAACCAGTCAATCCGGTAAGAGATAAGATATCTCTGCCCCAAAGATATTCACCCTCATAATTCAATGGGCTTAATGTATCTTCTACAAAGCGATCATTAGGAACATAGTGTATTGTCTGCCCATAAACCAAAGGGAGCTCAAATGTTTCATCTCTATTCTTGTTTCGCAAAAGTTCTTGAAGTTTATGATGCAGATTTTCTGATGTACACACTACGACACAATTTCTATAAGTCAGTGTTTTTATATACGGTTGTTTTGCGTTGGAGTTAATAGAAAACACCGTTGATGTTCCGTTTAATTCATCTGGACTGCAATAAAACTCCTTTGACAATAATTCTTCGATTTTACTCTTAATACATCTGTCCCATCGTTGACGGTAGCTTGCTTTTGAGTTAGTCCCAATATTTAAACTCACAGCCATCTTCAGGTTCTCCAATTTCATATCCCAATTCTTCTGTCAGCTTATCCTTTAAGCTTGTATACCACTTTTCCCATATTTCATCTGGCATAGTTCCGGCAAGCTGAATTCCTGACGGTTCTACAGATGCCCACAGATCTATCTCCTGCCCGATCCATCTTGGCTCGTCTTTATCTCCTGCCCAATAGGGCATTGACCTATATACACGTTCTATTTTGACCCATATTTCATCTGGAGCAGTATAGTGAATATTCAAATTAACATCATGTTCCATATGTAACATCCTTTCTCAATACAATAATGTGTCAGGTGACGCTCTAAACTTTCATTTTCAAGGATCACAGTTCCCGATAATATGGGCAGATATTTTCATAATGCCCATCTTTCATCCTAAATCCGCCCTGGATTGTCCCAAGCTGTATAAACCCCAGCCGTTCATACAGATGTCTTGCATGAAGATTGCTTTCAATGACCGCATTAAACTGCATGATTTTAAATCCGAGCCTTTTCGCGTTAGATAAGCTGTCTTTTACTAATTGTTCTCCGATATGCCGGCCTCTCCATTCTGTGCTGACAACGTAGCTCGCGTTGCAGATATGCCCGCATCGTCCGACATTGTTGGGATGCAATGTATACAAGCCAACGACCGCGTCCTCCTCTATGGCAACTCCGCAATGGCTTTGTGAGCGGAAAAAATCTGCTCCGCCTGATTCATCAAGTGTGTCTTCATATGGAAATGCATTGCCCTCCTCGACGATGCCGTTCCAGATCTTTATCATCTCTGCCAGGTCACTTTCTTTGTACTCTCGGATCAACATTTTTGTACCTCCGTCATTTAATTTAAAAATTTCTTATTTATATTAGCTGTTCCTGCGGATTTGGATCAGACGTAAAAGATCGTGATACAAACCATCTCTGTCTTCTATATCCACCATCAGCCACCGCTGCCCGTTCCCTTCCTGCGTCCGGTTATAGATATCCTGCAGTTCATCCGTACATTCTGGAAGGATTGTTTCAATATGTGCTTTTTGCTTTGCGCCAACAACAACCAGGACGGTAAAATAGCTTTCTCTTGGATATATGGTGCATAAGGTTTTTCCGGCCTTTTTAAATTTGACGTTCCAGCCCCGTTCCCAACTACACGAACTGTATTCTATTTTCTCACTGCATGTATATGCGTTTTTGATTTCGGAACAGAATTGCATGAAAACTTTATTCCTGACAAATTCGCTTATTTCCTCAAGGGTTGGGAAGTAGTTTTTATCCTGCAGATCGACCATATTGATAGATTCCTCCAAGTCTGATTGTTTTTCGGTGGTGGGTCTCTGTCAATTATACATGAAAGCAAGGAGTTTTTCTATTCCTTTTTCATACAGACGACCGACATCTTTTTTACGCCCAACGGCTCTGCAATAATATCACATTTTGCCATAAACAGGAAAAACAGATTCTCCTTTTCACAATCGGATAGTCCCTCATAATTTCCCTGCCCTTTACAGATTACTACGTCCGCCTTTCTGAATATTTCCCGAAACCGGGGAGATGTCCGGTGCAGAACAGTTCCCAGCGAATCTGTGCCTTGCCGCAAAATCAATAAGATTCCCTGCTATGGCAAGCTTTAAACCGCACTCAAGACGCTCGCCGCTCTGATCTATAAGGCTTTGGAGCATATCTGACATAGACAATACAAGCTGATTGTAATAGCTTTTCATCTCTTTATACGGGTTGTCTGTCCCGATAACATCTTTTATAAGCGCCCATAATTCACCCATGATTTCCGGATTTGTCTTTGTCCTGTCACAGGTTGCCAGATAATCCTGAGCGGTTCTTATAAGCTGGTTCTCTTTTTGCTTATCTAACTGTTGAAATGCACTTATCTTCTTCATCTGATTGATATCACATTCAATACAATCCTGATGCATGTTATCTGTCGCCCCCTTATCCTAATGCAAATTTACCGCGATAAGCAGTGCAATAAAGGAAACTATAAAAACTGTACCTATGGAGTGTCTATCCCTTCAGGAAATCACTGAATTCTTTTAATTCCTTTTTCTTTTCTTCGGAAAGGCTGTTGAACTCTGTGTTCTGAACCGCGCCTTCCAGTGTGTACAGATGTACCAGACACATTCCGGGGTACTTTTCTTTCAGCTTTAAAAATGCCTGTTTTGCGCCTGTCTCTGTAAGCTTTTCGGCAGAATCAATCCCCACAGACCTAAGCTTTCTGTCCATCTCTCTGCCAATGTTCATCATAGATGTTAGTTCCTGCATATTTTCCCTCCCTCTATGCAACAGGTTGATTTTTTTGCGTTCTTTTTCAATTCCTGTATCAGTTTAGGGTCTGCAATCCTTACAGGCTGACCACCTTTAATATACTGACCATCTATGTATCTTGCGGTCACAGGAAACATATCCTTAGTTTCCTGTCAAAATTTTCATAAGCAAAATTTCTCCTTATATAAGTTAAGCCCCCTGCCTTTTCGAGGCAAGAGGCTTAAAAACTTTTTCACGGCCTATTTATTATTCGCATGATCGGGAGCGAACCGCGTTTACACGGTCTGTTTATTTTCCGCATGACCGGGAACGGACTGCTTTTTAAAGTAGTTGCCTACCTATTGTTATTATTATACGAATAGCTTTCAAATATGTCAATCTCGGAAAAATTGATTGATAAATTTTTTGTCCAGTCTATGTATTTAATTTATGGTGAAAAAGGTGTGATATAATTCTTCTGAAAACAAAAAATATTATTTTTTACAACCAAAACGACAAAATCCGTACTTAATATAATGAAGACCGTTTACCTACAAAATGACAGGAGGTGGATACATACTATGGATGACGAGATGATTGTAAGTCTTTATTGGGCAAGAGATGAAAACGCGATTGCAGAAACATCTTCAAAATATGGCAGGCTTTGTAACCATATCGCAAACAACATTCTCTCAAACTACCAGGACAGGGAGGAATGTATCAATGATACTTAGTTTGCGGTCTGGAACGCAATCCCGGATAAACATCCGGATAGATTTTCTGTATTTTTGAGCAGGATCGTCAGAAATCTGGCTTTGAAAAAATATGAATATATTTCTGCGGCAAAAAGGAATCCGGCTGCCGTCACATCATTGGAGGAATTAGGTGACTGCGTGTCCGGGACAGACAGCATAGGGACGGAAATGGAAAAAAGGCATATCGAAAAGACGATTGATAAGTTTCTCTGGCGGTTAGAAGAAGAAAAGCGAAATGTATTTATACGGCGGTACTGGTATTTTGATTCAATCGAAACTATCTGTAAATATACAGGCTTTAGCCAGAGTAAGGTAAAATCCATGCTATATGAAATGCGCCGTAAGTTAAAAAAATATTTAGAAAGTGAGGGGATCAAAGTATGAACAAAAAACAGCTTTCCGAACATATTGGGAACATGGATGACCGGCTTGTTGAACAGGCAGAAAAAATCCCGAATTACAGACAACTGCATCACCGTCAGACAACCAGGCGCTTCATTACTGCCGCCGCCGCTTTTGCGCTTATGGTTTGCAGCTTTAGCGCAGGCGCGCTTGCCTTTGCCCGTGAAACAGTGGTTGAAGTACCTGTAGAGCAGGAAACGATAACGTTGGAAGAAATCAATCTTACCCTGATCCTGCCCGATGATTGGAAGGGAAAATATTCCGTAGAGAAAAATGGTCAGAATTATATCGTTTATCATCCGCGGATCCGAGAGGGTTATGGCACAGAGACAGCGTTTGACGGCGGTATCCTGTTTTATATTGTCTGCCATGAGGAATCAATGATGCCGGAACAATTTGTAGAAAACGGATATGATCTTGTCGGATACCGCTATCTGTTTTCTACCAGTGATAAAACGTATATCCTTTATTATCCAAGTGATGTGCAATGGAATCCTGAGAATCCAGAACAGGAAACAGAATATCTGGGCATGGAGGAAGAAATAGAGGATATTAAGTTTATTGTTGACAACATCCTTGTGGACTGAAGGTGTTTTGTATCATGAAACAAAGAGCAGCGAACCAAGACCACCGAACCATTTCCCGTTCAAAAAAGCAACACAGATATCGAGACGAAAAAAGGCACGAAAGCGCCGAATACATTTTTATAGGATAATGGTGATCATAAGGATAATATTATGCCTTATAGGAGCATACACAGCAGTAGACACTATATGCGGATGGGTGCATAAACTGGAAAAGGAAGAAACCGTTGCCCCAAGGGTGTCTCTCCCGGCGAAAAATGATGAAATTGCTTTTGAAGAATCTGATATTACACTAATGGCAGTCGGTGATAATTTATTACATATGGGGATTGTGAACGCCGGGCAGCAGTCTGACGGAAGCCGGAATTATGACTTTTTATTTGATGGAATAAGTGCATTTCTGGAAAAGGCAGATATTAAGATGATCAACCAAGAGACAATATTTGGAGGTAATGCGTTAGGTTTTCATGGATATCCCCAATTTAATTCTCCGACGGAAGCAGGGGATGCCATAGCAAGAGCAGGATTTAATGTTGTTCTTCAAGCCACAAACCATACGGCAGACCAAGGAATGAGCGGAATGAAAAACTGCCTTGATTTTTGGGAAATACATCCGGAAGTACTTGTTGCGGGTATTCACGAGCCGTTGACGGAAGGAGCTGATAAAAGCCGCATTCCATTATTAAAAGTGGGAGGCCATACGTTTGCAATCCTAAATTATACATATGGGGCAAACAGTGAGAGTATATCCTCTTCCATAAAAGACAGAATGAATATGTTATGTGATGTAGATGGATTAAATGGAAGAATTGATTTTGAAACCCTTAACCAACAAGTACTGACGGATATTTCCGAAGCAAAAACACTGGCAGATATTGTTATTGTATGCCCGCATTGGGGAACAGAATATTCAACAACCCCTTCAAGTATCCAGGAAAAATTTGCAGAGCAAATGACAGAAGCGGGTGCGGATATTATTATTGGCACACATCCCCATGTTGTGCAGCTTGTAAAATGGATTGAAGCTGTAAATGGAAATCGGGCACTATGCTATTATTCGCTCGGAAATTATGTGTCAACACAGAAAAATGGACAAAGTATGCTTGAAGGATTGGCATGGATAACATTCCATGTAACAAAAGACGGCATATCTATTTCGGAAGAACAGACAGGCGTTATCCCTTTGGTATGTCATTATTCAAGCAGCCCTACACGCTTTAAACAGGTATATTTGCTTGAAAACTACACAGAAGAACTTGCGTCCTCACATGGAATCATATCTTATGGCGGGATATCCTTTCATTTGAACGACTGCTTAAAATGGAGTGACGAAATATTAGGTGACTGGGTACTTTCTGCGGATGAAGTCCTTAGCATGCCTTACCGCAGCGCTCGCAGCAGCCGGACGCTGATTTCCTCTCTCTTTTGAAATATCTCGCGGCATATATCTGTCCTCCAGAATGCAAATTGTATCAGCTCGTCTTTGTTTTCCGTTTTTGTAACAAGATATTCCTTATATCCATACCTGCTCCGGCAGAGCTGGTTCAGATATACATATGGCATAGCTGCGAGATCGTGTTCGTTCAGGGGCGCGTGGTCAAGATATCTGCTGACATATCCGCAGAAATCGTTGATGTCAAACGGCGTGCTATTTTTACATGCATCTGATGACTGCACATAGGAGCGCATGATCTCCCATACGACGGGGAGCGTCCTGGCGGAGGAAAAGTCGATAACGGCTGTGATATGTTCGCTGCCGCATATATACTGAAAGCTTGAATAATCTCCGTGCGTTGCGCAGTAAGTAATGCCATCGTAAAGACGGTTAAATTCAGACATTTGACAGGCGAGCTGCTTTTTATACAGGATATCGCGCTTGATACGCCCGTAAAATCTGTCGTCTTTTTGCGTCTCCAGCACTTCAAGAAGATCATCATATTCTGCCGCGATCTGGTCAGGGCAGAATGAACCCAGCCATTCTGTGTCCATTTCACAGGGAAGGACGTAATGGTGGAGAATATGATGTAGCCTGCCGAGCCAGCCGGCGGATTCCATTAACAGATGGTGCGGCAGTCTTTGCTTAATATACGTCTCTCCGCAGATATATTTTTGCAGAAGGATGAACCGGTCCTGATACCGCAGATACAGCTTGCCACTCAGGGCAGGTACGATTGCGGCTGTCGGGTATTCCTGCTTTACAAGATAGTCCACAAGACTGGTCTCAAGCTTTAGCTCGGATTCGGTAAAACGGCTCTGATATTCTTTCAAAAAATACATCGAATCGCCGGCAGCAACACGAAAGCAGTTCGCGCTGCCATGGGCCAGCGGCGACACCTTTGACACGGTCAGGCCATAGCTGGCATTTAAAATGGATGTTATCGCATCTGTTGTCAATACTGATTTTTGTTCCGGCATGATAAAGCCTCCTTGAAAGCGGTATGTTATTTGGTGATCTCTAAAATATATTGGCAGGCAAATTCGATGGCGCTGCAAGTCAGGTTCTCGCACATATGGGGCGGATCATTTTCGGAAAAACCTGTGGGACGCAGATCGTAACATCTCAGCGAGCCGAATGTACGCTCAAAGGCAGACGCAAAATCATAGCAGGCAGAGACGATTTCCTCTTCGCTTTTGCCCAGTGCGTGAAGGTAAATCCCGATAAACATCAGCGGGCCTTCGACCAGGCCGCACTGCGCCCTGTATCCGCCGGCGCCGTGCAGTCCCACTGCGGCCCGGAGCGTCTGTGCCTCGATTTCTGTTTCAAATAATTCGCTCAGACAGATCAGCGCTGTCCTTGCGCAATTTATATCATCGTTCCAGTACAATTCATGCACCCGGTTTGCTATGTATTCTTTTATCATGCGATGCCTCCTTAATTCCCGCGAAGCATTTGACTTACTGCCAATGCCTGTGTTAAAAATATACGGATTGCGGTTGTAGTGTCTGTACCTAAAGCCTTAAACTAAGTACTATAAAAATAGCAAACAAATAATGCCAAGTCAATACGTTTGTGATGAGGCTGCATTGTTATCTTGTCAGTTGAAATGTCCGGGGATTTGCGTTATATTTAAAAATAGTAATGACACGCGAAGCTGATGTGATGTAGATGCGATAGAGATTATTTGTTCGGTTATCGCGAAAGGGAGTGGCCGTGATGCAGACAGATTGTTTAGTTCAGAAGAGTCTCAGACTTTTGATCATTGAAGATGATGCAGATCTGAGGGAGGGCTTGCAGTTTTCGTTCCTGGGCGACGGTTTTGAGGTTGTCTGTGCGGGGACGAAGGAGGAAGGAGTACGAAAGATCAGGAAGGGAAATGCAGACTGTGTCCTTTTAGACTGTAACCTGCCGGACGGGACGGGTTTTGAGGTGTGCCGGGAGGTGCGGCGTTTTTCTAATGTTCCGATCATCATGCTGACGGCCAGGGATACGGAGATGGACGAGATCATGGCGCTGGAGCTTGGGGTGGACGATTATCTTTCTAAGCCATTTTCGCTGGGTGTGCTGAAGGCACGGATGAAGCGGATCTTAAACAGCAGGGCGGAGGTGAACGAGCTGGTTTCCGGCGGTATCACCATAGATAAGAGCACATGCAGGGTCAGCCGGGACGGCGAGGAACTGGCGTTTAGCAAGCTGGAGTACCGTCTGCTCTGCTTTTTGGTTGAGAATAAGAACCACGTGCTCTCCAAGGAGCAGATCCTTGAGCGTCTCTGGGACAGCGAGGGAAAATATGTGGATAACAATACGGTTTCTGTAAATATCAGCAGGCTTCGGAAGAAGCTTAAGGGGGATGCGGGAGGGCCGGAGTTTATCCGGACGATCCAGGGTGTCGGCTATATATGGAAGGAAGAGTGAGATGGGTTATGTTTTGCTGCTGGCGGTGATGAGCGCGGTTTGTTTATTTGACATTTACAGAAAAAGAAGGATGTACCGGGAAATAGACCGGCTTTTGGACTGTGTGCTGAACCGGGAGGAGCTTTGCCGCTCGGAGGTTCTGGAGGGGGATTTTTCCGCGCTGGTCAGTAAGCTTGACCGGATCCGGCAGATGATGGACCGGCAGGTGGAGCGCGCCGGGGAGGAGAAGGAGCAGGTGAAGAGTTTGGTGTCTAACATGTCCCACCAGCTAAAGACACCGCTGGCGAACCTTTCCATTTACGCGGATATCTTGGAAAATCAGGAGCTTGACGATGAGAAACGGCGTGAGATGACCGGAAAAGTGAAGCGGCAGGTGGAAAAGCTTGACTGGATCATCGGCTCTCTGGGGAAGATGGTGAAGCTTGAGCAGGATGTGATAACGTTTCAGGCCAAGGGACTTCCCATCCGGGAGACGATCCTGGACGCTGTTGACGCGGTATATGAGAAGGCAGAGAAGAAAAATATCCGCATCATCTCAGAGCCGTATGAGGATGTGCGGCTGTTTCACAACAGGAAGTGGACGGCAGAGGTATTTGTCAATATACTTGAGAACGCGGTGAAATATGTGGAGATGGGAGGGACGGTACAGATTGGCGTCCGCCCGTTTGAGCTGTATACGGAAATCTGGTTTTCAGATGACGGGTGCGGGATCCGCGAGGAGGAGATTCCGTATATTTTCAGACGGTTTTACCGGGGGAAGGATGCCTCGGGCGTGTCGGGCTCCGGCATCGGGCTGTATCTGTCGAACCTGATCCTTGAGAAGGAGAAAGGGTATATGACCGTGAAGTCGGTGTATGGGGAGGGGAGCTGCTTTTCGGTGTGTTTGCGAAATGGCGGGGAAAGTTAGGTGTTGGGGAGGTGTTCTTTGTGAAGCTGCCATACTCGGATGAAATAGAGATTGAGAATCTGGGAAGATTATTTGATAATACCAGTGAGTGCTACAAGTTTTTCTGGTTTCAGGCATTGGTTACGAAGGTGCTGGAAGGAAAAGAAACCATTACATATGCGGAGCTTATTGATGAGATGATAGCGGACGCATGGTATATGGTGACAGAGTATCACCTGAATCTGGGGCCGAAGGATACGCTGGAGCGACTGGTAGATGATATCAGTAAAATCAGCGGGATGAAGCCCTGTGAAAAGAAAGAGATTATACTTGAATTTGTAAGAAACTGTGACGATAAGGGTGTGATGCAGAAGAAGCGGACACTTACTTATAACGTCCCGTACCGTCTGCAGGCGCCATTTATGGAGAATGTGAAGGGAAAGGCGTGGAATGTATCGGAGAGCAGCCTGATTGATGCCATCAACCGGGAAAAACGGCTGATCTATTATTTTACTGCACTTAAGGGGCTGCAGACAGAGATACGGATACAGCCTGAGTGGGCGGTTTATATTGTTGAAAACCAGGAAGTGCTGAGGGGATGGCTCAAGTACAATATGATCCTATACTTGCAGAGGCGTAATCCGAGTGTGCCGGGAATCGCGGATAAGCTACAGCCGCCTTTGGAGCGGAAGTTAGATAAAGTTCAAAAATACTGGAAGCTTTTGCTGACGCTGAAGCCTGTGCATGAAATCTACGGGAATGAAAAGGTTACGGAGAAAGATATTTCTATTGACCATTTTGTGCCGTGGTCATATGTAGCTCATGACGAGTTTTGGAATCTGCATCCCACGACGAAGAGGATTAACAGCAGCAAAAGCAACTGTCTTCCGAACTGGAATCGTTATTTTCCGAAATTATGCCGTCTGGAATATTTTTCCTATGTGATGATGAACAGATATGATGCAGTGAAATCTGCATTTGAAAAATGTGCCAAAGAACATTTGAACAGCAGTGAAATCAGAGGCCGGATGTACAGAAAAGGATTGTCGCTGCCTGAGTTTTCCAGTGTGCTGGAAGAAGTGGTGCAGCCGGTGTACCAATCGGCGAAAACCTGCGGTTTCCGGAGTTGGATATATGTGGGGGAAGACAGCGATGAAAGGACGGTTATAGATGGAGAAAATGTTAGGGTCAAATAAAGAGGCAAGGATGGATATTCATAAGATGGATCAGTCTGAGCGGCTAAAGGAAAAGACGATAGGTTACTACAACCAGTACGCGGAGCAGTTCGCCAAGAGAACGGAAGGCTTCGACATGAGCTTCTGCCAGGACAGATTCATGAAATACCTGCCGGAACAAGCTTTGATCCTGGATGCGGGATGCGGCAGCGGGCGGGATGCGAAGGTTTTCCTGGAGAAAGGTTTTCGCGTATGCGCGATGGACGCGTCGGAGACGATGTGCCGGGTGGCGGAGCAAAGGATTGGTCAGCCAGTGGTGTGCATGCGGTTTGAAGAGATGGAGTGGCAGGAGCATTTTGACGGGATATGGGCGTGTGCGTCCCTGCTCCATGTGGCGAGGCGTGCCCTCCCGGCGGTGCTGGAGAATTTTTGCAGAGCCTTAAAGCCGGGCGGGATTCTCTATGCCTCCTTTAAAAATGGAGACGGGGAGGAAGAACGGCTTGGACGGTTCTTTAATGATTATCGGATGGAGGCGCTTGAGGATGCTTTTTTGCGGGGAGGAATGTTTGAACTGGTGGAGAGTTTTGAGACGGAGGATGTGCGGCCGGATTATAAGGACAAGCCTTGGGTGAATATTATTGTGAGGAAAAGGCAGGCGTAGATATTTCCGGTTCTTACAAAACTGTAAGCCCCTTCCCCCATATCTGTAACGGATCTGCAAGACTGCCCGGTTATACTGCTTTTAAAGATATTTCGGCAGTAAAGGAGAGATGACAGATGAATATTCTAGAGTTTTGCCATATTGAGAAGGTATACGGCGCCAGGGAAAACCAGGTAAGGGCGCTTCATGACATCAACCTGCGGATAAAGGAAGGGGAATTTGCCGCGATCGTAGGCACGTCCGGGTCGGGCAAATCTACGCTTCTCAACCTGGCAGGCGGGCTTGACACTCCGACGAAGGGCAGGATACTGGTAAAAGGGCGCGAGATTGGTTCGCTGACGAGGAAGGAGCTGACCATTTTCCGGCGCAGGAATATCGGCTTTGTGTTCCAAAATTACAGCCTGATGCCAGTGTTGAATGTGTATGACAATGTGGCCCTTCCGGTGACATTTGACCGGGGGCGGCAGGTGAACCACAAGTATATCGAGGAGCTTTTAAAGGAGCTTGGCATCTGGGAAAAGCGCAGGAAATATCCGGGCGAGCTGTCCGGCGGGCAGCAGCAGAGGGTAGCGATCGCAAGGGCGCTGGCGAACAGGCCCGCGATCCTTCTGGCAGACGAGCCGACCGGCAACCTGGATTCTGCCACGACGATAGAAGTGATCGGGCTTCTCAAGGCGAGCTGCCGCAAATACAGCCAGACCATCCTCATGGTGACCCACAATGAGGCCATCGCCCAGACCTGCGACCGGATCATCCGCATTGAGGACGGGCAGGTGCTTAAGCGACGGACAGGGAATGTGCGGCCGGAATCCCCGGCGGAGGAAGGCGGTGACCGCGTATGTTAAAGCTTGCCTTTCAGTATATGAGATATTATAAAAGCCAGACCTTCGCGATATTTTCAAGTATCCTTCTGACCGCCGCGCTGATGTCCGGAATCAGTTCTCTGATGTACAGCAGCCAGAAAAATGATGTGGAAAACAGCCGGGCGGTATATGGAGATTGGCATTACTGTATTGTGTCGGAACCGGAAACCGTAACGGACTTGGACACAGATGCTGCAGAAGCTAAAGCAGCGCAAGAGGAGACCGGCACCGGTTTCCGGCTTGAACAATGCGCGAAAGCGCAGATGGTGGGAGAACTGACGGAGCCTTACCAGATCCGGTTCCTGCATGTGGATGACGCCTACCGAGAGATGCTCCACCGTGAGATCATCGAGGGCAGAGAGCCGGAAGCCGCGGATGAGATCGCGGCGGACAATTATACGCTGGTGAACCTAGGCTTTCGGGGCGACGTGGGGGATACGCTGAAGCTGGGGAAAGACAGCTATACGCTCACTGGCATCGTGAAGAGCAAATGGACGTCCGGCGCGGACGAGATGGAGATCTTTGTGGGAGATGGATTTTCTGGGGCGAAAAACTCCGGCCAGAAGATATATCTGAAATTTAATGAAGACAAAAAGCTCTATAAACAGCTGGAGGAATTTCAAAAAGAATACCGGATTCCCGGTGATGCGGTGGAGGCCAACGAAGGGCTTACCATGCATCTCGGCGGCGAGCGGCCGGACAGTATCTATGAGATCGTGAAGTTTGCGCTGACAGACGAGCGGGGGAATCTCACTTACGTGATCTTAAAGCTGCAAAGCGACTATAATCTCACATTTTACGGCATGATCGTACTGCTTTGGATGTTCAGCATGTTTGTCATCTATAGTGTTTTCAGTATTTCGGTCTCTAAGAGAAAGGCAGAGTACGCCATGCTGCAGACACTGGGCATCAGCGAGGAGGCGATCGGCGGCACGCTTGTGCTGGAGCTTTGGCTGCTGTTTTTGGCGGGCTATCCTCTTGGATGCCTTTTGGGAAACGGGCTGCTTAAGGTTGGCTATCAAAGGCTCAGAGGCGTCTTTACCCACAAGGTCATCGGAGGGGGAAAGACGGCGGTTTCCATTACCGACCGTATAGCGGCGCAGGGGAGTGCGGATTGGGCAAATGTATCGAAGGAGAGTCCGGCTTTGGATAATGCGGCGCAGGGGAGCGCGGCTTCGGGCATCTTTGCATCTTCGGGTTTTTCTGTGGCGTGGGGCGTGATCTTTGCCGGCTTTGCCGCACTGTTTCTTGCGTTGGCAGCGGCGGGCTTTCTTACGGTGCGCGCCATGAGAAAATATACGCTCCGGGAGACGATGATGGGGGAGGTTTCATTTTTCAGAGGGCGAAGAAGAGTGTACAGCCGCAGAGGAGCGAACCTGGCCAATGTGGTCGTAAGGAAGTTCATGTTCTTAAATAAGAGAAGAGCTATAGGCATCCTTTTGTCGCTGTCGGTGGGGAGCTGCATTTTCCTGTGTACCACTTATCTGGTGGAAAACTTAAAAGTACATGCGGAGATGTCCCTGAAATCGGACGACGGCCTCGGCTCGGAATACCGCATGTTCGTAAAATCGGACAGTCTGGCGGATACGATCCCTGCGTCGGCGGTGGAGGAGATGAAAAAGATCCCGGGATTGTCTCAGATGTACGCGACCAAATACACGCTTGGCGAACTGACCATCGGGAAAGAGCAACTGGCGTGGGAAACGTATTTTGACGAGGTGAATAAGGACAGTTATTTTGCCGGGCATTACGGCGGCATCTGCGTGGATAAGGGGGACGAAACTTTTGGAATCAGGTACGGCGTCTATGGATATGACGCGGGGATGCTTAATGAGCTCAGTGATTTCCTGCTGGAGGGCGAGATACAGGTAAAAGCTCTGGAGGAGGGGAATAAGGTCATCGCTGTGGCAAATATGGACGGGCAGGGCAATTATGATTTCTACGGGATCCATCCTGGGGATATGGTTACGGTGCGCGTTCCTAAGAAGCAGAACTGCCCGCCGGAGGTCCTTAAGTTTGACAGTGAGGCTTCTGACTATGTGGAAAAGGAGCTTGAGGTTGCGGCGATCGTAAGCCGCCCGCTGGCAAGGGAGGATAATTTCCTGTGCATAAATGGCTGGGAGGGCAGCAACACACAGAGTATTATCATGACGCATCAGCAGATGGAAGAAAATTTTGGCATCACGGATTACAGCATTGTAAATGCCGCACCGGTATCCGGCGCGGACAAAGAGGAGATAAGCAGGCGGCTCCTTCTGGCGGTGGGCGACGTGCCGAAGGCAGTGTTCCGGGATTATGCCGCGGCCATCGAGGCGCAGAAAAATTATCTGGGGCAGCAGCAGTTGTTTTTCACAGGGATTGCGGCTGTACTGTTGGTGATCAGTATGTTCCACATTATGAACAGCATGAATTACTCCATTCTTGCCAGGAGGCGGGAATACGGCATTATCCGGGCGATGGGGATTACCGACGGGGGATTTTACCGGATGATCCTCTGGACGGGGATCTTGTACGGGATCCTGGCGGATGTGCTGATCTCTTTCACCTATCATCTGGCGCTGCGGAGCGTGATGGATTATTATATGACGCATGTGGTGCAGTTTTTGCATCTTACGGCGGGCATTCCGGCGGGAGTGTTTGCGATGGTCATGGTGATGAATGTAGTGATTGCTGCGGCTGCAGTGATGATTCCGGCGAGGAAGATCGCGGCGGGGGATATTGCAGTGGAGATTGGGGGATAACGGGAGGTATAACTATGAGAAAAGGGTTAAAAGGAAAAACTGGCAGCTTAATCCTTCGCCCTTGTCAGGAGACGGATCTAGATGCCCTGATGCTCCTGCAGGAGAAAATCTGCCGCGGTATGGAGCATCCAGACTGGTTTGCGATGACTTCAAGAGAAGAGAATAAGATTTTTCTGACTGACCCGAATGTCATCCTGGGCGTGTATGACGAGGACAGGCTGGCGGCGTACGGCTCGGTGGGATTCCCAGGGGATTCGCCGGTTAATCTCGGTTGGGATTTAGGACTGCCCCGGGAGGAGGCGCTGCGCTGCGCAGTTCTTGATACGATCGTCGTCGATGCAGAATACCGCGGGCTGGGATTGCAGAGGGAGCTGATTCGCTGCTGCGTGGCTTACGCCAGGGAAAAGATGCCGGGCTGTGAAGTCCTGGCGACTGTTGCTCCGGATAATATCTACAGCCTGCGCAACGTTCAGGCTGAAGGGTTTGAGATACTGGTGAGGAAGGAAAAGTACGGAGGGAAAGAGCGGTATATTTTAGTGCAGCGTTCGGTGTATGAAGGAGAAGAGGATAGAAAAAAGCTTTAAACTGATAGAACGTTTGAAAAAAATATTAAAAAGAAGAAAAAGTTAGCAAAAAATACTTGCAAAAAAGGTCACTATATGGTACTATAAATTTCGGTCACTCAGGGAGAAAAGCGACCAAAATTTATGCGGCTCCATGGTCAAGCGGTTAAGACATCGCCCTTTCACGGCGGTAACACGGGTTCGATTCCCGTTGGAGTCATTGGAATCATACGCCGATGTGGCTCAATTGGCAGAGCAGCTGATTTGTAATCAGCAGGTTATCGGTTCGAGTCCGATCATCGGCTTCGTCCTTTAGGGACATATATGATTTTGGACCTTTAGCTCAGTTGGTCAGAGCAATCGGCTCATAACCGATCGGTCCTGGGTTCGAGTCCCCGAAGGTCCATTTATACCTCGCCTAGTAAGTTCGTGGGAGACCTCGCTAACTGCGGCGAGATGTATCGCGCGTAAGCGTCTGAAAAACAGACGCTAAGTGCTCATAACGAGGCCCAGTGGCTCAGTTGGTTAGAGCGCCGCCCTGTCACGGCGGAGGTCGAGAGTTCGAGTCTCTTCTGGGTCGTTGACATTGAACACTTGATGAGATATTTTCGAGTTTGGTGTGAACGTCCATCTCTGAGCATAGTGAAGAGATGATATATTATGGGATCTTAGCTCAGCTGGGAGAGCATCTGCCTTACAAGCAGAGGGTCATAGGTTCGAGCCCTATAGGTCCCATTTTACAATAAGAAATTATTGTAAGAATGCCGCAGTGGCGGAACTGGCAGACGCCCGGGACTTAAAATCTAATTCGTTAGATTGCCACTGAAGGCTGGAAACCCAGGTTTTACAAGGGTTTGAGCAATTTCATATTGGTTGAAGATGCTAACATCCCTCCTCAACATCCCTCCAAATTCTGGAGAAGATTTTCAGAGGTTCGGAAGCACTTCAGACTTGCCGCAGTGGCGGAACTGGCAGACGCCCGGGACTTAAAATCCCGTGGGTAGTGATACCCGTACCGGTTCGATTCCGGTCTGCGGCACTTGTAAAAAGGCTTATTTCGCGGTTTAATAAGTCTTTTTTTATTTTTGATGAAGGAGCATCCCTCCAAATCATCCCTCCCGCTTTTGCTCGATCTGTGAGGGATAATTCCCCATAATTGCTTCAGCAGATTGTACTTTTTTGCTGAAATCAAAATGGGTGTAAGTATTGGCAGTTGTAGTAATCGTACTATGCCCTAGCCATTCCTGAATGGCCTTCAAGTCAACGCCGTTCGCATACAGCAAACTTGCACAGCTATGTCTGAGATCATGGAAGCGTATCAGCTTCAGGTTGTTCTTTGTCAGAACGATCCTAAAATGCTGGCTGACGTACCCTGGTTTTATCCTATTTCCCATCTTATCTCTGAGAACATACTCCAAATAGTCTTTGTTATAAGCGTTACCACATAGCTTCTGTTGCTGCTTCTGCTGCTCTTTCAATTCTATAAGTGCAACTTCAAACGGTTTCACCAAAGGAAGTGTTCTTGTGCTTGACTTGGTTTTTGTTTTATCTTTTTCGATAGTAACTAAGTGGCCGTCTAAATAAATATCAGTAACAACGTGTTGAATAGAGATGGTCTTTTTCTCGAAATCAATACAGTTCCATTTTAAGCCGACAATTTCACTCCGTCTCATAAAAGGCAGCCAGGATAACAGGTAATTCTATAGGATCTCCTTTCACTGCATGAAAAAGTTCATCAAGCTCTTGCGTATCATAATATTCAGATACAAAAACATTCTTTTGCGGACGTTCAACCCGGTCTGCTGGATTAGATTTTATAAGCCCAACCTGGAAAGCATACTGTAAGCACTTTCTTATATTGGCATGACGGTGGATCACGGTATTACTTGTTAAGCCGACTACATTCATTTCGTAGGAATAGTAATCCTGAATGAATTTAGGGTTATCTTCCAGATCCCTTAGTGTATATCCTTTTTCTTTAAAATAAGGGACGATGCTGCTCTTTGCACTTGAAAGATAGCCAGCATAAGTATTCAGATCCACGCTGCTTTTCATCATTTCCAACCAGTCAAGGATAAAATCACAAAATAATATTTCTATATCTCCAGTTGATGGATTAAGCTTATCGGCAGGATTTGATTCAATCCAGCCCGACTTTACGGCATACAGCAATCCGTTTTTTATTATGGTATGGCTAAGAGAAATCGTTGTTTTTAAGGATTCTGATGTCGGTATTGACGCATTTTTTTGAAGATTTTTATAAAAGGTGTCCAAATCATTAACGGTTATAGATGAAACACTTCTTTTTACAGTGTCAAAGTACGGCACGATATAGGTATTGAGACACATATAGTAATCTGCATAAGTATCGGGAGAAAAATTTGCCAGATCTATCCAATCAGAAAGAAAGGTAGAGAACTCGGTATCTTTGTCCCATAATGTAGGAATAAATTCCTTACGTGCCTTTGCCAGCATTGCTTCAGCTTTCTTTTTATTTCCCTTCACCGGAAGGTGGGTACTGATTGATTTTGTTTTCCGTTTGTTCTGTTTGTCCTTATAACTTAATATCATTTGGTAAATGCCATTTTGAATTCGCAGATGTCCTGCTACCATTAATTTAACCTCCTTTTATCAGTAACAGCCATATTAACACCTACTATTAGTATTCTGATTATACCACACAGGCATAAAAATGGCATTATATTGGCACATTTTAATTTTGTGAGTCTACAAGATTCAGGTAGACAAGGATATGGTACTTGGGAATTTTATAAATACGTCCAACCATAAAATGCTTGATTGTATTGCTCTTTAGCAAACGATAGGCTGTTTTTGTGCTTATTTCCAACATTTTGCTCATCTGTTCTACAGTCACCACATCAGGGTATTCCTTGAAAACAGCGGCATATGTTTCGTTTGTCTTTTTCAAATAAATCACTCCAATACTATATTTATATCTCCTTCTCTCCCAGAAGCCAGTTCCTATGCCCTTTCCGGCCACGTAGCAGGTGTCACTGTGTAATCATTAAGCTGCAGGCGCGCGTCAATGCACACTATCTACAGCACCCGGTATCAATCTCCTGAAAGATGTATGGAATTGTCAACGAATCATGAATGGTTATCACAGCCTATAATGAAAATGGAGGGGCTGGCTCCACTACTGTTTTTAGCTTCTTTTTGCTTTATAATAGTTTCAGGCAGGATCAAATTTGACGGCACCTTGGAGGATCTGCACCCCGTTTGTCAACGTAAATGTTTTGCCCTTGAGCACAGCATATTGTCGCGCCTTTTATGGATAGCACGTGTAGCAAAGTCCGTATCACCTCGGGCAAATCTCCTGCCCATTCTATTGCAAAGGAGATGCTCTGTATGAAAGACCTTCTGGAAATTTCCTGTGGCCTTGATGTCCACAAAGATAAAATTGTTGCATGTATCCTGACGGGCCCTTTGGGTAATCCGACAAACTCTGAAATCCGGGAGTTTACCACCTTAATCCCGGATATGATTGCTTTACGGGACTGGATCGTTTCTCAAAACTGCCACCATGTCGCTATGGAAAGCACC
>CATLEM010000026.1 GCA_949916155.1 uncultured Dorea sp.
GGCATACCGATCGGGAAAAGGATCGCCATCGTTCCCCAGGAGGTACCTGTGGCGAAGGACATGACCGCACCCATCAGGTAGAGGATAAATGCCAGCACGCCCGGATTCAGGAATCCCTGAGTGATCTTAACGAGATAATCTGCCGTTCCCATCGTTCCGTTTACGCCGGACAATGACCATGCAAGCGTCAATACCACACACATGAACATCATGTTGGCCCATCCGCCCTCGACAATCTTCATACACTCTGTAAACGTATAGATCTTGTTCTTAATACAAAGAATAATCAGTACGATCAATCCGCTTAAGAAACCGGATGCAATGGCAGTACGGATATCGCTTCCCGCCACCTTCGTGTGCCAGATCCCCAGCTTCGTCAGATACGCGAAGATAACGACCAGAAGTACAACCAGCGGGATCACCATCGTGCTCACCTTTGCCTTGTCCGGGTCAACCTCAGGGCCTTTAGCCTCGCCGCGCATCGGCGTACCGCCCTCTCTGATGGTCTGTCCGGTCTTCATCGCTCTGTTCTGTGCTTTTAACATCGGACCGTAATCCCACGATGTAACTGCCATCAGCCCCGCCATGATAAGCGTCAGTATGGCATAGAAATTAAATGGTATACACTGGGTAAATATCTCAAAACCATTGGTATTGGTAATCGCAGCATTCTGAAGCTCCGTATCGATCAGGCCCTGGGTATACACGCCCCAGCCGATGATCGGAACGAGCGCACAGATGGGTGTTGTGGTACAGTCCAGTATGTAGGAGAACTTCTCCCTGGAAACACGCAGCTTTTCTGCCAGCGCTTCAAAGATCGGGCCTACCATCAGGGAATTTCCGTTGTCGGTAAACCATACGATCAAACCGCCGATCCAGATTCCCGTCTCGCATTTTACACGGGTATTCACCCATTTTGTCACCTTATTCGTAAATGCATAGGCGCCTCCTGACTTTGTCAGCAAAGCCACAAATCCTCCGATGATCGTCATCATGATCAGGCCCTGGACATTCACCTCGTCCAGCAACGCACCGAAGATGTAATCGTGGATCATCGTGGTAAATCCCATCAGCGGGTTAAAACCTGCCACAATCGTCGCGCTCACATACACCGTCACAAACAATGATGTTTTTCGTAATCAGTGCCAGCGCAATGGCAAGCACCGGGGGGACTAATGAAAGTATTCCGTAATTAACAACCGTTTCCACAGCATCCATATGCTCTTCCTCCTCATTCCTGTTTTACGCTAAAAATTATCCAGCCATTCCTTCTCTCTCTCGATCTGCCTTCTCACCTCAGACGGTGCCGTGCCGCCGTAGGATACTCTTGCCTCTACGCACGCCTGGATGCTGATATCACCCAACGTGTCTTTGGTAACCCTGCTGTCGATCTCCTGGAGCTGAGCATCTGTCAGATCCTCAAAATCACAGTGATTATTCTCGCACGCCTTAACCATACGTCCTACGATAGAGTGCGCCTCCCTGAACGGGATACCCTGCTTTGCAAAATGCTCCGCGATATCTGTCGCATTCAAAAAGCCCTTGCCTAACTGTTTTTGGATCTGATCCATCCTAAACTCCGTGTTCTCCAGCATCTTTGCAAATATAGTGATACTTGCCTTCCAGGTGTCGATCGCATCGAACAGGCTCTCCTTATCCTCCTGGAAATCCTTGTTGTAAGCCAGCGCTGTTCCTTTCATCACCGTCAGAAGCTGCATCAGATCGCCGTATACGCGTCCGACCTTTCCTCTTAAAAGCTCCGCCATATCCGGATTTTTCTTCTGCGGCATGATACTGCTGCCGGTACAGAAGCTGTCGTCGATAGCAATGTAGGAAAACTCAGAAGTATTCCACCAGGTGAACTCCTCCGCCCATCTCGACAGATGCATCATGGATATCGCTGCGTCGCTTAAAAACTCTAAGCTGTAATCACGGTCGCTGACGCTGTCCATGGCATTTTCTGTAGGAGCCGCAAACCCTAAAAGCTCAGCGGTCCTGTGACGGTTCGTCGGCAGTGTAGTCCCTGCCAGCGCGCATGCCCCTAACGGACAGTAATTCATCCTCTCATAGGTGTCCTTAAGTCTCTGCAGATCCCGTTTGAACATCTGGAAATAAGCCATAAACACGAATCCGATAGTGATCGGCTGCGCGTGCTGCAGATGGGTAAAGCCGATGGTTATCTCGTCTGCGTACTTCTCCGCTTTATCAAGGATCACCGTCTCCAGATAACGCAGGCGGTCCATGGTCTCCTTAATCTCTCTTCTGACATAGAGCCTTCCATCCACCTGACACTGGTCGTTCCGGCTCCTTGCGGTGTGAAGCTTCTTTCCCACATCGCCGATCCTCTGGATCAGCCGGCTCTCGATACCCATGTGGATATCCTCATCCTCCACGCTGAATACAATCTTTCCGTCTGCGATGTCTCTGCGGATATCTTCAAGCCCTGCGATGATCGCATCCTTCTCTTCCATAGAGACGATTCCCTGTTCACCCAGCATCGTCACATGAGCGATACTTCCGTCAATATCGTCATTGTACATTCTCTGGTCGAACCCGATAGAGGCATTGAATTTCTTCACGATGTCGTCCATCTCCTTCTCGAATCTGCCTCCCCATAAACTTCCTGCCATTTTCTCATTCTCCTTTCCTATTACCGCCGTACGGCATCATGGTATCCTTAAAACTCAGCTTTATTTTTCAGGCAATAATCATAAATCTCGCTGCCCGTCGCGGACCACACCCCTTCATGTGCCGTCATAAATGCTAAAAACTCCCTGACCAGAGCCGTACGCCCCGGGCTTCCCGTTGTCTGCGGGTCAAGCTGCATAGTGTAACAGAGATTGTGGTTATAATGTCCGGTAAATTCATCCTTCCAGTTGGAAAGAACATTGCTGTAATTCGCGATACGCCCCTGTCCGAAGGGAAACGCCGGCCGGTAATTGAAAGCGAAATACGGGAGATCGAAATTCGCCCACTGCATCGGAATCTGCAGGATCTCATCCCCGCTTTCGTTCACTTTCATAAAATACGGTCTGTCGTCGTCAAAAAGGTCGCTGGAATAGTTCATTCCGTATTTCCTCGCTATATTCAGTGTCTCCAGCATAAGGTCACCGATAGGCGCGCGGAATCCCTTTGGCTTCTTACCGCAGGCTTTCTCGATTGCTTCTGCTGCTTTTTCAATCCGTTCCTTTTGCTCATCCAAACCAATCAGAGAAAAATTCTCGTATTCATAACCATGGCACGCAATCTCATGCCCCCGGTCCGCGATTTCTTTTAATGCCTCCAGATAGGTCTCCGCCGTCTTTCCCGGCGTAAAAAACGTCGCCCGGATCTTAAATTCATCGAACAGGTCAAGAAGCCTCGGCAGCCCGTGGGACATGCCATACTGGCCGAGAGACAAGGTTTTCGGCATATCAGCCGCTTTCTTATCCAGAGAAAGCCAGAAAAACTCCGCCGAGAGATTCACGGTTATAAAAGCCGCACACCTTTTGCCTTCCGGCAGTTTCATCCCTTTTGCATACATCGCTTTTATCCCTCCCCTCTCCCGCTGTCTTTATCTGTTCTTTTATCCTGCAAGATCTCCCCGTCCGGCAGTTTTGCCTTATCCTGCTGCGCTTTCCGCCTCTTCCCCGGATATGTCCTCTTCCAGTACTCTGCGATCTCACTCCCCGTTGCCACCCATACATCTTCATGGGAAGTGACTTCTTTTAAGACTTCTTCCAGCACCAGATTTCTTCCCGGCGCCCCGGAGATCTGCGGATGCATCAGGAATGAAATACACATTCCCAGGTCATAATACCCTCTGAACTCCCGGATATCATTGTCCTGTACGTTCCGGTAACAGCTGATCCGGTCTAGTCCTGACGGTTCCGCAGGATATACGCTGTATGCCTGCGCCACATAGTCGTCAAGCTCCCATTTGGACGGAATCTCAACCAGATCGGATTCCTCGCCGTCAAGAATCGTATAATAAGGTTTATCATCACCTCGCATAGAGCTGGAATAGGAAAATCCCATCTCTGATAAGATGTAAGGCGTACGCACATGCCAGTCTCCCGACGGTGTGCGGAATCCCACCGGCTCTTTTCCTGTGATCTCTTTGATGATCCTCTGCGTCTTTTCGATGATCTCCCTCTGTTCCTCTACGGTCTTTTCCACGAACCTTTCATGGGTATATCCATGGTTGCCGATCTCATGTCCGGCATCCGCAATCCTTTTTACTACCTCCGGATTGCACTCTGCCACAAAGCCGGGTACATAAAAGGTTGCCTTTACCCCGTACTTATCCATCAGATCCAGTATCATGTCCACACAGCGGTTTGGTCCATACTGCCCGATGGAACGTGCGCGGATCAGCTTTTCTGCATTGGGTTCATCTGCCGACATGTTCCGCCAGATCACATCCCCGTCCAGGTCAAAGCTGAACATGACTGCGCTCTTTTTGCCCTCCGGCCACTTAACTATCTCCATCTTTCTTCCCCTCCTTTCTTCTTCCTGCGGCAGAATAAACTCTGCCGCATCCCTGTCCTGCAAGGCGTTTTGCGATATATTCGATATCTTTTATTTCTATTTTCGCGCTACACCCGTCTTCCTTGCCGCTTCCGCTACAGCCGCCGCCACAGCCTTTCCGACTCTCTTGTCAAATGCCGCTGGTATGATATAATCCCCATTAAGCTCCTCCGGTGCGATCAGGCCCGCCAGTGCTCCCGCCGCGGCCATCTTCATCTCCTCATTGATCTCGCTCGCCCTTACGTCAAAGGCTCCGCGGAATATACCCGGGAACGCCAGCACGTTATTGATCTGGTTGGGGAAGTCGCTTCTTCCTGTGGCTACAACAGCCGCTCCGCCTGCTTTCGCATCCTCCGGGAATATCTCCGGTGTCGGGTTCGCACAGGCAAAGATAACCGCATCTTTTGCCATCGTCTTCACCATCTCCGTGGTCAGGACGCCCGGGGAGGACACGCCGATAAAGATATCCGCTCCTTTTACGATATCTGCAAGCTTACCCTGCACCTTACGCGGATTCGTGATCTTTGCCATCTTCTCCTTCACCGGATTCATCCCCGCCTGTCTTCCCTCATAGATCGCTCCTGTGCGGTCGCACATCGTGATATCCGGGAAGCCGTAATTCAGAAGAAGCTTTGTGATAGATGTCGCCGCCGCGCCGGCTCCGTTTACCGCAATCTTTACATCCTCCTTCTTCTTCCCTACTACCTTCAGCGCATTGATAAGCCCCGCCAGCGTGATCACCGCCGTACCGTGCTGGTCATCGTGGAATACCGGTATATCGCACAGCTCTTTCAGCCTCTCTTCGATCTCAAAACATCTCGGCGCCGCGATATCCTCCAGATTGATCCCGCCGAAACTTCCTGAGATAAGATAGATCGTCCGTACGATCTCATCTACATCTTTTGACCGGATACACAGCGGAAATGCGTCCACATCTCCGAACTCCTTGAACAGCACACATTTCCCTTCCATGACCGGCATGCCTGCCTCCGGTCCGATATCTCCCAGACCAAGTACCGCTGTACCGTCAGTAACGACCAGACACATATTATGCCTTCTGGTCAGCTCGTAGGATTTCTCCACATCCTTCTGGATCTCCAGACAGGGCTGGGCAACTCCCGGCGTGTAGGCCAGAGAAAGATCTCTCTCATTCTTTACCTCGACCGTTGATACAACTTCCAGTTTTCCTTTCTTTTCGTAATGAAACGCCAAACTTTCTTCTGCAATTCCCATTTTCTTTTCCTTTCTTTCATTTATTTTTGGTTTACAGTTACTTGTCGGCTTGGTCACTTAGTCTCTAAGTTGTTTATAAACTATACTTGACCTTCCGTCAATACATTTTTGCAATTTTGCCCGTTAGATACAAATTTTACGACAATTTTTGTCCATTATGCTTATGGACTGTCAAACTTCTCCGGCATCTTCCCGTTTACTTTAAACGGTCAATGGAGGCCTGAAGATGTTCATACATTAAATCTTCTGCCGTTTTTGTGTCTCTCGAACGTATTGCCTGTATGATCCGCCGGTGTGACTCAAGCTCTTCTTCGCCGGAAACCGTCTCCAAAACATCAGAAAATTTCCCGTACATCATGTCAAAGATCGCGTTCAACACGATCTCCAGCGTCTGGGTCATAAATATACTGCCCGTTTTTGCCGCATATAATTTATGAAGTTTAAATTCTCCCTCTGTTTTTCCTGTTTCCTGAAAACGTCTTTCCAGCGCTTTGTACGCATTCTCCAGCTCTTCAATGTCCCTTTCCGTGGCGTTGCGGATAATAAGCTCCACTCCTTTGACCTCCAGAGCCTGCCTTACCTCATAGGCCTCCATCATGGAGCACCGCTCCAGGTTCTTGCTGAGGCTCTCTGTGCTCCCGCCAAGCTGCGACTGGGTCCGCAAAAATCTCCCTTTCCCCTGATGCGAGATGATCACGCCCCTGCTCTCTAACACGCGGAAAGCTTCCCGGAGTACATTCCGGCTGACGTCAAGCTGCTCCATCAGCTCTCTCTCCGGCGGAAGCTTATCCCCCGGTTTCAGATGCTCTTCATCGATAAGCTGATACAGATCCTTTACCACTTCTTCATACAGCAGTGTTCTTGCTGCTCTGTTTACAATTTCCATTTTTGTTTCCTATTGCATTTTATTAAAAACCTTCAATGGCACCAACTATAAGTATACAACAAAAAAAGGCTATTTTACAGCCTTTTTTCTCCATTTTCCTCTCTTGTAGAACACCCCTGTGATCACTGCGCCGAGCACCCACGACAGCAGAAGCGAGATGAACAGGCACGCCCTTTCTCCCTGCGGAAGTTTTGGTGTCCTCGTCAAGTACACCAGCCCGTAAGCAAGGGGTACACGGATCAGCACTGTAGTCACCATGGAGATCCACATGGGCGTCATCGTGTCCCCCGCCCCGCGCATTACACCTGATAAGGTCTGTGTCACTGCTACCGCTACATAACCGACTGCCAGGATACGCATCATATTCATGCTGAGGGTTACAAGCTCCGGCGTATCGGTAAAAATCTGCATAAGATGTCTTCCAAAAGCAAGGATCACAACGACAATAACCGCCGAGACTCCCACAGCAATCCCGGTTCCCTGTCTGGCCCCTTTCGTCACCCGGTCATACTCGCCCGCGCCTACATTCTGCCCTGCATAGGTAGTCATCGCCGTACCGAAGGAAAAGTTCGGCATCATGGCAAATCCGTCTACACGCATGACGATGACATTTGCAGCAATAAACATCTCCCCGAAGCTATTGGTAAGCGACTGCACTATCAGCATGGACATAGACATGATCGCCTGAGTCACCCCGGAAGGAACCCCCAGCCGGATGATATTCTTTACATGGCTTTTAAACAAGCGGATATATCTCCATTTCAGTTCGAAAAGCTCCTTAAGCTTTGTCAGTCTTAACAGGCATAAAAATGCAGAGACCCCCTGTGCGATCGCCGTCGCCAGCGCCACACCGGACACTCCCATACCCATTCTCACTACAAAGAACAGGTCCAGCACGATATTCAGCCCGCTCGCCACCAGCAGGTACAAAAGAGCCGACATAGAATCCCCAAGCCCTCTTAAGATACCGCTGAGTATATTATAATAAGCACAGCCCGCCACGCCGATAAACAGTATCCGGAGATAAGACGTACACCAGTCAATGATCGATTCCGGCGTGTTCAGCATCTCCAGAAGCGGCCTTGCCGCTACCGTGGCAAATACCATGACAAGAAGCGACGCGATCCCTGTCAGCACGATACAGGTCCCGATCGTCATAGACAGCGCCTCCCGGTTTCTTGCACCGAGATACTGGGATACCATGATGCTCGCTCCCACACTGATCCCCACGAACAGCACGATCAGGAGATTAAGGATCGGACCCGCGCTCCCTACCGCCGCCAGCGCATTGTCCCCTACAAACTGTCCTACTACCACACTGTCCACCGTATTGTAAAGCTGCTGTGCGATATTGCCGATGAGCATCGGCACGGTAAAGATGACGATATCTTCCCACGGCTTCCCCACCGTCATATCCACCGGAGCAAATATTTTTTTTAAACCATCCATCACAAACACTTCCTCTTGCATAATACTTGCATAATAAAATCACCATCCCCGATGCTTTAAAACATCAAAAACAGTGATTCCAGTGCGCGATCAGGGGCTCGAACCCTGGACACCCTGATTAAGAGTCAGGTGCTCTACCAACTGAGCTAATCGCGCGTAATTCTTAACTTTTTATTATTATTTCCTTAACGCAAGTGATATTATATAACAGTTTTTTTTTAAATGCAAGTGTTTTTTTTAATTTCTGTCATTTTTTCTAATTTTTTTATTCAAATCGTGAATTTTTTGTAAATTTTACAGGATGAATGCATTACTGCGTTCACCCTGCCTGCGGATTACAGCCCATCCCTGATCTCATTCCTGTATTGAGCAGGCGTTTTATTATAGTGGGCTTTGAATTTCTTTATAAAATAAGAACAGGAGGAAAATCCAACTGATTCACTGACCGAGCTGATACTCAGGGCAGTCGTTGACAACAGCTCTTTCGCCCTTTCCAGCCGTATCGTCGTAAGAGCCTGTACCGGAGTGATATGGTAAGAATTTTTCATACAGCGGATCAGATGCACCGGATGGAAATTATACATCTGCGCCAACTCCTGGATCGTAAAATTTTTCTCGTAATTATTCTGCAGATACTGCATGATCTCCGACGCAAGAGTATCCGGTGTATTACTGAACCGGGAATCAAGATTCAGCATGTCCAACACATTTAAAAATTGCTGCTGCTGTTTTAACGGATTGCTCATCTGTCTGTATTTTTCTGTGTGATTATCATATTTATTGATTGAAAACATAAGCAGCGGGTCAATATAATTCTTAAGAAACTGTCCCTGGTCTTCGGGCAGCTGCAGATATTTCGGCAGTGTCACATAAAAAGAAGTATCCCTGAACAAGGATTTATTCGATACCTTGCTGACAGGATGGATATGCTCGGATTCATAATACGCCCCGGAAAATCCCATATGAACCCAGTAAAAAGATGTTTCGGAATCACAGATCCGGTAACTGCTGTGCGTCTTGTCCGGCGATAAGATCAGGAGTTGATTTTCGCCTATTGTATATTGTTGATTTTCTTCCATGATATAAAGCTTTCCAGAGATTACGAACAACAGGTCAAACACACCGATATTCGATCGTTTTTTATGGCGGTCTCCTTTTCTATACAGCGCTTTCCCTGCTGCAATAAAATGCGGTGTAGGCGGATTTTCAAAGTGGATATAGATCATACAGCATCTCCTTCACAAAAAAAGATATGTTAAAAATATTATATTTCTTCTATTAAATCATGTTAAAAATATTATACAAACATGTTAATAGTATATCTTGTTTCGACAGTCCTGGCAATATATAATTCTGAATATAAAGACACCGAAGCAAAAATGTTGGAATATTCCAACAGATAAGGAGGAAAAATTATGAAAAACAGAAAAATGAAGCTTTTGTCAGCAGCACTATGTGTCAGTATGGTCATGACCCTGGGTGCATGCTCCGGGAAATCCGGGGAAACAGCACCGGCAGATGAGGGAACGTCGGCAGAAGAAGTAACCATCTGGGTAAGAGAGCAGATGGAAGCTCCCATAACGGCAGCCGTAAAACAGTACAATGAAAAACAGGATAAAGTAAAAGTAAACGCTGTAGTATATCCGGATGATGAACTGACAGACCAGCTTACCCTTGCATTATCTTCCGGAAACGTCCCGGATATCGTATCTTTGGATGACATTCTTGCACCATATTATAATTCTATATCTGCACTTTCAGACGTATCCGAAGAATTTGCAGGACTTTCATTCAAAGATTCATTCAGCCAGGGAATGGTCGACCTTGGAACTTATGAAGGAAAACAGTACGCAATACCATTTGCACCGGATGTATCGATCATGTTCTACAATAAAGCCCACTTCAAAGAGGCTGGTCTCGATCCCGAAAAAGGCCCCGAAACCTGGTCAGAATTCATAGACTATGCCCAGAAACTGACACGTGACGGAAGATACGGATACACTTATAACGGCGGCGGCGGTCAGATGTTTACTTTCGTGCCGTACATCTGGAGCAATGGCGGCGACCTTTTGTCAGAAGACGGCAAAACCTGTCTGTTAGACCAGTCCGAAGCAATAGAAGCGCTGCAGTTATACGATGACCTCACCAATAAATATAAAGTAGCTCCTGAAGGCGTTACGACTTACTCATGGTCCGAATCACAGGATGCTTTCCTGACCGGAAAAGTAAGCATGACTGTCCTCGGAAATTCACAGCTTTATACTTTCCTGACAGAACATCCTGATTTTGATTTCGGCGTATGTCTGATTCCGAAAAAGGACGGGAAAGAACATTCTTCTTTCGGCGGCGGAGACCTTATCGCTATCATGGAGCAGTCGAAACACAAAGAAGCCGCATGGGATTTTGTAGAGTACGCATTAAGCGAAGAAGTCCAGGTGGAACTGTTTGCAAAGAACGGACTTCTTCCGGCAAGGACGGATCTTTTTGATAATGAATACTTTAATAAAAATGACAAATACAAAGTACTGGAAGAGGCATTAAAAGTATCCCGTGCTTCCTGGTCTGAAAAATATAATGAAATGAACCAGCCGCTTGTAAATGCAACCCAGAGCTGTCTTATGGGTAAAGCAACCGCTGAAGAAGCATTTAAGACCGCAACAGAAGAAATCAATAAAATTATGCAGTAAGCATCGCGGGGCATCATCGCCTGAAAAGGTATGATGCCCTTTTCAAAAAAAGGATTTGTTATGAAAAAAACGAAAAAGTTAAAAAAGAGTATTATCCCGTTTTTATTCATCTGCCCAGTTCTGGTCATTAATCTGATGTTTTTCTGCCTTCCGTTCCTGCAGTCACTTGCCATGTCATTTTTTGAATGGCCTCTGCTCGGCGAAAAAACATTTGTAGGGCTTTTAAATTACAAAGAATTACTCATGGACAATCAGTTTCATGTCTCACTGCTTTTCACGCTGAAATACACCGTATTTGTGACACCGGCGCTTTTTGTGACTGCATTTGCCCTTGCTTTGCTGATCGACAGTAAATTTAAAGGCGTGACACTGTTCCGGACAATATATTTTTCACCGGTTGTCATATCCATGACTTCCTGCAGCCTTATATGGCTGTGGATCTACAATGATCTATACGGAATCCTGAACTATCTTCTTCTGAAATGGAACATCATCGATGAAGGGGTCTTATGGATGGGAACTGAATCCACTTCTCTCCCGGCGATCATTTTTATGATAACCTGGAAAATGTCCGGATTTTCCATGCTGATCATACTGGCTGCTTTCCAGTCCGTAGACACGCAGGTATATGAATCCGCGAGTATCGACGGCGCTTCAAAGATGCAGCAGTTTTTCCATATTACCCTGCCTATCATCCGCCCGCAGGTCGGTCTTGCCCTGATCATGTCCGTGATCGGCTCGGTGCTTGCCTTTGAACAGTTCCTGATCATGACAAAAGGCGGTCCTACAGAGACAACAACGACACTGGTGCATTATATTTATAACACTTCATTCAAATATTACAACTTTGGATATGGATCAGCGATGACAATGGTTCTTTTAGCGATCATGCTTGTTCTCAGCACGCTTCAGATGAAATTGCTGAAAGACCCGACAGAATAAAGGGGGAATACATGATGAAAGATAAACATGCAGGGCGCATTGCCGCAAATACGGTTCTGGGATTGATCATGCTGCTTCCTTTATACTGGACATTTATCACCTCAGTAAAAGAAAAAGACGATATTTACCGCCAGCCGCCGCAGATTTTCCCTCAGAAAATAAACTTTGACAATTACCGGGAGATCCTGTTCAGAAATGACGGCGTATTTCTCCGGTATCTGAAAAATTCAGTCACGACGGCCTTGATAACAATGGTACTGGTAGCTGTGATCAGCCTGCTTGCAGGCTACTCTTTTTCAAAGCTCCAGCTCGTGGGAAAGAGATTCTTTCTGCTGCTGATCCTGTCGGCATTGATGATCCCTTTTCAGACACTGATGATACCGCTTTATTCCATCATGTCCGGCCTCCATCTGACCAATTCAAGGATGGCTATGGTTCTGATCTATGCGACTTTCCAGACACCTTTTGCCGTATATATGATGAAAAATGCATTTGATATGATTCCGGATGAACTGAGGGATGCGGCGCGGATCGACGGAGCAGGCGAGATGAAGACTTTTATCAAAGTCATGCTCCCGACGACATGGACATCCATTGCAACCGTTGTCATCTACTCTGCATATACTACTTGGAATGACTATCTTATTGCAGTTGTATTTGCGAATAATGAAAATATCAAGACATTCAATGTCGGACTGACCAACATGGCGATCGGACAGTACGGAACAGAATGGGGGCTTCTGACCGCAGGCTCTTTGATCGGACTCGCTCCGATCATGGTTCTTTTTATCTTTTTACAGAAATATTTCATAAAGGGAATGTTAGGCGGAGCCATCAAATAAATAACCTGGAGGAAATTATGGATTATAGAAGATTTAAAACACTGCCAATAGAAGAAGTCATGCCAAGCGGCTGGCTGAAAAAACAGTTGGAAATTCAGGCGGGAGGTCTGTCAGGCATATTACATGACGCCTGGGAAAGCGTAGGCTCCTACAGCGGCTGGCTCGGCGGAACCGGGGAAAACTGGGAAAGGGGACCGTATTTCCTGGACGGTATCCTTCCCCTTGCCTTCTATCTGAAAGACAGCCGCCTGTCCGCCATCGCGGAAAAGTTCATCCGATGGACATTAAAAAGTCAGGGTGAGGATGGAAATTTCGGACCTCTGGAAAGCAGGCATGACTATTGGCCCAGAATGGTCATGCTGAAGGTGCTGATCCAATACTATGAGATCACCCGCGAGGACAGCGTCCTGGTATTTATGCGCCGCTACTATAAATACCTGCTTACCCATCTGCGCGAACATCCGTTGGAAGACTGGGGAAAAGCCAGATGTGCAGATCTTTTATACTGCATCAAATGGATGTACGAAAAAGAACCTCTTGAAGATTTAAAAGAACTGTCATTGCTGATTCTGAAACAAGGGGAAGACTGGAACAGTTTTTTTGAGAATCTGCCCTTTACTTATCCAACAGAATACTACTACAAATGGACAGATATGGAAAAGCTGTCAAAAAACAGTATATGGGAACTTATGCGGTTCCATCAGACACATATCGTAAATGTGACGATGGGAACCAAATATCCGGCGATGGCATCCTGGGTTCTTGACAGGAATCTAAGCGGAACACTAAAAAAAGGAATCAATACCCTTGAAAAATATCATGGCGTCGCAACCGGCGCTATCAACGGCGACGAGCATCTTTCCGGCAGCAACCCGTCCAGAGGGACTGAGCTTTGTGCTGTCGCGGAATATATGTTCAGCCTTCAGATTATTTTGGAGATATTCGGCGATACAGAATTTGCAGATCTTTTGGAACGCCTAGCTTACAATGCATATCCCGCCATGTTTACCGAAGATTACATGGGACATCAGTATCTGCAGCAGGTAAACCAGATCGCTGCCACAAATGAAACAAGACCCTGGTACAATAACCTTGACGACTCAAATACTTTCGGACTGGAGCCAAACTTCGGATGCTGCACCGCAAATATGCACCAGGGATGGCCGAAACTTGTGCGCAGTCTATGGTACAAGGAAGATTCCGGGCTTGTTTCCATGGTCTTTGCGCCAAACGAATTAAAAACAAAAATCAATGATGAGGATATATGGATAGATACTGAAACTGATTATCCAGCAAGATTAGAAGTAACATACTTGATAAAAAAAGCCGGAACAACTCCATTTACTTTAAAAATAAGACTTCCGGAGTGGTGCCGTACATATGAACTCCGCTGCGGCCAGACAACGCTCCAACATGCAAGAGAAGACGGATATATCAAAATATACCGCCGGTTTACTGAGAACGAACGGATCACCGTCCGATTTCACGCCGAGATAAAGATAAGCCGCTGGTATCATAACAGTATCGCCATAGAAAACGGGCCTCTTATCTTCGCCCTTGATATGGACGAACAATGGCGTCCCTACCGCAGCCATGCCGGGATCGACGACTATGAAGTAACTTCCGAAAGCAGCTGGAACTACGCACTGATCCTGGGCGAAAAAATCAATGTACAGGAAGCCCCTTACTGCCAAACACCCTTCGAAAAAAAACACCCGCCCGTTATACTCCAGGCAAAAGCAAGAAAAACAAACCTTTGGAAACAGGAGAACGGCAACACCGGCGATCTTCCGGAAAGCCCCGTAAAAACAGAAGAAACTGCAGAAACTATACGCCTTATCCCATTTGGCTGCACACATTTGAGGATTGCCCAGTTCCCCTACTGCGATTACTAAAAACGGCTGCAATACATAAGAAGGAAAGCGCTGCAAGGAGATGTAACACATCAGTGCCAAAATTAATGCTATAGGCGGTCAGACACTGCCGCCCATAGCATACCTAAAACTTGTGAATTTCCCCTTTTCTCTAGTTTAATATTGACTTAACAATTCTTATATTAAGCCGAAGTAGGTTCCCGATGTATGGCAATCTGATAATTCCTTTTTTTATAATAGGAGCTTCCTTTATTTGCCGCCTTATTATTCTTGCACTTGCACAGTGTTATCGCTCCGACATTACAAAGATGCTGACACAATATCGTACACCCTGCTCCCTGTGGTTCAATTGCTCCTTCGTTTGAAGTATTAATCTTTTTTCCTAATTCTGACATATTATTCCCTCCTCTGTATTTAACGGATTTTCACAAGTTTTTTCCAAAAGTACCGCCACATCATTAAATGTTGCAAATTTTTTATTAATCAAATCCTCCACATCAAATCTAATACCCATCCCGTATTTCAGATCCATATAAACCTGAAGCAATTCTCTGGGTTCAATATTTATCTCTGGTCCAAGAAGCTTTTTATCCCGAAGTTCTTCATCCTCCCGAAAATCAACTCCTGTCCGGTCTGTAAAAATCTCACACAGCCGGTCTGTCTTTACCTCTGTCATCTGATCCATCTCCTCCTTATACTGACTCAATCCGTCCATACAATTTCAATCTGGCCAGCAATTCATCTACCAGCGCAGGCATCTGTTCTGTTTCCAGATCAAATAAGTTCTCAGATACTTTACTGCTTCTTTTATCATCCCTGTTAACGGTAAGATATGTAAAATCCTGCTCCGATTCCGTATCGTCCAGGAGCAAATGCCGGTTTGTCCGGCAGAATATATCCACAGGCGCGCCATACCGGTTTGCTATCCCCTGTGAAATACCATCCAGATCCGCCGGCGAAACTTGACCATAAGGAAGCGTCATTACCACAACATCCGGATGTACGCCATAAAAATAATCTTTCGCCAAATAGCCGAAGCCTGCCACATATGTATCCGTAACTGTACACATCTCCCCGGGAATACCCGCAACGATCATGTCCGGTCTTTCTTTTTCTTCCACTTCTTTTATATACCGGTTAAACATCAGCGTCTTATTCTTATCCGATATGCTCTCATCTGTCATGAACCATGGTATATCTAAAAATCCAAATTCCTTTGAACTATCCTTTGTCCCTATCTGAACGAAAGATATCCCTCTCTTCTGCAGTTCCTTACGAAGCATAAGCTGCAACTCGTATTTGCACAAATTACCGTATATTCCGCACAAATACACAACCGGTGTATTAATTGGTTTGAGGAACTCTCCGCATACGGTTTCTTCTTTTCTCTTATTTCTCTCTCTGTAATAATACTTTGCTATATCCGGCAGATATCTCTCTGCCTGCTTTTCCAGTTGACAGCTCATCATAATCTTCATATCCCTTTGAACAGCCGTCTTGATAAAGGGAAGGTACTCCGCCTCAAAATCAATCTGTTTTGAAAAATCTGCAAACCATATAACTTCCGGATTGTAAGTATTCAGCCCTTCCATGAAATCATAGACAACGGGAATACTCCTTCCATCCGCTTCGTATATCCTTTGCCCGTCATCCCATCCTTTAAGTCCTGCCAGACATACCGGGTACAGATCTTCCAGCATACCGCAATGCTTTCCTATAAACTCTGATTCTTTGCCAAATGGATATATCATTACTTTTTTCATGTGTCTCCTCCTTTAGTACTGGAACCCGTATTCCTTAAGTATGCAGTAATCCTTGAACTGTTCTTCCACGCTTCCTCTTACATCCGGGCATCTCCGCAAAATGGACTGCGCGGGATCTTCGTATGTCAGGTCAATATCTGCCACACAGATATGGCAGTATCTGTATGCCCAGCAATTACGGCAGGTATCCTGCGTCAATTTCTCGATATTCATAATCCGCTTTGCCTGTTCCAGGTCAATTCCCTCATCTACGTTCCCCATTTTCGCATATTCAGAATTCTCACAAACCTTTTCACACGGAAAAAGATCCCCGTCTACATTCATAAACATTCGAAAACTGCCTAGCACGCAAGGTCCTCCGTGATGACTTTTTTCCGGAAGCTCTGTCACTCCGCTTAAATTCTTCTGGTACCGGAACTCCTCCAACATAGCCGACTCTGCCGCTTCCAAAGGAGACTTTCTCTCTGATGGTATCTCGCCGATTTTTTCCAACAATACAAGAAAGTGCTCATATCGTTCTTCTTCAATGAATTTTTGTGAGAAGCTTTTCTGATTTTTCGCATTTACAGGATTTATGATTCCCGCCAGAAACGGACTGTTCTTTAACAGCTCATCTCCAGATATAAAGTCCGACACACAGCTATATCCATTTTCCGGATTCAGCACGGTATTAAACACAACATGATTTTTAAAATATTCTGGGAATTCATCCCTGATCATCCTCACATTTGCAATCAGCTTCTCAAACGAACCCTGATTTGATGCAAACTTACGGCTCAGATCGTGAATTTCTTTTGGACCGTCCAGGCTGAACATCAACTGAAAATCACTTCTGTCAAAGAATTCCACCATTTCCCTGGTCAGTACAGTGCCATTGGTTGTCAGGTTAAAATATAATCTTTTCCCTCTGCATCTTTCATGCGCATACTCTACGCATTTTTTGATCAGTTCAAATTCTAACAACGGTTCCCCGCCGTAAAATCCGATATAGAGACGGCTGCAGTCTCCGGAATGTCTTGCCAAGATTATCGTGACAGATATGGCATGAACGTTCATGCCGGCTATGCACAGCAGGTTATACGTTTCTTATCTGCTTCTTTGCTTTCCGTCGATTCTATATACAACTGATAATAATAACCTTTCTTATCCATCAATTCTTTATGTGTTCCCATCTCCGTGATCTCTCCGTCCTGAATGACAATAAGCTTATCTGCCAGTTCATTCACGAAGTTAATCTTATGGGACACATAGATTCCTATCTTATCCTGCATTGTTTTTTTGAACAGCTCGATGATCTCTCTCTGCCTGAAGACATCCAGTGATGCGTCCGGCTCATCAAATATATAGACATCCGCCTTTCTGATCAGTGCTCTTGCGATCGCCAGTCTCTGCCACTCGCCTATGGAAAACTGCATCCCGCCGAACCAGCTGCCGATCACGGTATCGATACCTTCGTCCCCCTTTGCTTTGTGAGCAAGATTAACTGCCTTTAATACCTTTCGTATCTCTTGGCTCATATCGCCGAATGCGACATTCTCCCTCAAGGATGTCTCATACTTCACATAATCCTGAAACACTGTGCCAATCCTCTTCTGATAGCTCTCAATCCCTGTTTTTTTCAAGTCTGTATCATTGATCAGGATGTCTCCCTCATATTCATCATACAATCCAAGCAATAGTTTGGTTAAAGTAGTCTTCCCCGAGCCGTTTTCACCGATAAGCGCTACGGATTCCCCCGGCCTGATGAAAAAACTTGCATTTTTCAGTGCATATCTTCCGTTCGTGTACTTGAAGGAAACGTTACGGAATTCAATACACCGGACTGCTTCCACTTCTTTTCTGTTAATGTCTGCAGTCTCCGGAAGCTCCAGGAAATCAAACAGAAGACTGATATACATGGACTGTTCCGCTAAGGCATTGATCCCGGAAAAGATACCTTCTACAGAACCTTTGATATTATCCGTGCTGTCGATATAAGCAGTCGCATCACCGATGAGAATCTCACCTCCAAAGCCAAGAAAGAATGTATAAGCATATATCCCTCCTGTTATCAGCCAGTCTGATATATCGAGCCCGGCGCTGACAAACACCCCTTTCTTATACATCTTATCCTCCTGTGAGATAATTCCATTCTGAATAGCTTCATATCTTTTCAGCAGATACTTACCGATTCCCAAAGTCTTTATCTCCTTAAATGCGTTCCCGGTCATTACAAGAAAATTAATGTACCACCTCTGCCGTTCCAGCTTCGTCCTGCCCATCCTCATCTCATACCGCTCTTTGTCTATAACATAAGTTGCAATGCATCTGCCCACAGGCACGATCAGGATGATCAATGCAATCTGCCAGCGGAATCCACAAAGTATATACGACATACCGGCGATCGATATCATCTGCTGCAGGATATCGAATACTAAGTTTATATAATCCAGTATGCCAGATCCCGTCTGATTCTGTGCCCGGTTAATCACATCGTATGTCTCTGAATCTTCAAAATCTTTCAGCGATAACCGGAGCGCCTTTCCCATCATCCGCATGCTGACATGCTTGGAAAATTTCAGGCCGAATTTGTTGCTGTACCTGCAATAAAGGGCTTCCAGAATCTCTTAACTATATGGAGACCGATAAATCCCAGGATATATCCCAAAACAACCCGGTAAGAACCTCCCCGGCTCTGTACCGTATTCACTATCCGCTGCATGAATACGATAAACAGCATCGGCATAACCCCCTGCACTGACTTATAGAGTATACTTATCAGCAAATATAATCTGCTGAATCCCATAAGCAATGCCAGCGAATTACAGATACTTTTCCACAATGTACTTTTCTTCTTCTCTCTTGTCTTTTCCGTCAAATATCTCATATGTCCCCCTCCTTTTCTTTTTTATCTTTTATCTGTCTGCAAACTTTTATTTGGTACGATTGCAGTGTACAATATCTGTATCCGGCTTTCTATATAAGCAGCTTCAGCGTAAAAAAAGAAGCCTGAATGTGTGAGATCACACATTCAGGCTATGTATTCTACCTCTAATAACTCTTTGTTGTGCTGTATTGGGTTCTAGATTCTCCTTCGCATTTTCCAACTGCTTTCACACGGTAACTTCCCTTTTTTGACAGCGTATAATTTGCCTTTATTTCACATGAAGCAGTTGCTGATTTTGACCACGATTTTACATTTGTCCAACCAGTACTTGATTTTTTTTGTAATGTTACCGTTAAGCTGCAACTTCTTCCTGAGCGACTCGAAACTTTTCCATAACAAGATGCATTTCTTCCTGATATGCTTATCTTGGCATCTGTTCTGCCAAGATTAACATACTGAACTGATATACTCTCATTATCGTATTCCTTATCCGCTTCCGCATTAACATGTGATGGCATTCCCAATACTAACAAACAACTCATTCCCAAAATTACAACTACATTCTTCCTTTTCTGATTTTTCATCTTCGTACCTCCAAATAAATTTTCTTATATATTATATAATCACTTACGTATCCATTATGTGACACTTTTTTATTATTTCACCAAAAAAACTGAAACGTCTTATAATCACGCTTTTTGACGACTTATTACTTAATTCTAATTTTCTTCAATAGCAGTTACAAGACACTTTACTAATATCTCCACATCTACATTTCCGCCTATATAATATATAAATCCACCTTTTACCACTATAATACTATGGTATCCTCCTTCATCCGTAATCAATTTGCCTTTTTCCTTCCCAATTACTATTTCCTCTGCCGGTGTTCCATCCGAAGTAATCGTCCAACCACCAGAATTCTCTATAAGTGCTTGTTCATAGTCTATTTGATGGCACACTCCCTGAGAATCTATATTCTCAAAAAATTGATTACATATATATAAATCCGTATATTTATTTTCCTGAGAGAGGCTAAACCCCTCCGGCACCCATTTCAGCTTTCTCGGATAATCCGCCGGATTAAATGACAAATCCTCTGAATCCATTTCATCCTCTGCCGTCTCTTCTCCGATCTCTTGGAAATTAACATCTGTATGATCCGTGAAAAGTGTCTCCACCATCTTATACAGCTTTTCGCGGACAGGCTCTACCGCCAGTACAGTCATTGAGCCCAGCATTGCGACTAACGCTGCAATCAATATGATCTTAACCCTTAATCTTTTTTTCGAGATCCTGACAGGACTGTAACTGATAACATTCTCTCTTTCCCCCTTTTTTTCCTCTTTGCAGAGCCGCTGCATACTTTTCTCAAACTCACGGGAAAATGCCGGCTCTTCTTCCTCCGCCGCCAGCATGCCCAACATGGCATTTTCCCTTTCACAGGCTCTGATCACCGCTTCTTTCAAAAGGTCTTCCGATAACAGTAACCTACTCATACTGTGCCCTCCTTTGCGGCAGTTCTTCACTTAAAAGTTTTGTTTTTAATATTTTTTCCTCCAGCAGTTTTCTGGCACGCCTGGCAATCTGACAGGCATTTACCTCCGTCGTATCCAGCATACTTGCAATTTCGCTGTAAGTTTTTTCATTATAATAGTACAGATACAACACCTCCCTGTACTTATCCGGCAGCTTAAGAATCATAGTCTCCAGAATTTCTGCCAGTTCCTTTCGTTCGATCTGGCTCTCAACATTCTGAAAACGGTCCGGCAAAAAGGAGAAAAAATCATCATCTTCTGTCAGGCTCTCCCTCTGCTTACACCGGTTAT
>CATLEM010000027.1 GCA_949916155.1 uncultured Dorea sp.
TTTCTTGCGTCCCTTGCGTGTGCGCGCATTGTTTTTGGTGCTCTGGCCGCGAACCGGAAGTCCGATACGATGACGGATGCCGCGGTAGCAGCCGATATCCATCAGTCGCTTGATGTTGAGCTGGATAAGGATCAGGTTGAGTACCACCGCCACAGAGCCGTAGATGGTGCTCATCAATGTCCTTCCGCTGTTTTTCATAATGCACAGATAGACCTGGGTTATTCCCATGCAGAGATAGGAACTGCTCACCACCCGCAGATATGACGCCCCCATGCGGATAAGCCTCTGCTCATCGGTAAATATCCTCATGAGAAATTCCGGGGCTGCCGCCGCAGCCAGGAAAAACAGGAAAGAGACAGCAAAACTGCAGCGAAGGGCCGCTGCCAACACATGTTCCAGAGCCTTTGCGTCTTTCTTCCCCCAATACTGTGCCGCCAGAACCGTCATGCCTCCGGTCAGCGCAGCGTAGAATAAATTCAGCACAAACTGCACCTGGGTGGCCAGGGAAACCGCCGAGAGCGCCGTCTGACCTTTAAACCCAAGCATCAAGGCATCCGAAGCGCTGACTACCGCAGTCATGAAATTCTGCATCGCAATAGGAAGTACCAGAGAAAATAATTTCCGGTAAAATTGTTTATCCACTTTCATTTCTCTCACCCCTCAGATATAATAGTACATTATGGCGCACATATCCATCATTTTTGTATTAAATTTTGCAGCAATCTTGGGAAAGGATAAACTCTTATGAAACGTATCGTAAAAATCCCGGCAATCATCCTGTTAACCCTGCTCCTCGCCGCAGGCGGCCTGCTCGCCTGGCTCACCGCCACAGAATACCGCCCGGAAAAACTTGAAACCGCCGACACCGAGATCCGAAAGGAGCTTCCTCTGGGCAGTCCCCCGAAAAACCAGCCGGGAGCTTCTCCTTCTGCTGACCGCTCCATCCGAATCCTAAGCTGGAATACCGGATACGCAGGGCTTGGCGCCGGCGCGGACTTTTTCATGGACGGCGGGACGATGGTACATCCTGAGAGCCAGGATGCCGTAGAGCAGAATATGTCCGCAATCGCGGACTATATAAAGCAGGGAGATTACGATATCTGCCTGCTGCAGGAGGTTGACCGGAACTCTGACAGGACAGAAAATACGGACGAGCTCAGTGCATACAGCGAACAGACCGGGCTTGGATATGCCTACGCCCCCAATTACCGCTGCCGCTTCGTCCCCTATCCGCTGCCGCCCATCGGGAAGACCGATTCCGGCATCGCCACCATGTCGAATCTTATGATGTCAGAAAACCCGAAAAGGATCAGCCTTCCCTGCCCGTTTGGCTGGCCGGTGCGTCTGGCGAACTTAAAGCGCTGCCTTCTTGTCACCCGCTACCCCATCGAAGGGACGGACAAAGAGCTGGTGGCTGTCAACCTCCACCTGGAGGCCTACGATGACGGCGAGGGAAAGAAAGCGCAGACAGATGCCTTAGTGAAACTGTTAAAGGAAGAATATGAAGCGGGCAACTATGTCGTCTCCGGAGGAGATTTTAACCAGACGTTCCCGGATAGCTTAGACATCTTTCCGATCAAAGACCCTGAGCTTTGGACTCCGGGCGTGGTGGATGAGACGGTGCTGCAGGAAGGGTGGAATCTTGTCTATGACACAAAGGCACCCTCCTGCCGCCTGTTGAACAGGCCGTATGACCCTGGCGCCGCAGACACACAGTATTATGTGATCGACGGGTTTATCACCTCGCCCAATATAACGGTCGATTCGGTAAAGACGATAGATCTTGCATTTGCCAACTCTGACCACAATCCTGTAGAGCTGCAGATTACACTGAATTAACAGACATTTTTACCGGTATTCCTTGCTCATCGTGAAGCCCTTGCCGCTTACCTCGCTGACCCGGTTGACGACGATAAAGCTCTCCGGGTCGATCTCATGGATGAGCCGCTCCACCCTGGGGAGTTCCCGATTGGAGATTACGCTTAAGACCACTGTCGTATCTTCTTTCAGATACCCGCCCTTCGCGGAAAGGAGCGTTACGCCCCGGTCCATCCGCTTAAGGATGGCATCGCAGATCTCTGACGCATGACTGCTCACCACCCGGACCTCCGTCTTCGTCGTTCCCATAAGCAGCATCTTATCCAGAGTAACCGTATAGATGATGACAAGCACAATCCCGTAAAAGACCTTCTCCAATGGCTGGAAAAGCGCCTGGAGCAGCAGGATGATAAAGTCAAAAAAGTAAAGCCCCGCAGACACCGGAATCTTAAAAAAATGATTCAGCACGAGGGGCGGGATATCCATGCCTCCCGTGGACGCACCCGCACGGATGACGATCCCAAGGGACAGCCCGATCCCAAGACCCGAAAAAATCGTGCAGATAAAGAGATCCTGGCTCAACACCACATCACCCAAAAGCAGATCCAGCATATTCAGCGCGATCGGATAGGTAAATGTACTGACGATAGTCGTCAGCGCAAACTGTTTCCCCAGCACCGCGAATCCTGCCGCCAGCATCACCACATTAAAGATAAGGACAAATGTCGCCACCGGCACTCCCGCCGCATAATTTACCGCCAGTCCGATCCCGGTCGTCCCGCCTGTCACCAGCCCCGCCGGAATAAGGAACAGCTTCACCGCCAGCGCGTATATCACGTTCCCCAGCACTACCACCAGCACTGACAGCACCATTTTCGCAATATTCTTATTATCCATCGAAAAAACCTCCGTCAACTGTTCTTTTACACCGGCATAACGAATATCAATTATCCGTTATGCCAGACATTCGCTCAGATATCTTGCCACCCAGACCCCGCTGGCAGACGCATGGGACAGAGAGTGGGTGACACCGCTGCAGTCACCGATCACAAACAGCCCCTTATGCTTCGTCTCAAGATGTTCATCAATCTCTACCTCCATATTGTAGAACTTGACTTCGACTCCGTATAGAAGCGTATCGTCATTGGCAGTACCCGGAGCGATCTTATCCAAAGCATAGATCATCTCGATGATCCCGTCTAAAATCCGTTTCGGGATCACAAGGCTTAGGTCTCCCGGTGTAGCCGCAAGTGTCGGCGTCACATAACTCTCTGCTATCCGTTTTCCGGTACTTCTCCTGCCCCTGATCAGATCACCGAACCTCTGCACCATGACCCCGCCTCCTAACATATTGGACAGCCGCGCGATACTTTCCCCATAGCCGTTGCTGTCTTTAAAAGGTTCCGAAAAATGCTTGGACACAAGCAGCGCAAAATTCGTGTTCTTCGTATGCTTCCCGGGATCCTCATAGCTGTGCCCGTTTACCGTCACGATCCCGTTTGTGTTCTCATTCACAACAACTCCTTTAGGGTTCATGCAGAATGTACGCACCAGATCCTCGAATTTTTCCGTCCGGTATACGATCTTGCTCTCATACAGCTCATCCGTCAGGTGATTGAATACCTCTGCCGGCAGTTCCACTCTGACCCCGATATCTACACGGTTAGACTTCGTCGGAATATCTAAGTCTAAGCATACTGTCTCCATCCATTTGCTCCCGCTGCGCCCCGCCGAGATAATGCAGTTTTTGCACACCGCCGTCCCTCTCTCTGTATGCACCTCGAAAGAATCTTCGTTTTTCAGCACCCGCTCCACCGGAGTATCAAAATAAAAATCCACCTTGTCCTTCAGTTCGTTGTAGAGATTCTCCAGCACGATATAATTGATATCCGTTCCCAGGTGACGGACAGACGCCTCCAAAAGATGAAGGTCATTTTGCAGGCACATCTTCTTTATCCCTGAGCTTGCCGTAGAATACAGCTTCGTCCCTTCTCCTCCGTGGGACACATTGATTCCGTCCACATATTTCATAAGCTCCGTCGCTTTATTTTTCCCGATATATTCATACAGCGTACCGCCGAATTGATTCGTGATATTATATTTTCCGTCCGAAAATGCCCCGGCTCCGCCGAATCCGTTCATGATCCCGCAGCTTTTACAGTGGATGCAGGACTTGATCTTATCCCCGTCAATCGGGCATTTCCTCTCTTCCAGGCAGCTTCCGGCCTCGAACACGCCGATCTTAAGATCTTCTCTCAGCTTTACCAGTTCATAGGCGGAAAAGATTCCTCCCGGCCCCGCCCCGATGATTATAACGTCATATTTTTCCATCCTTTATCTGTCATCCTTTCTGTTCATATCCCACACTTTTTCTGAGATGTGCTTTCCGCCGCAATCACCGCTCCCGCACCTTGTAAGGTCCGGACATTCTCCCCGGACAAAGGAATAGAGCGCCTTTCCTCCTTCATAGGTGCCGATCACCTGATCAAGCTTCTTCACCATTTTCTCTTTGCCGCGAGGAATCTCTCCCCGGACTCTCACCTCGATATAATCATGAAAGCCGTCATACAAAAGTTCTGTCTCAAGCAGCTTCAAGAGGGTGCGCTCTTCCTTAAGGTTCTCCAGCTCGTCCGCAGGAAGGTAAGTTCCGTCTTCGATATGCCGGTAAAGAGGCACTTCTCTATGAAGGAACATGGAGAAATTCACCGCATGCGCCGGCTTTGTACGGTTTAAAAACAGTGCCAGAGCCTCTGCATTCTCCTGTCCGCGTCCCTTTCCCGCAACACCTGTCATGATATGCGCATCATAGATAAGTCCGGTACGCTTAAGCCTTTCAACAGCCTCATATGCCTGTGCAAGGTCATGATCCTTCTCCATAAAGATAAGCACATCGTCAAGCCCGCTCTCGATACCGAGATACAGATGCCGCACCCCGTGATCATAAAGAAGCTTAAGTTCCTGATCTGATTTCATCCTGATGCTCGTCACCGTGGCATCCATATTGATGCACATACATTCTGGAAAATATGCATGTACTCGCTCAAGTATCCTCAAAAGCCGTTCCGTCTTAAGGCCGAAAGCATTGCCGTCTCCGAGGAATATCTTCTTCGGATTCCCTCCCGCCGCTTTCACCCGCTTAAGCTCCTCCTCGATCTGCTCCAGGGGAAGCTCCCGGTAAGCAAGATGCCTGAACAGGTTGCAGAATTTACACCGGTTATAAGAACAGCCGACCATAACCGGCAGCATAAACGACGCACGCTCCATCGGCGCACGGCAGATCTGTCCTTCGTAATCCATCCTTCTTCCCCCTCTCTCACGTAAAATCTTTACAAATCTTCGTAATCAATTTCTCTGTCCTTAAAATAATATTTCCGGTCATGCTCACCGACCTCTCTGAGAATCCGGCATGGATTTCCCACCGCGACCACATCGGACGGAATATCCTTCGTCACGACGCTTCCTGCGCCCACAACCACATTATCCCCGATCGTTATCCCGGGCAGAATGATCGCTCCGGCTCCGATCCAACAGTTCTTTCCGATACGGACCGGCATGTTGTACTGCAGCCCCTTCCGGCGAAGCTCGGGCAGGATCGGATGGCCTGCGGTAGCGACAGTTACATTCGGCCCGAACATCGTATAGTCGCCTACATAGATGTGCGTATCATCCACAAGCGTAAGATTATAATTGGCGTAGATGTTTTTGCCGAAATGCACATGATGTCCTCCCATATTGGAATGAAGAGGAGGCTCGACATAGCAGTTTTCCCCGATCTCCGCGAACATTTCCTTTAAGAGCCTGGTCCGCTTCTCTCCCTCACCGGGCCTGGTCTTATTGTAATCATACAGAAGCTCCTGATAGCCCATCTGTTCTTCGAGAATGTCTGCATCACCGGGATCGTAGATACTGCCGTTATGTAATTTTTCAAAAATATCCATAAGGGAATCCTCCTGAATTTCGCAATTTCTTACAATTATATCTTATTTTTTTTTAAATGTACACTGTCAGATGAAGAAGATCCATGAAATATACACGTATAATTTTCACAAAATAAACACCTTTTTCCCAACAAACTTTCACAGTTTAAAAATAAAATAATTCTAAATCAACTGGCTAAAGGAGGAATCTATGAAAAACAGAAAATTTCTGAAAGCAATATGGAAAAAGAAAGCAAACCGATTAATTGCAGCCGCATTTATCTTTGTACTGGGCGTTGGAATATTCGCAGTCACCGTCCGGCTTAAAGGCGTCCGTACAAAGGAAGCGTCCGTATCCCGCGTACAGAGCGCCGCTGTGACAAAGGGCAGCATCAGCAATACAATAGACGCAAGCGGCAATCTGGAGGCAGCAGAAACAATAGACGTCACCCTCCCGGCAGGAATCAAAGTAGTGAAAGTCAAGACCGAAAGCGGCGAAGAGGTGACAAAGGGGCAGACCCTCGCTACACTTGACAAATCTTCCATCGCCCGTCTTCTCGCCGATGTCCGGGAGAATCTGGAAACTGTAAATGACAAATTGGACGCCAGCACTCTGTCTGCACTGGAAAAAGAAGGGCTGAAAGGCGAAAAAGAAGAGCTTGAAGAAACTGAAAAAACACTTTCCGCTCTCTATAAAAAGCCGGTGGTGAAAGCTCCCTCTGACGGCATCGTAAGTACGGTATATGTCTCAGAAAACACTGAGACTTCCGCGGACACTCCTTCAGAAGACACAGCTTCAGACAGTACGGCACAAAATAACAGTTCCCTTTCCCGGATGTCAGAAAAAGATACAGGTAACACTCCGTCCCTTCTTTTTCTGACCGCAGATACTGATACAGCTTCTTCCGTATCCGAACCGGACGATACCAACTCACCTTCTCCCGCATCCGGAACAGAAGATACTTCAGCACCTTCCTCCGGTGAAGACAACGCACTGAAAACTGTCGATGATTTTTCAAGCTTAACCATACAGCCCCCGGTGACCGGAGCCATACCGCAGAAAAGCATATCCGAAACAAATACATACAAAGGAACCATCTCCTGGGACTGCAGCGGCAGCACTTTCCAGGGCGGAATAAGCTATACGGCAACAGTTGTCCTGACCGCAAAAAGCGGCTGTACATTTTCCGAAAAAAATCTTCCAGTCATAAAAGATGCCTCTTTTAACTGGAACATCTATCACACGGGCGAAGGAAATACATTAAAAATCACTGCAAAGTATGAAAAGACTTCGGAAATACAGAATAGTAAAGACAATACCGAAAAAAAATCCCAAGAATCAGCCGGGATTTCCGGCAGTACAGGCAAAAGCTCCGGCAAATCAGCCGGGATCTCCAGCAGCACAGGCAGCAGCAAATCCTCCTCTTTAAACGGCGCCGCCTCTGATGATTCCGTTTCGGATTCCGCAGCCGAATACAGCTCCTGCGAGACGGCCGCATTTACTCTGGCAAAGCAGGACAATGCAAAAATCACGGTAAATGTAGATGAACTGGATATCCTGTCTGTGGAAAAAGACCAGACTGCCTCCGTAACCCTTGACGCACTGGAAAATGAAACTTTCACCGGAAAGGTCTCGAAGATCAGCACTGCTGCCGTCGCAGGAAGCGGCAGCACAAAATACGAAGTAGAAATCACTGTTCCCATGGACGAACGGATGCGCATTGGGATGAGTGCCTCCGCGTCCATACAAGTAAACAACGCTGAGAACACACTAATCCTCCCTATGACTGCCCTCCAGCAAAGAGGAACGCAAATCTTCGTATATACAGCAAAAAGCAGCGGCGGGGAACTAGCCGGAGAGGTCACTGTAGAAACCGGTCTGTCCGACGGACAGAACGTTGAGATCTTAAGGGGGCTTTCTGAAGGCACACAAGTCTATTACACAAGAACTGGTTCCAGCAGAGATGATTCCGAAAGAGACGTTCAATTCCCCGGCGGTATGCCTGACGGTAAATTCATAGGCGGCGTGCCCGGCAGCGGTGGCACAGGCGGTAACGGCAATATGCCCGGTTCCCCTTCGGACGGCAGCAGAAAACGGCAGGATTCCGGAAGCTCACGCAGCGGCGGACAATTTTCCGGCGGCAATTCCGGCAATTAAGGAGGATAGCGGCATGATCATATTCAAGGACATATCAAAAATATACCGTATCGGCGGCGAAGAAGTACACGCGCTCGATCACGCGAACCTTCACATATCCTCCGGAGAATTTGTCAGTATCATCGGGCCGTCCGGCAGCGGGAAATCGACAATGATGAATATCATGGGGTGCCTTGATACTGCTGATAAAGGTCAGTATCTGCTGGACCGGCAGCCTGTGACAGATTATACAGAAAATGAACTCACCCGCATCCGCAGCCAAAAGATCGGATTTATCTTTCAGAGCTTCAATCTTATCGGGAATATGAGCGCTGAGGAAAACGTGGAACTCCCTCTGATCTACCAAAAGCTCCCGGCAAAGAAGCGAAAAGAGCGGGTACATAACGCCCTTGAAAAAGTACAGCTCTATGAACGCAGGAGACACAAGCCGAACCAGCTCTCCGGCGGCCAGCAGCAGCGAGTCGCCATTGCCCGCGCGATGGCGGCAGAGCCTTCCCTATACCTGGCCGATGAGCCAACTGGAAATCTGGATTCAGGCACAGGTTCCCAGATCATGGATCTGTTCCAGGATCTTCACGAACACGGCAATACGATCGTAATCATCACCCACGATGAATCCGTAGCTGCACAGGCACAGCGGCGTATCCGCATGAAAGACGGGCACGCATGGGAGGTGGCAATATGACCGTACAATCTCTAAAAATGGCTGTAACATCAATTCTTTCCAATAAACTGCGTTCGTTTTTAACCATGCTCGGCATCATCATCGGAATCGTGTCACTGGTCGTCCTTGTCTCCCTCGTAAACGGCGCAACAGGTTCTATCACGGATTCCATCAATGCACTGGGCAGCAATATGTTAAACGTAACCATATCCAACGACCACGGCCATCCGATAAAACTATCGGAATTACCGGCATTTACCAAAGACAGCATGTTCGAGAGCATCGCACCCGCCGCATCCGCTGCAGCCGCCGTGTCCGGCGCTTATGCAGAAGAAGATACCGTGCTTATCGGGACAACTGCCGCATATCTGGACATTCAGGGGCTTCAGTTAGAAAAAGGGAGATTCCTGATGAAGCCGGACCTCGACAACCACAGCAATGTCGCGGTCATCAACGCGGACCTTGCCGCGGAAGTCCTCGGGCGTACAGATGTCGTCGGGGAGAAAGTAAGGTTCAATGGGAAAAGTTTTCTCATCATCGGCGTACTGAAAGAAGAAAACAGTTCCCTTAACACCGCATCGCAAAACACCCTGAGGGCATATATTCCTTATACGTCTCTGATCCGCCTGTCTGAAGACGTATCCCTAAACGTTACATCTTTTTGCATCTCTGCATCGGAAGATGATATGGACGCGGCGGAAGATGCACTGGAGGTCATGCTTCTTGAACGATTTGATCAGGACGAGGATGCCTTTTCCATCTTCAATCAATCCTCTGTTGCAGAGGCCATGGACAGCGTGACCAAAACCCTGTCTCTGCTTCTTGGCGGCATCGCGGGGATATCGCTGCTGGTAGGCGGCATCGGGATCATGAATATCATGCTGGTATCCGTCACCGAGCGCACACGGGAAATCGGCATCCGAAAAGCCGTCGGCGCCAGCCGCGGAGCGATCATGCTGCAATTTCTCATCGAAGCGCTCATCATCAGCCTGTTTGGATGCTTTATCGGCATCATCGTTTCATGGATCATCATAGAAGGGATCAACATCATCGGCAGCACAGGATACAGCCTGTCGCTGAGCGTCGTCCTTTTATCTGTTGCATTTTCCGTAGGAATCGGGGTACTGTTCGGGCTTTACCCGGCGAACCGGGCAGCAAAGAAGAATCCGATCGAAGCGCTAAGATATCATTGACACTGAAACAAAAACTGCCGCCGCAAAGGTATTATCCTCTGCGGCGGCTTTTTCATCCTACCCATTGGTAAACCTGGATAAAAACTGCCTCGTCCGCTCTTCTCCCGGACATTCAAACACCTGCCTGGGGTCTCCCTGCTCCACGATAATCCCTTCGTCCATGAATATCGTATGGTCCGCCACATCCCTTGCGAATGACATCTCATGGGTCACAATGATCATCGTAGTCTTTTTATCCGCCAGCTCCTTGATCACCCGGAGGACTTCCCCTGTAAGCTCCGGATCCAGGGCGGAGGTCGGCTCATCAAAGCAGAGGATATCCGGCGACAGTGCAAGTGCCCTCGCGATAGCTACCCGCTGCTGCTGCCCGCCGGACAACTGATGAGGGTAGCTTTCCATCCGGTTGCCAAGGCCCATCTGCGTCAAAAGCTCTCTGGCCTGCCCATGGATCTCTTCGTGGATCTCCTTTTTCCTTGCCTTGTAATCTGGCTGCTCGGAAGCTAAAAGCTCCTTGGCCAGCATCACATTGCCAAGCGCGGTATACTGTGGAAAAAGGTTAAAAGACTGGAAGACCAGGCCAAAATGCAGCCTCTTTTTCCGGATCGCCGACTCAAGCTGTGTGGACGGGTCGCCGGAATCAAACAGCGTCTTTCCTCCCACTCTGATCGTCCCCTTATCCGGCCGCTCCAGAAAATTCAGGCACCGAAGAAGCGTCGTCTTTCCGCTCCCGGAAGAACCGATGATGGAAACTGCCTGCCCCTTTTCCAGGGAGAAATTAATATCCTTTAACACTTCTGTGCGGTTAAAAGACTTACTGATATGTTCTACCTCTAAAATCGCCATAATATCCCTCCCCGTTATCTGAAATAATTAAGCTTTTCTTCCAACCGGCCAAGCGCTACTGTCAGGACACCGTTAAAGATCAGGTAATAGACAGCCGTAAAAAACAGCGGCCAGATAGCGCCGGATATCCCGTAGGAGCCTTTCATGAATGCCTGGCCCGCCCAGATGATCTCCTGCAGGGCGATGATGCGGGAAAGAGACGTATCCTTGACCAGCGTAATGATCTCGTTGGACATGGGCGGCACGATACGCTTGATCATCTGAAGCAATGTGATCTTAAAAAATATCTGGCTTTTGGTCATACCAAGCACCAGCCCGGCTTCCTCCTGCCCGACCGGCACGCCCTGAATGCCGCCCCGGTAGATCTCGGAAAAATAGCAGGCGTAATTCAGGATAAATGACACGGATGCCGCCAGGAAACGCCCGGACTCTCCGCTCCCCCAGATGGGATTATGGAGCACCAGCCCGGGAAAATAATAGATGATCAGAAGCTGAATCATCAGAGGTGTCCCCCTGATGATCCAGACAAGCAGCTTTGAAAAATAACTCAGCGGCTTAAACTGCGACATAGAGCCGAACGCGATCACAAGCCCCAGCGGAAATGCGCCGATAAGCGTCACAAAAAATAATTTTAACGTTTGCAGAAAGCCGATATTGAGCGCATGGACAACTACCGGCATCTGTTCCATCATCTGTTCCATAACCGATTACCTTATCTTTTTGAACATTAATCTACAGGACTGAATTATTTCCGGCTATCCTACTGCTCAATGAGCGCAGCCTGAACACCGTACTTTTCCGCACATTCCGCCATGCTGCCATCAGCGTAGCTGGAAGCAAAAAACTCATTCAGGGAAGCGGCCAGATCAGAACCTTTACGGAATCCTACGCCGTACTCCTCGCTGTTTAAGCCCACTGTATAGGTAAGATTCTCATAGCCTGTCCCCTCGCCTACCATGGCAGCCGCCATCAGAGAATCGATGACCGCCGCGTCAGAAGTCCCCGCAGCAACCTCCATCAGCGCATCTGACTGTGCCTTTACCGGCGTGCACTCAAGATTAAGTTTTGAAATCTCCGCCTCTCCCGCGCTTCCTGCCTCTGCCGCGAAAGAAAGATCAGACAGGCTGTCGGTATCCTGATATTTGTCCGCCTTATCGGAAGGCACGATGACAACCTGAGCATTATTGCAGTAAGCGTTAGAACACTCCATCGCACTTGTCACCTCGTCGGTCAGGGTCATGCCGTTCCATACACAGTCGATCGTCTTACCCTCAAGCTCCATGATCTTGTTGTCCCAGTCAATCTCCACGAACTCCGCCTCTACTCCAAGGCTCTTTGAATATGCCTTCGCCATATCCGCATCTAAACCAACCCACTCTCCGCTGTCATCCTTGAAATCCATCGGCTCAAAGTCCGTGATTCCCACAACCAGCGTACCCTTGTCCTTGATATACGCCATATCGCTGTCGTCAGAAGCCCCGGACTCCGTCTTGGCATCCGAGTCGGAATCTGCGCCTGAATCCGAGCCGGAGCCAGAACCACCGCAAGCTGCCAAAGACAGCATCATCATTAACGTCAACATCATCGCAATTAATTTTTTCATGATACATTTCTCCTCAAATTTATCTTAGTATTTTTCTACGGTACAATGTTACCAATTTACTAAGATAAAGTCAACAAGAAAATTATGTTTTTGCCGGATTATACGGTATCAATGTTACGGTGAACGGAGCGAACAGCAACCTATCAGTCCTCAAGCATGCGAAGCCCTGCCGTACTGGTGACGGGAAGGGAAAAAGTGACCGCTCCGGCAGGCGTCTTCGTCCCTGCCTGCTCCATGATCGCGCGCATGATATCATTCTTCTGTCCTGCGCGCACAAGGATAAAGATCATCTCCTTCTCTTCCGCAAGAGATATTCCAAGGAATCTGCGCGCATACTCTGCACCGGTCCCTTTCGCGTGGATCACTGTCCCGCCGGGCGCCTTCGCGCTCCTTGCGGCATCCATGATCGTCTCGATATATCCTGCGTTTGCAATGGTGATCAGAAGCTCAAAATCTGTATTCTTCAAGGTACTCTCCTCCTCTATTACAACGTCCTGCCCGGCGGTCAGATACTTAAGACATCCCTTCCCGCCGATGCTGCTTAAAGGAATAAGAAACGCGATCCCCCTGCCGGGAATATCGATCTTTACCTTCGTATAAAGCTCTTTTTTCAGATGCTTCCAGGTATCTGGCGTAACAAAAGCAAAATAAAGCGCCTTCTCCGTCGCCTCCATCCCTAGATAGTCAAGCACCGCGCTGCTGGCCGTCCCCTCTCCAAGGGTCGAAAAAGTCACCTGCACGTTATTCTGTTTAAAAAAGGTGATAAATTTATCACGCATCCCACGGTTCGTGATGATGCCCATCAGGCTGATCCCGTTCATAACATTCCCGCTCCTCTCTTTTCCTGCCGACTCTCTACAGTTCTATAATATCGTCGTCTCCCAGTCCGTCAAGGTACGAAACCACAGGCTGTGCTGCCTTTTCCGGCTCTGGCAAAAGTACCGGAAGTTCTTCCTCTCCCTTGCCTTGGCGCAGGCGCACCTTATAGACCGCCCCCAGGATCTGAATGGCGATTAGCGGGGTCATGGCCACCATGGCGATGATCCCGAAAGCGTCCCGCACGATATCTCCGCCCACCGTCTGGCACGCTCCTATGGCAAAGGGCAAAAGAAATGTCGCGGTCATCGGCCCGGACGCGACTCCGCCGGAGTCGAACGCGATCGCGGTAAATATCTTCGGCACGAAGAAAGACAGGCACACCGCGATGATGTATCCCGGCACGATAAACCAGAAGATGGAGATCCCTGTCAGCACGCGGAACATAGAAAGCCCCGCCGAGACTGCCACGCCTAAGGACAGGCTAAGCCCCATCGCTTTCCCGGAGATTGCCCCGGAAGTGATCTCCTCCACCTGCTCCATCAGCACATACACCGCCGGCTCCGCCTTTACGATGTAAAACCCCATCACCATGCCAATCGGAATCAGGATAAACCGGCAGGGAAGCCCGGCGATCGTCTGCCCGAGAAAATTTCCCGCCGGCATAAAACCCACATTTACCCCCGTAAGAAAAAGCACCAGGCCCGCATAAGTATAGACAATACCGATAATGATCTTTAACAGTGTCTTTTTCTTAAGCCTGAGGGAAAAGATCTGGAACACGGCAAAAAATACAGCAATCGGAAGAAGCGATAAGGCAATTTCCTTAATGTACGCCGGAAACCCGTCTTTAAAGCACTGCCACAGCTCCAGGGAATCCTGGATATCCGGCAGCACCGCAGGCGTATAACCCGTGCCTTCCGGCTGGTAGAGAAGTCCAAGAAGCAGCACGGCAAGGATCGGGCCGATAGAACAAAGCGCCACCAGGCCGAAGCTGTCGTCCTCTGCATGCTTATCACTTCGCACGGCAGCAAAACCAATACCAAGCGCCATGATAAACGGAACGGTCATCGGTCCGGTCGTCACTCCGCCGGAATCGAACGCCACCGCAAGAAAATCTTCCGGCGCGAACAGCGTAAACACAAACACAACGATATAGAAAAAAATCAGGAACACAGACAGCGGCACGGAAAACAGCATACGCACCATCGCCACTGCAAGAAAGAATCCGACGCCGCAGGCAACGGAGATGATCAGTACAGAATTAGGGATCGAGGGCACCTGCTCCGCAAGCACCTGCAGATCCGGCTCGGACACCGTGATGATAAAGCCCAGAAGAAAGCACAAAAGCAGGACGGTACCAAGATGCATCGTATTTGCCATCTTCGTCCCGACCCGCTCTCCCATCGGTGTCATCGAAAGTTCTGCCCCCAGCGTAAAAAGCATCATGCCGATGATCAGAAGTACCGCTCCGAATAAAAACAGGAGCAATATACTCGCCGGGACAGGCGTTATCGTAAAGCTGAGCAGTACCACGATCGCGATGATCGGCGATACTGCCTTCAGCGATTCATTTAGTTTTTCAGTAAATCTGGTACGGTAAAAATCCATAGGCCGAATATCCTTTCCTGACACATCACTGCAGCATAACTATATGCAACAGTTTACCATGTATCCCCAGGCACGGCAACTATATATTTTTACAAAGATCTGACCGCTCAGGCTGCTTTTCCCTGCCCGTTGGCAAGCTGCCGGACATCCGGAACCGCCAAAAGCACCGGATAAAGCACCGCGCCCAGGATAAGCCCGCTGACCCCCTGGACCATATTGGCAGGCACGCTGGCCGCCGCTGCCACCGCTCCGTAAAGCATCGTTTCGCACAGGAAATATCCGCCCGCGACCAGCACGATATCTGCCGCACCCCCGAGGATTACCGCAGCGTAACGGCTGTTCGGCGTCCTGCCCATTTTCCGGAAGAGCGTCCCCGCAGCGAACGCAACCGCCCCTTTGATCACAAATGTGATCGGCACATAGAGAAAATATCCGCCTAAAAGGTCTGCCATCGCCGAGCCGATGCCCGCCGCCAAAAAGCCCCATCCCGGTCCGAGGAACACTCCCGAAAGAATAACTATTGCATCACCCGGGTGGATATATCCGCTTGTTCCGGGTGTCGGAATACGTACAGACATCGTAGCAGCGCATGCCAGCGCTGCGAACAGCGCTGCCGTAACCATTTTTTTCAGATTAAAATTCATTATTATGACCTCTTTTCCTTCATGTAATTTTTGTCTCCCCTACTGTATAACAGATTTGGCATGAATGAAAGAGCCATTATTTACGTTTTATACCAGTCCAGTTCTTCAATCCAATATCTCCGGAAAATCAAGATAACATTTGCTTTTATCACAAGTTCCGGATATCCCGGATATCTTTCCTTCCATCGTATACTGCCACATATCCACCCCGGATATGGTCGGTTTTCTGCCGTAGCGCGCAACCCATTTGGAATACCGGTTCAGTCCTTTAAGGTAATTCTTCCACCAGCTCTGATTTGCATACACACCGCACCGGTATCCCTTTTTTTCCACGATCCTGCCGAATTCTTTCGCAGCCATCTTCGCATATTTCTCACACCCCGGCTGCTCTAAATCGATATACAGCGGAAACTGAATCTTATGCCCCTCTGCCTTTTTCAGAATGATATTCGCTTCTTTGTGCACAGTCTTTTTATCCTTCGCCCTGGAATAGATATAAAGCCCGAAAGGAATCTTATACTTTTCACACTGTGCGATATTCCTGCTGCACTGCCGGTCCGGCGTGCCTGTACTGTCAGAAACTCGTATGATCACTCCTCCGATACCGCTTCTTTTTACTTGTCTCCAATCAATCTTCCCCTGATGATGGGATACGTCTATCACAATAAACTTTGGTTTCGCCATGCTGTCTGCACCGCTTTCATCATATTTTTTCTCACTATAAGAGTACTCATCTTCCCCACAGTCCGTGCGAAAACAATTGAATTATACACAATTCATCTCTTCTTAAGTAGTTTTTAAGAAACTTATGATTTGTTTAAGAGATTCAACATATTTTGGACACATTTATCCCTTATACTTGTATACAGATAGTTGATAAAGCACTTATCACTATCTCCCCCTCATAAAAGTTTGCACGATGAACCGTGCAGCACTTTACTCTCATTCCTTTTAGATAACTATAATAACAACGAGAACCCCACAGCCTTATGGCATGTGGGGTTCTCGCCGTTTCTAATGATATTATCTCTTCGTCTTCGCACTCTTTACTTTTGACCATGATGAGTAAACCTTTGTGGATTTCCCATTCACTTTTACTGTCTTATATGTGCGGATTCTTACATAATACTTTGTATTCTTCTTTAATTTCGCGATCTTCTTTGAAGTCGTCTTATTCTTCTTGATCGTAACCGTCTTTACTCCGCTCGTGAATTTCTTCTTTGCGGAGTACTGGATCTGGTAACCTGTGGTCTGTTTTGTCTGTTTCTTCCACTTAACGGTTACATTCTTCTTTCCGCCTTTCGCCGACTTCACGGAAGTTGACTTCGGCACGATCTTAAAGCTTCCTGAAAGCGTTCCTTTGTATTCGCCTTTGAAAGTTACTTTTACCGAATATACGCCGACATTCTTTCTTCCCTTTGCATAGGAAACCGTGTAGTTGGATGCCGGAATAACTTTTCCTGCCGTATCCTTTACTGTTACGGACGGTTTCTTTGTCTTTCCGTCATATGTATAGCTAGTCTTGGAAAGTGCAAGTGTCTTCGGCTGGCTTACTGCCCCATCCGCGGTTTTCGGCTGGATCGTGAAAGCTGTGCCGCCTCTTGCGTTTACAAGGTTAAAGGTTTTACCATCCAACTCAACCGGTATGGTCTCTTTTCCGCCCATATCAAACTCTGCTTTTGCATAATAAGTTCCTGCCGCGGAAGGTGCACCGCTTAATTTTTTCCCAAGCTTTCCATTATCATCTGCATAATAGGAGATGATATATTTCATCGGTACATCTTTTCCCGAAACATAGGTATGGAAATACGGAGCAAGATCGACTGGTTTCCCATTCTCCACAAATTTCTCATCATATGCACGAGAGAGGATCGGTGCACAATCTACCCCATACCAATGACAATAGACAGCTTTCAAGAACTGTATTCTCTGAGCATCTTTCTCTTCCGCCGTAACTGCTCTGTACCCTTCATCTTTTCCATTAAAATAATTCAAAAGTTCATTTGCAGCGAACTTCATGCCATTCTCATCCATTCCTGCAAATACGGTGAACCGTTTGTTCGTAAATGTTGCTCCTTCTTTTACATTCTCATCATTTACGATAACGATTGCCGCTTTATAAAATGAGGTAACAACATTGTTACCGATATACATTGCCCCCTGAACTGCCTTTCCTTCTTCTTTTGGCAGGGCTACTTTTCCGTTATCGTCATAAGTAAGCTCAAAATAAGTATTCTTCGGCTGCTTGCCGATTCCGGATTCGTCAGATACCGCCTCAACTGTACTGTAATTGAAATAGATATCTGCCTCTTTATACGGCTCCATATTTCTGAAATACTTGATATATTCTGCCGCTTTCTTCTCAAATTTATCCTGCTCGCCAGCGGTGAATCCTTCTCCTGTGAACACAATCGTCTTATTGTTAGTATATGGCTGTGTTCCGACATACTCTTTGCTATTGTTATCTGTTATATTCGTAGATTTAAACTTAATCTCGAAATCTTTGAATTTCCTGCTGATCTTCGTACCGCTCGCTTTATCGTACGCTGACACCTCAACAGTATAACGCCCCGGCTTGGTCGGAGCCTCTTCACTGTCATAGGGATATGTAATCTCTGCAGCATACGGAACAGTTCCTGTATAGTGATATTTCACTTCATATTCTTTATCATAATCAACTTTTACATCAGGTGCAGCCGGCTTTCCATCAAATACTTTGCTTTCCATATTTAATGTGATCAGATTCGGAAGCTCTATCGTATATTCTGCCGTCACTGAACATTCATCAAATGTCTCATTGCCGTCAAACCTTGCTTCGACCTTATATGTACCTGCTTTTGACGGTGCACTATCCAAAACGTTTCCTTCGGCATCCTTATATGTCAGATGAAGCTTATCGCCTAAATTGTCACCTGTCTCCTCCTTGACCGGAGTCCCAACTGTTACATCTTCATAGCCTTTTCTAACGATAAAATATTCTCTAATATCTTTTTCTTCACCTGTCTCATAAAGAATATCCGCATATGTCTGGAAAAAGAGCTTGCTCTGCGTAGTAGCTTTACTGAAAGCTTTTCTCAATCCTTCTTTACATACCTCGCAGAATGCATACTGTTTGCCAAGATAACGCATCTTACAGCTCTCATGAGGACGATACCACCCGTCGCCTCCGTTATCATATTCATAAATGCCTACGCCATTCTTTCCGATAAATCTACTCCATTTTATTTTTTCCGGATCTGTCTCTTGTGTCATATTCGGCCAGTATTCAGTTCCGCTTCCCGGCCAGTATTCGTCTCCCAGCCGTCCAATCGTATGCCCCATCTCATGAAGCATCATCTCCAGCGATTCACTGTTCAAAGATGCTGTACAGTATGTTCCGCCTATACCACCGTAAGTCGTAGAATTAACAAGAACAACTGCGTAATCCGCTTCCGGAAGGAACTGCTGTTTCAATACCGGTATCTTCTTTGCTCCGTCATCACTCAGGGAAAGGCCTCTCTGCGCACCATAAGTCCAAAAAGATGCTCCAAAATACGTATCGCGCGTATCCTTATCTGCTTCCTCCTGATTTTTTGCCTTATCTCCTTTTGCTCCGGACTCATTGGAAATGACGCCCTTTGCATAAAACTTTACTACATCCTTAAACTCATCCCACGGGGATGTCTCCACTATATACTCTGCAGTTTTCTTTGCTTCATCATAGAACTTCTTTTGTTCATCCTTTGTAAATCCGTCGCCGAATATCAGAAGCACAAAGGCATCTTTATTTGGTAAATTCTCGTCTCCATAAACCAACTGTGCCGGATCCGCCGGTACAGCCTCATCGTCTGTCAGAACTTCCGGCTCACTTTCCGGAACCTCTGCTGCCGGTTCTGGAACACTCTCTGTCTCCGCATCCGGTGCAGTTTCCGGAACTGCCTCATCCTGCTGGATCTGTAAAGGCTCCTCTATCTGAACCGCGGGATCATTTACTCCGCTTTCTTCAGAATCCGGAATACCCCCCTCCACCCCTATTTCATCGGGGGCTTCTGTCTCGTCTTTTGGCTGTTCTACATTTTCATTAGCGTCAACATCTTCTTCTGCATGTACTACTGCACTCTGGACAGGTGCTGCACATAAGCAGAAAATAAGAAGCAATGACAGGAACAATGTGCCAAAATGTCTTTTGTTACTTTTTTTCATATGTAACCCTCCTTTTAAATAATATTGCATAATTTTTAACAAAAAATTATGCTTTTATCCATTCGTATTGTAGCACTTTATCCAAAAATAAACAAGGCTTTTTTATAATAATTCCGTCAATTTTACTTTGAATGCAACGAAACCGGAACATTTTTCGTCCCGGTTTCCTGCTTATTTATTTTAATATATCATCAATTGACCATTCTGGCTGTTCATATTTCTCGATAGTATAATCACCTTTACCGCCGTTATCAAATTCCTCCAAATACCTAGCCATTCCAACAGGTCCCAGCGCTTTAACCAGTGCTTCCGTACCCATTCTCCTTATATCACTGTTTTTTTTCAAACTAATTGTTGTATTCATTTTCAACCACCTCCAAAATAAATGTTACCGGATCTTTTACACGTACCTTTGTTTTTATCCTGTTTGCTGCTTTCAAAAATTTTGTATCTGTTGTCAACAGAACATCCGCACTTTGTTCTGCACTTGCCAAATGCATACTGTCAAAAGCTTTGATCGATGACTGCTCCATAATCATCTTAGCTCTGTCGATAATTTCTTTGTTAACCACAATTGTCTCTGATATAATTGACTGATATAATCCTTCAACATTTTTCCTCTTTTCACAATCAGAAATTTTTGACATTTCTTTCAGCAGGACTTCGGAACCGTTAATACAAAGATTCCCGTCATAGGCCATCTGCATAATTAATAATATTGCCTCCCGCTCAAGATAGTTTTTAATATTTGAACGGTCATCAAATGGTCTGTTATAACAACAATTATCCAAATACACTGTTATCACACAATGTCCTCCTCACTCTTTAAGCGGTTCTATCCCAAATCAAAACCAATCATAATACTGTTATATACTTGTTTCATCATTTTCCCTCTTATTGCTTTTAATATACCCCATTTCATTAGGATGTGTCAATGTTTTCAATACTGCTCAGAATAATGGCAATATCTTTCATTTTGTAAACCAAAAGAAATAGCCGCCACTACTGCAATAGTGACGGCTTAAACTGTCATGTTATGTGTTAAGATAGATTATATCTGTATTATCTCTTCGTCTTCGCACTCTTTACTTTTGACCATGAAGAGTAAACCTTTGTAGATTTCCCATTCACTTTTACTGTCTTATATGTGCGGATTCTTACATAATACTTTGTATTCTTCTTTAATTTCGCGATCTTCTTTGAAGTCGTCTTATTCTTCTTGATCGTAACCGTCTTTACTCCGC